>CAYMAF010000130.1:0-8001 GCA_964388365.1 uncultured Gammaproteobacteria bacterium | reverse complement strand
CGTGTTCACAGCGGTCCCGCGAAGGCCGATAGCGTCAAGGCCGCCCCACCACCCACGCCGACCGTTCACGACGCACGGCACGCCGTGTCTTTGCGGTCTTGACGTTATCGGTCTTCGCGGGAGCGTGCGCGCCAGGGACGGCGCGCCCGCAGCGCACACGGACGTGTTCACAGCGGTCCCGCGAAGGCCGATAGCGCCAAGGCCGTCCCACCACCCAACGCCGACCGTTCACGACGAACGGCACACCGTGTCTTTGCGGTCTTGACCACTATCGGTCTTCGCGCGGGAGCGTGCGCGCCAGGGATGGCGCGCCGCACGCTCACGACGACCCGTTGACGTCGTGCGCCGGCATCTTCAGCGTCTCGGTGACGAGGAACGCCATCACGAGCGCGCCGGCGAAACCGATGCCGGCCGTCGCCCCGCTCGCAAGCGCAAGGCCCGAGAGCTTCACGAACGCACTCGACAGAAACGGCGCCCCGCTCATCCCGACATCGCCGATCAGCCGCCACACCCCGAGAAACTGCCCCCGCCGCCCGCTCGCGACCGCGAGATCCGAGCCGATCACCATGACGACGCCCGTCCCGAGACCGTTCGCGAGACCGAGCAGCAGCACGGCCGCGAGGAGCGAGTAGTAACTCTGCGCGTACGGCAGGAGGCCGAGACCGAGCGCGAACAGCAGCATGCTCGGCACGGCGCTCCACTTTCGACCCCACCGGTCGACGAGCACGCCGACCGGATAGAACAGCGACATGTCGATCGCGGCCGACAACGAATAAAGGATGCCGATCGCGCCGGGATCGAGCCCGATCGATGCGCCGAACAGGGGCACGAGGAGCTGGCGCGTCGCGCGCATGAGCTGCAGCGTCAGCGCGGCCGTGCCGGCCGTCGCGAGAACCCGCCGTTGCTCGCGCAGCACCGCGACGAGCCCGCCGAGCACCGTATCGCCCGCCGACGGCCCGTCCGACGCGTCGCGCGCATACACGAGCACGAACCCGGCGGCGGCCGCCGCGCACAACGCGCCGGCCAGGAACGCCGCAGAATAACCGGCCCAGGCCGCGACCAGCCCGCCCGCGGCTGGACCGAGAAACGCGCCGACGCGCTGCAGCCCCGCCATCGCGGTGATCGCCCGCCCGACCTCCGCGCGGCCGCAGACGTCGGTGATATACGACTGCCGGCCGAGCACCCACGCGGCATGCCCGGCGCCGAGCAGAAGCGCTGCCGGAGGAAACACCCAAAGCGCCGGCGCCGCCGCGAGCAGCGCGAGCCCGGCGAGCATCGCGACGAGCCCGGCGATCAGGATCGCTCGATCGCCGAAGCGCGCGGCGAGCGCGCCTGCCGGCACATCGAACAGCAGAAGACCGATGCCGCGCACTCCGACGAGCAGCGCTGCGAGCGCTTCGCCGCCGCCGGCTTCGAGCACGTAGAGCGGCAGCAGGATCATCGCGGCTTCCTGGCTCACGGCCATCAGCAGCGACGGCGCATACACCGGCAAGAGCATGCGGCCGTACGGTGCGGGCAGCCGCAGCCGGAACGACACGCGGTTCACGGGCGCAAAGCTCCGTCTCCCGCGAGCCGGCAGGCGATCGATCGAACGTGAGGCATCGCGACATTCTAATGCCCGAGTCCGCGGCAGGCCGACTCCGCGGACGCACGTTCGGCATCGCGTGATTTTCGACGACTCGAAATCTCCGCCTCCTCCCGTGTACGCTGCGCGTTCGACGACCGACCGCTTGCGCGAGTCCGCGAAGCTTTTCTTTCGCCGATTTCGGAGAACGCCTCGTGAACGACGACGAGCCCACCGACAACGCATCGCAAGACCGTCCTTCGCTCGGCGAGCAGCACGAACGCTGCGAGCACGAAACCGAGCTCGAGCATCGGTTCGAGAGCGGCAACCGCTCGCCGCAGACTCGAGACGAGAACGCCGACACGACACCCGACGGGGACACGCTGAGCCCAGCAGTGCGCCGCCTCGTCAGGCAGTACGGCTTGGATGCATCGGCGATCCGCGGCACCGGCCCGAACGGCCGGTTACGCGTCGCCGACGTGATCGCATCGCTCGGGGGTCGCACGGACGACCGCAGCGACACGGAGCGCGCGGACAACGACCCACGCGGGCGGCCGCCCCCGGCCGCGGCGGTCGACGGCGCCCTGCGCCCGGACGCCTCCGATTCGCTGCTCGACGCGCGCCGTGCGGCCGCGGCATTCACCGTGTTCGACGCCGAGCTCGACGCCTGGCTCGAGCATCGGCAACGCCGGCGCGCCGAAGGAACCGACCTGCCGCTGCTCGCGTATTTCGCCGCGGCAGCGGCCGGCGCGCTGCCGATGTTGCCCGAGCTGTCGTTGCCGGCGCCGCGCTTCGACGTGATTCGCTCCGACGAGCAAGGCGCGATCGGCACCGTCGCGCTCGACACCGAGGATCTGGTTTCGCTCGACGCGATCGCGCACGCGCTTCGCGACGGAGCTCGAGCAGCCGGCGAGACCGGCTCGCGCTTCGCACTGCACGACTACGGCTCATCCGGCTGCGTGCTCGCCGCGCCACTGCCGCTGCCGCCGACCGGTGCCGCCGTTCTCGGCATCGGACGCCCGCGGCGCGGCCTCGTCACGTCCGGCGCCGGCACGGAGCAAGGGCCGCGCATCGGCATCCAGTGCACGTTGACGCTGACTTACGACTCGCACCGCATTCCGCTCGAGCGCGCGAACGCATTCCTCGCGCGCCTCGTGCGGTACCGGCCATGAACGACGGCTGCGAAACGCGCTCGGCGAGAGCCGCGGTCGGCCGCCGTGCCCTCGCGAATCCAGCGTGTCGGCGCCTGTGGAACGCCGTTCGCTGTGACCGCTCTGCGATCGCAGTCACAGCGTCGACCGTTGCCCGGGTGTCATAATCTCGCGCTCGCGCGCTTGGCCGACTGGTGCCGGCGGCGCCGTTGAGGGTTGCGATGTCCTCGGTTGTCGTCTTACTGCTGGCGGTGACGCTGACGTTCGGCGCGATCGCCGTCGCGTTCGGTCCGTTCTTTCGCCGCACCGCCGCAACAACGGCTCGTGTACCGGCATCGGCGAGAGAGAGGCCCGTGCAGCGTGCCGATCCGGATCCCACGCAGAACGGGAGCCGCCGCGACGGCCCGCTTCGCCGCGCCGAGCTCCTCGCCCGCCTGCACGCGCTCGCGCTCGGCGCGGAGCCGAACGTCGAGCCCGCATCGCCGAAGCACGCCGCGGTCGAGGAATCGATCGCGAAGAAGATCGAGGTCTTCGCAACGAATCCCCGCTACGCTCCGCGGCGGCCCGGGCTGCTGCCCGAGCTGCTAAGGGCGGTCAACGACGACGAGACGACGCGCCAGGAGCTGGCCGCGATCATCGCCCGCGACCCTGCCCTCGTCGGGAATCTCCTGAAGCTCGCGAACAGCGCGTTCTACCGAACGAGCGACCAGCCGGTCGAGAGCGTCGATCGCGCCGTCGCCGTGCTCGGCACCGAAGGGATCCGCTCGCTCGTCGCCGCCGCGTTGATGCAGCCGGTGCTGCGCAAGGCGGCGGGCAAGCCGGCCGATTTCGTCGAGATCGTCTGGGAGCAGACCTATCGAACGGCCGCCGCGGCCGAAGCGCATGCCGCGTTCGTCGAGAAGGCCGACCGCTTCGCCGGTCAGCTGCTCGGCCTGCTGACGGGACTCGGCACGATCATCGTTTACCGCGCCGCCCTCGATCGGTTCGCTGCGCGCAAGCTTTCGCCCGATCCGGCCGTCATCGTCTCGGCCGTCGCCGAGCACGCGGTCGATGCCGCACGCCATGTCGCCGAGCAATGGGGGCTCTCGGAGCGCGTGCTCGAGGCGCTCGCAGACGCTGGATCGAGCTGCGCGGATTCGGCGATCTCGCCGCTCGGGCGATCGCTGCGCTTCGGCCTGTCGATCGGCGCGCTCGCAGTGCTTCGCCGGCAAGGTGCCGTCGACGAGCAGGCCGCGGAGGCCGCGGTCCTCGCGACAGATGCGCCGACCGAGGTCGCGCTGCGGATCTGGAGCCGAATCCGGGCATGAGCCCGATGCGGCCATTGCGGCGAAACGGCGCTAGAGTCTTCCGCTCCCGACGAGCACGGCTGGTCCCACGGACACGCCGACCGACGACATCGAAGAGCTGATCGAAGGAGAACGGCCATCGCTGACCGACGACTCACGGCATTCGTCGAGGCCGCGCTGAAGCACGGTGCATCGCGCGCCGAGATCGAGAATGCGCTCGCGGAGGCCGGCTGGTCGCGCGCGCAGATTCAGGACGGCCTCAGGCACTACGCGAACGTCGACTTCGTCGTGCCGGTGCCGCAGCCGCGGCCCGAAGTTTCCGCACGCGACGCGTTCTTGTACCTCGTGATGTTCGCGATGCTCTACTCGGCCGCGCTCGCACTCGGCAGCCTGCTGTTCCGGCTCATCGAGCTGGCGTTTCCCGACGGGCTCGCTTCGTACGTCACGGCGTCGGCCGGCCATCGCATCCGCTGGGCGACGTCGACGCTGATCGTCGCCTTTCCGGTCTTTCTATTCACGGCATCGCGAATCGCCCGCGAGGTTTCCGCGGAGCCTGCACGGCGCAACTCCGCGATCCGCAAGTGGCTCACGTACCTCACGCTGTTCATCGCGGCGACAGTGATCGTCGGCGATTCGATCGCGCTGGTCTTCAATCTGCTCGGCGGCGATCTGACGGTCCGATTCCTGCTGAAGGCACTCGTCGTCGCGGCGATCGCCGGCAGCATCTTCGGCTACTACCTCTGGAGCGCTCGCTCGGACGACGAGGCGCTCGGCCGATGACCCCGCACCGAATCGCCGCATACGCCGCCGTCGCCGCCGTCGCCGCCGCGATCGCGGCCGGGCTGTACTTGTCGGGCTCGCCGACCGAGCAGCGTCTCCTGCGTCTCGACGAGCGCCGCGTTTCTGATCTCAGGACGCTCGCGAACGCGTTGAGCCGTCACGTCACGGAGACCGGGCGGTTGCCGGACACGCTCGACGCGCTCGTCGACGGGCGCCGTCTCACGCGGCTGCCGAGCGATCCGGCCTCGGAGGAGCCCTACGCTTATGTCGTCACGGGCTCGCACGCGTTCGAGCTCTGCGCCGACTTCGACCGCGAATCCGCGCCCCGGATGCAGGGCGATTTCTGGAGCCACAGCGCGGGCCGCGCCTGCTTCTCGTTCGACTATTCCGGCTTGCGCCGGCCAAATCCGACCGCTCGGTGAGCCGGCCGCCGAGCGCGCGCGTCCGTCAGCGGCCCTGCGCCGGCACGCCGACGCGCACGAGCCCGCGGAAGTCTCCCGGCCGATAGCCTGTCGCCTCGTCGTTCGGATAGCGCCGATCGAGCGCGTCCGCCACCTGCGGATCGAGAGCGTCTCGGGGTCCGTGGCAGACCGTGCACGGCTCGGCGACGAGGATCGGCCGGTAATAGCGCACCTCCTCATCCAATCGTTGCACGAGATGCGTCGGCGGCGCGCGGCCGGCCGCAATCTCGGCTTCGAAGTGCTCGAGCGCCTCGCGCTCGTACGCATCCGGCGCGTTCGCCGGATTGCGCAGCCGCGACGACGTGCGTTTCAGCGTGACCCCGTGCGCCTCGGCGACGGCCGCGGTTCTCGGCAGCGCCTCGGTCGAGCAGAAGTCGATCGCATTGGCCGGTCCGCCTTCCTCGATCGCCGCCGCGACGCGCCCCATGAGCTCGCCGATCAGCGCGCCGGACACCTCATTGCCGAGCGCGACGATCTCGTCTTCGCCGAGCTCCTCGGCGGCCCGATCCGCCTGATCGTCGGAGCGAGTAGCAGCGCCGTCGTCGACGCAGCCGACGAGCAGAGCCAAGATACCCGCCAAGATCGAGCGCCACATCGGTGTTCTCCTCGTCGACCTTCGGATCCGATCACCCTATCACGGCTCGACGGCGTCGGCGGCTTGCGGCGGTCGGAATGCCCTCGACTCGCGGCAGCCTGGCACGTGTAGGCCCGCTACTTGCATATCTCGCGCGCGCGGTCGCGCTTGCGCTCTGCGCGAACAAGAACAACGGGGAGAAGTCGCGTGAACCGTGCGTTGCCGATGTCATGGAGCCGCCGCTGGTTTTCCGTTCTCGTCGCCGCTTCCGCGCTGCTCGTGCTGCTGACGTTTCTCGGGTTCGTCGTCCAAGACCTCGGCGGCCCGGCTCGGCCGCTGTTCTGGCTCGGTCTCGCCGGCGAGAACAACGTCGGTGCGTGGTGGTCCGGAATGCTGCTGCTCCTCGCGGCGATGCAGGCCTTCGACGGCTTCGCGTCGCCGACGAAGCCCGAAACCGAGCGCCGCGGCTGGCTCGCGCTCGCGCTGCTGCTCCTCTTCCTGTCATTCGACGAGATCGCGTCACTGCACGAATATCTCGCGAGCCGCGGCCTCGCGCAGATCGCGGCCCTCGCGTTGCCGCTGCTCGTGCTCGGCTGCTATGCGCTCGTGCAGCTTCACCGCGGAGGGCTCGCGCGGCGCCACGTCGGCCTGTTGCTCGGCGCGTACGTATTGCTCGGGTCGGTGCCGTTACAGGAGTACGTTCAGCATACTCGGGAGTGGCCGAGCGGCGCGATCTACGGCATCCGTGCCGCGATCGAAGAAGGCACGGAGATCGCGGCGCTGTTGATTTTCGTCGCGGTGACGCGAATCAACACCGCAGGGCTCGCGCACGTCCCCGGCCGCGGCGCATTCGATCTGATCGGGCGGCACGGCGCGTTGTCGACCGTGTTCGCGGCGCTGCTCCTGCCGCTGCTCGTCGGCGCGACCTTCGTGCTGCCTTATCCCGGCGGCCCCGCGGACTGGCTCGCCGCGAGCCTGCACTTCGCCGCGGCCCTGCTCGTCGTTCGGGGCGCGATCGCCGGCGATGCACGGCGCCACGCGCGGGTCTGGATCGGCCTTTACCTCGTCGCCTCGGTCGCATCGAACGCGATCCGGTATAGCTGGGATCCCGAAGTGCTCGGCACACCGATCGCGCTGCGCGGCGCGTTCGCGGCGCTCGTCCTCGTCGCCGCGGGCACGCTGCACCGCGCCGAAGGACGCAAGGAAGGACGGCTGCTGCTCGCTGCCGCTCCGATCGTGATCGTCGCGTCGGTGCTGCTGTCCGATTCTCGTCTTCTCTGGTGGGGGCTTCCCCCGCTCGTCGCACTGTGGCTCTTCTCCGCCGAGTATCGCGCGACGGCCGCCGTGCGAAAGCCGGCGGCCGTCGACGCGTCGGCGGCCGCCGCGGCGCGCGGCTGACGCGCTCGGCCGACGGCGACGAGCCGCGAGCCGAAGCGCCGGGCA
Source organism: uncultured Gammaproteobacteria bacterium (assembly GCA_964388365.1). Lineage (GTDB taxonomy): Bacteria > Pseudomonadota > Gammaproteobacteria > Steroidobacterales > Rariloculaceae > ZC4RG20. The sequence continues at coordinate 742 of CAYMAF010000130.1, read as the reverse complement.
TCGGCGGCGCGACACGTGCCGGCCGAAGCGTCCTGGCGACCAGCTCAAAAGTCGCGCTGCAACGTCAAGTACCACTCGCGCGGCGAGCCGGGCTGGCCTTCGACGTGCGGCTGCCCGAACGCCGTCAGATCGAAACGGTTCAAGAAATACTCCTCGTCCCGGACGTTCGTCGAGCCGATCGCGACGAGCCACCCGCCGTCCGGGCTCGCCCACTCGACGCGTGCGTTCAGCAGCTCGTAGCCCGCAGAGCACCCCGCGCCCGGGAAGGCTGCATCCGCTACCGGCAGCGACGTGCAGATCGAGCTCTGGCCGTACATGTCGAGCCGCGGCGTCCACGTGCCGCCGTTCCTCGTCGACGCCGAGTACGCGACGCTGACCGACCAGTTGTCCTCGGGCACGTAGATTGGACGATCGGACAACACGTTCGGATCGTCGTTGATGTCCTGCGAGTCCCAATCCGTGAAGCCGTAGACCGCCGCGACCGTCCAGCGATCGGTCGGACGGTACTGCAGCTCGAGCTCGGCGCCGCGAATCGTGCCCGGCCCGTTCTCGTAGAACGTGCGCGAAACGGTCGTGCCCACGAGACACGTGTTGCCGAGCGAATCGGTCACCGAGTCCGGCGTTCCCGGCGGAACCGTGTCGTAGACCGGCGGCGGACCGAGCTCGAGCAGCGTGCACTCCGTGCCCGGCGTCGGCAGGATGCGCGTATCCCAATCCGTGTAGAACAATGCGGCGTTCAGCC
>CAYMAF010000129.1:0-8040 GCA_964388365.1 uncultured Gammaproteobacteria bacterium | reverse complement strand
CGTTGTCGACGTACTTCACCATCTCGGCGGTCGCGAGATCGGTGCGGAACTTCGGCCCGGGGAGCCGTTCGTAGAGCCGGGCGAGCACGTCGCCGCTTCGCTCGTCGAGCTCGCCGATGATCGTCTTCGGCGGGTCCTCGAAGTCTTTCACCGCGCTGCCTTCACGCAGGAACTCGGGGTTATAGCAAACACCGAAGTCGACGCCCGCCGTCTTGCGGGAGGCCGCCTCGAGCGCCGGGATCACGGTATCGCGCATCGAGCCCGGCAGCATCGTGCTGCGGACCGTCACGAGTCGCCATTCGGAGACGTCGGCGAGCGCGGCGCCGATGTCGCGGCACACCCGGTCCACGAACTCGAGGCTCAGGCTCCCGTTGCCGTTGCCGGGCGTGCCGACGCAAACGAGCGACAGATCCGCCTCCGCGACCGCCTCCGCCGCATCGACGGTGGCTCGCAACCTTCCTGCGCGTACCGCGTCGCGGAGCATCTCGGCGAGGCCGGCTTCGACGATCGGGCTCGCGCCGTCGTTGACGAGCTCGACCTTGCCGCGATTCGTGTCGACGCCGATCACGCGATGCCCCTCCCGAGCGAGGCATGCGGCCGACACGACGCCGACATATCCCAATCCGAATACCGCGATCCTCATTCGGGCTCCCTAGCTTCCCTGCACGACGTCGCATCGCGCTCGTTCACGAGCTCGTCGCAGTTGCCGCTCGTGCGTCTTGCATGTAAGGATGCTCCGGTGTCGCAAGCGGAATCGCACAAGCCACTCGTTCTTCATGTCCTAGGGCGCGCGCCAGCTCCGCCGGTCCGCCGCCGATGACGAAGATCTACAGCAAACAGCGTGCCAGGAGGGCGGTCTTCCATACGCTCGCCCTCCGCCCGCCCGGCCAGATCGCGACCGTCATCGGCTACGTGCTGCTCGTGAGGCTGCTGAGCGAGGCCGAGTATGGAATCTACAACCTGTTCTATGCGCTCTTGCCGCTCCTCGCATCGGGCGCGTCGTTCGGGCTCGAGCACACGCTCCGACGCTATCAGCCGGAGTACCTGAAGGCCGGCGAGCACCGGCTCGCGGACCTGCTCGTGCGGCGGATCGCGCTGCTGCGGCTCGTCGCGACCGCCGCCGTGCTCGGGCTGCTCTACGCGTTCTGGTCCGACCTCGCGCCGTTCTTCAAGATCGAGGACTACCGCTCCCTCTTTCTGCTCTTTGCCGTCGTCGCGCTCACGCACTTCCAGTGCACGGTCCTGACGATCGCGCTCTCGTCGCATCTGCTTCAGAAGCACAGCATGGGCGTGCAGTTCGCCTTCGCGGTGCTCAAGACCACCGGTTACGCGGTCGTCGGATACGGCTGGGGGCTCGATCTTTGGCGGGTGTTCTGGATCGACCTCGCGGTCTATCTCGTGCTCTATGCGGGGATGAAGTACTACTACTTGACGGGCGCGGAGCGATCGGGAGGCGAGAAGGAAAGACTCTCCGCCGCCGAGCGCTGGCGTCTTTTCAAGTACGGATTCTTCTACAACTTCAACGACGCGGGGACGCTGCCGCTCCAGACGCGGACCGACAACTTCTTCATCGTCGCCTACCTCGACCCGATCGCGGTAGGCGCCTACTCGTTCACGACGCGATTGAGCGTCATGGTCTATCGGGTGACGCCGCTCAAGTTCCTCGAGTCGGTCGTCCGTCCGCTCTTCTTCTCGCTCGATCACCACGCCAATGCCGAGCGCGTCAAGAACTACTTCACGCTGCTGATGAACGCGTCGCTGCTCGTCATGATCCCGATCGCGGTCTTCGTCGGATGCTTCCACCGGCCGCTCGTCGAGGTCGTCTTCGCGGGCAAGTTCCTCGAGTACTCCCCGCTCCTGACGATCGTCTTCGCGTTCGCCGCCGCGAATTCGATCGACGTGCCGGTCACGCTGGTCGCGCAGCTGAAGGAGAAGGCCCACGTCATCCTCGCGAGCCGAATCTTCGGCGTTTACAACATCGTCGGCCTGGTCGTGCTGATCCCGGTGCTCGGGATCGCGGGCGCGATGCTCGCGTCGGGAAGCGCCGTGCTGATGAAGAACGTGTTCATCTGGTGGTTCGTCCGGGATATCGCCGTGTGGAAGGACGCGTTCCGGTTCCTCCGCGTGACGGTGCTCGCGTGGCTGCCGTTCGTCGGCGTTGCCGCGCTCGTCAAGCTGCTCGATGCGCCGCCGCTCGCCGAGCTCGCGCTAGGCGCCGGCCTTTGGGCGGCATTCTTCGGCTTGTACGTGCGCTTCGGCGCGCTCGCGCCGGAGCAGCGCGAGCTGATCTCGACGCTCTTCCCGGGCCGCGAGACGAAGCTTCTCCGGGCGTTCGGCTTCGTCCATTGATCCCGCGGCGGCCTCCAATTCCTGCGAGGCTTCGAAAATGTCGGCACCGTGATACACGGCCTCGGCGGCCGCAAACCGCGCCGCTGCAAGCCTCGCCGCACTTGGCCCGCCTTTCGCAAGAGGCGGACCGGACAAGGAGGTCACAGGAGGTCTGCGAGCAATGGACGAGCGCGAGATCATCTGGCGGGGACCCAAGGTCCGGACGTGGGCGGACTTCGTCCGGGTGGTCAAGCGGCCCGATCGGCGGCTGCTCGCGCGGCTCGACACGTTCTCCCGTCCGATACTCGTCGCCGGCTGTCAGCGCTCCGGCACGACGGCCGTCACGCGGCTCGTGTCGAGCACCGACGGCATGGGCGACTTTCGCTTCGGCGAGGACGACGAGCTCGACGCGGCGCTGATCCTTTCCGGTCAGGTCGAGACGAGAGCGGCCGGCCGGCTCGCGTTCCAGACGACGTACCTCAACGATCGATTCCACGAGTACTTCGAGCATGACGACTTCCGCCTCGTCTGGGTGGTTCGGGAACCGTTATCCGTCGTCCGCTCGATGCTGCATCATTGGCGGCGCGCCGCGCTCAATCGGCTCTACGACGCGTGCGGCGCACCGACCGCGCACCGCTGGAACCGCAAGCTCGCCCGCGCGCCGCGGTCGCTGCTTTGGCCGTCGAGGCTCGAGAAGGCGTGCGCGTCGTACGTCGGCAAGGTCAGTCAGACCTTCGAGCTCGCCGCGCGCCTCGCGCCGAAACGCATGATCGTCGTCGACTACGACGAGCTCGTCTTGCACAAGGCGTCGTTGCTTCCCGAGATCCTCGAGTTCCTCGATCTGCCGTATCGCCCGGAGCTCGCCGGGATGCTGCACGCGAAGAGCGTCGACAACGGCCGCCTGCTGCCCGCGGCGCACGCGGCCTACGTCGAGGAAACGTGCCGAGGCGTGTACGAGCGCGCCCGCGCATGGCGAATTCGGGCTCGGGAGGCGGCGGCATGAGCGCCGCGCGACGCCGTTTCCGCCTGCTGTTGATGACGTCGGATCTCTTCCCGCCGTTCCGTCCGGCGGCGAAGTCGATTTTCGGCGACGAGTTCGCGGCGCGCGGCCATGTCGTCGATTGGCTGCTGCGGCCCGATCCGCGTCACGGCACCGAAGGCGGCGCGCGGCCGTTCGGCCGCGGGATCGCCTATGTCGCGAGCACGGATACCGGCACGAGCCGGCGTCGCCGATTCCGCAAGCATTGGCTCGCGTTCGTGAACGACTTTCGCGCGCTGACGCTCGTCAAGCGCGGCGGTTACGACCTCGTCCAGGTCAAGGACAAGTACCTCGGCGCGCTCCTCGCGATCGTCGCCTGCAAGCTCTTCGGCGTGCCGCTCTTCTACTGGATCGCGTTCCCCCATTCGGAGTCGGCGCTGTACAACGCGCGGCGAGCCTTCGCCCGATACCGCTGGCTGTATCTGCTGCGCGGCGCGTTACAGAAGTGGACGCTCTACAAGGTCATCTTGCCGAGCGCGCGGCATGTTTTCGTGCAGAGCGAGCAGATGCGAAGAGACATGGCCGCCGAAGGGGTTCCGGTCGAGAAGATGACCCCGGTGCCGAGCTCGTTGAACCTCGCGCGGCTCGACGCGAGCGCCGGCGGCGTCGAGAAGCCGGCGGACGAACGCTGGATCGTCTATCTCGGCACGCTGCTGCGGCAGCGTCAGCTCGACTTCCTCGTGCGCGTGATCGCCCGCGTCATCGAGCGCGAGCCCGCCGCGCGCCTGCTATTCGTCGGCAACGGCGGCATGAGCGCGGACGAGCGCGCGCTGCTCGACGAGGCGCGGCGGCTCGGCGTCGAGCATGCAGTGACGATCACCGGCTGGCTCGACGAGGAGCAGGCCTGGGATTACGCGCGCGCCGCGGACGTCTGCGTGTCGCCATATGCGCCGATCCCGGTGCTCAAATCGACGTCGCCGACGAAGCTCATCGAGTACATGGCGCTCGGGCGTCCCGTCGTCGCGAACGTGCATCCCGAGCAAACGCCGATCCTTCTCGACAGCGGCGCGGGGCTGCTATCCGGCTGGAACGAGGACGAGTTCGCCGCGGCGATCGTCCACGTGCTCGAGCATCCGGACGAGGCCGCCGAGATGGGCCGGGCCGGCCGCCGGTTCGTGGAGCGATTCCGCACGCATCGCCGTATGGCGGACCTCGTCGAGGAGACTTACGCTCGGGTTCTTTCGACCGATCACCCGGGCACGGCCGGCTTCAATCGCGGGCCGCGGCGCTCGTCGCTGCGCAAGGTTCTTCGATAGACGTCGACGAGCCGCTCGAGAAGCGTGTCGAGCTCGAAATGCTCTTCCATCAGATGGCGGCTGCGCCGCCCCATGCGGTCGCGCAGATCCGCGTCGAGCGACAGCTTCCGAAGCCGATCGTGGAGCGCGTCGACGTCGCCGGGCGCGACGAGGAAGCCGTTGTAGGCCTCGGTCACCGCTTCCGGGATCCCCCCGACCGGCGTCGAGACGATCGGCGCACCGGCGGCCATCGCCTCGATGATCGACGCGGGCAGCCCCTCGTGATACGACGGCAGCGCATAGATATCCGTTCTGTTGAACACGTCGAGCTTCTCGGCGCCCGAAAGCCAGCCGGCGATCGTGACGCGCCCTTCGAGCCCGTCGCGCTCGACGATGCTGCGCGCCTTGTCGATCTCGCCGTCGCCGCCGAGGACGAGGCGGACGTTCGGCACCTCGGCCGCGAGCCGCTTGAACGCCTCGAGCAAGTCCCAGGTCCCTTTACGGGTTCCGAGGCGGCCCATCGACGAGATCACGATCTCGTCGCCGTTATCGGCACGCGGCCCGAACATCGCCCGGTTCGCGCCGTTGTGCAGGATATGCACGTTCGGGTTCGACGAGAAGCCGCGCACGAAATCGCGCCAGGCGCCGGACAGGACGATCACGGCGTCCGCCCGGTCGAACACCCGGCGGATCAGCCGGGCGCGGCGAGCCGAGCTTTGCGCGTAGAACTCCATGAATCGCGAGCCGTGCAGGTGCACGACCGTCTTCAGCTTGCGCAGCCGCGCGGCCTCGAGGATGCCGAGCTTGCGGTAGAAGCTCGCGCCGGTCGACAAGTGGACGTGCACGATATCCGGCCGCGTCGGCGTCGCGAGACCGAACGACGCATAGGCGCGCGCGGCGCTATAGAGCTTGCGCGCGGGAAATCGCGCATCGCGGCCGTCGAGCGTCGCGATGTAGCGAAGCTTGACTCGCTCGCCGAGCCCGGCGGCGAGCCAATGATTGACGACCGCCGATATCCCGCCGGCGACGTCGAGTCCCGGCCCTACCATCAGCACATGCAATTGCTCGTCGTTCACGCTGCGCTCGTTCCTCCGTTCGATCTCCGGCGCGTATCCAAGAATCGCGCCGTGCTTCGACCGGTGCGTCTGCGGCGGCACGAGATCGGCCCGCCCGCTCGACGCACGAAGCTCTGGCGGCGCGAAACCGCGTACGCGCGGATGCAAGGCTCGGCTCCCAACTCGCGGACCGATTCCAAGATTTGCAATCGCGCCGCTCGCCGGCGAAGCAGGGGCGACGCAGCCGAGATCCCGCTCGAGAACGGCGTCTGCCGCGGGACGCGGAGACCACACGAGCGCGCCGGCCTGCGCTCTGGCACTCGCCTTGCATCCGCCCGGCCGACAACGAACTGGAGAATCGACCGGAGTCGGCGGAGCCTCACGAATGCGGATCGAACGCCAGCCTTGGGAGGGCCCGCTCTTCGTGATCGGCATGCCCCGCTCCGGCACGAAGCTGCTGCGCAACCTCCTCGACCGCCATCCGCGGATCCGGATCCTGCCGTGGGAAACCCAGTTCCTGCCGTTCATCGCGGCGTGGGTCGCGTCGCGCGGCGAGCCGCGGACCGAGGCCGAGCTCGGGCGGCTCGCGGAGGCATTACGGAGATCGCCATACTTCGATTATCGACGCAAGGCGCGCGGCGAGCTCTCGGTGCGGCATTGGCATTCGGCTTGTCGAGGCCGATTCGACGCCGCGGGCCTCTTCGAGGGGTTCGTGAGAGCGGAGCTCGGGCTCGATCCGGGGTCCGGCGTCATCTGGGGCGACAAGTCGCCGAGCTACGTCGAGCACGTCGACGAGATCCTGCGGCTGTTCCCCGACGCGCGGCTGATCCATATCGTGCGCGACGTGCGCGACTATTGCCTCTCGATGCGTCAGACCTTCGGCAAGGACATGCGCCGCGCGGCTCACCGGTGGAACGCCGCGATACTGCGCATCGGCGAGCTGATCGAGCGCGGCGAGCCGGCGCTCGCGTGCGTCCGCTACGAATCGCTCGTGGCTCGCCCGGCCGTCGAGCTCGCGCGCCTCTGCGATCACTTGGGCGTCGACTATACCGAATCGATGCTCGCGCTAGACGAGCCCGTCGAGAATCACGGATCGACGAAGGGGCGGACGGGCATCGTCGCGACGAACTTCGGCCGCTGGCGCAGCGCGCTCGATGCACGAACGGTGCGCGACATCGAATCGATCGCGTGGGCCGGAATGAAGGCGCTCGGCTATGAGCCCGAGCTCGCGACCGGCCCGAAGCGTCTCGGCAGCGCGACACTCAAGCTGCTGCGCGCCAAGGACGGGCTCGTGCTGATCACGAGAGACGTCGAGGAGCGCGGCCTGCTGCGCTCCGCCGCGACGTATGTCGGCGACTATCTGATCAAGAGACGCGGAGAGGCCGCGTCGTGACGCCGCAAGCCGGATGCGACGCGCGCACCGCGGGTCCGCCGGACCTTGCGGAGAGCGCGCCCCCGCCGGCCGAGGAGACGGGCCGGCGCACCCGCATCGCGCTCGTGATCGATTCGCACTGGGAAGCGCTGATGGGCGGGGCGCAGTACCAGGCGCGCTGCTTGCTCGAGCTGCTCGGCACCCGGCGCGACGCCGAGATCGATTTCGTCGCTCGAACCGTGCCGCAGGATCGCGTGCGCGACGGTTATCGCATCGTGCCTTTCGGCTCGAGCGCGAGCCAAGGCCGCCTGCGGATGCTGCTCGATCTGCCGTCGCTCGTCCGCACGCTCCGCGAGCTCGAGCCGGACGTCGTCTACCAGCGCTGCCTGATGCCGTTCACCGGGGCTTGCGCGTGGTACTGCAGGCGGCATGGGGCGAAGCTCGTGTATCACATCGCTTCTGACCGCGACGTCGAGAAGTCGGTGCCGTTCGAATGGAGCCGTTACGGGCTCGTGAAATGGCTCGCGCGCCGGATTGGCCTGTACGGCATGCGACGCGCGCACGCGATCGTCGCGCAGACCGAGCAGCAGGCGCGCATGCTGCGTAGCGAGCACGGGCTCGAGGCCACCCTCGTCGTGCGCAACTTCCAGCCGGTTCCGAAGCTCGAGCGACTCGCCGGCGAAGGCTCGCGCGTGCGCATCGCGTGGGTCGCGAACTTCAAGCCGCTCAAGCGTCCCGATATCTTCGTCGATCTCGCCGAGGCACTGTCGCACCGCGACGACGTCGAGTTCGTGATGATCGGCCGGCCGGGCCCCGCGGCCCGTTTCGCCGCGCTGCACGAGCGGATCGCGAAGCTGCCGAACCTCCGCTATCTCGGCGAGCTGCCGATCGAGCGGGTCGAGGAAGAGCTCGCCGCATCGGACCTCTTCGTGAACACGAGCCTGTGGGAAGGGTTTCCGAACACGTTCATCCAGGCGTGGCTCCGCGGCGTCCCGGTCGTGAGCTGCTTCG
>CAYMAF010000128.1:0-8041 GCA_964388365.1 uncultured Gammaproteobacteria bacterium | reverse complement strand
TGATCGTCGGGATGCCGTAGAGGTTGAACGGATAGGTGTTGCGCACCGAAGGCTCTGCGCCCGATGCTTCGGCCGGATTCTGCGCATCGCGGATCGCTTCGGGCAGCCCGGGAGCGGTCGGCGTGACGACGAGGTCGACGTCGTCGAAGACCGCTTCGATCGCATTGCGCGCGAGCGCGAGCTCGCGGCGGGCCTCGTAGTACTCGACGGACGTGAACTCGCCGGCCGCGAGCAGCCGCTCGAGCGTGACCGGGTCGTAGAGCCCGCGCAGCGAGGGATTCTCGAGATAGGGGCGATGATATGCGTACGCCTCGGCGAGCAGCACCGGGAAATCCCCCGGCGGCGGCAGCGTGACGTTGCGCACTTCCGCCGTCAGCCCCCGAATGACCTCGACCGCGTCGTCGATCGCCGCGGCGACGTCGGGCTCGAGATTCGCGAAATACGGATCACCCGGCAAGCCGATGCGCAAGCGCGACGGGCTGCGGAACAGCGCGCTCGTGTAGTCCGGAATGCGCGCGCGCCGGCTGACGGGATCCTCGGGATCATAGCCCGCGATCGCGCCGAGCAGCGCGGCTGCATCGCCGACGGTGCGCGTCATCGGGCCGACGTGATCGAGGGACTCCGAGACCGGAATGATGCCGCGGATGCTGGCGAGCCCGTGCGTCGGCTTCAAGCCGACGATGCCGCAATAGGCCGCCGGCAGCCGAATCGACGCGAGCGTGTCCGTCCCGAGCGCGCCGGCGCACATGTGCGCCGCAACCGCCGCGGCCGAGCCGCCGGACGAGCCGCCCGGAATGTGGTCGAGATTCCACGGATTGTGAACCGGATCGAAGTGCGTGATCGACGACGTGCCGCCGTACGCATACTCGTGCATGTTGAGCTTGCCGAGCAGGATCGCGCCCGCGGCCTCGAGACGGCGCCAGACCTCCGCGTCGGTCTCCGGCACGCGATCCGCGAACACCGCGCCGGCCGCGGTCGTGCGGATGCCGGCCGTGTCGATATTGTCCTTGAGTGCGATCGGCACGCCGTGCAGCGGGCCGCGCCAATGCCCGGCCGCAAGCTCCGCCTCGAGCGCGCGCGCCTGCTCGAGCGCGAGATCATCGGTGATCGTGATATACGCGTTGATCCGCGGCTCGAGCCGCTCGATCGCCGCGAGGTACGCGCGCGTGAGCTCGACCGGCGACAGCGTGCGCGCGCGGATGCGCCGCGAAGCCTCGAGCAGCGTAAGCTCGGTCGGATCGTCTTCGCCGAAGCTCTGCGCGAGCGCGGGACCGAGGCGTGCCGAAGCGGCGGCCGCCGCGAGGCCGACGAAGACCTCCCGGCGATTCATGCGACCCAAGCTCATCTCGTCAGCCTCGCGAGTACGTGCCGACGAGGCGGTTCATGCCGATGACGTGCGGCTCGATGCGCTCGAGCAGCTGCCACATCGTCAGGCCCTCGGGCAGATCGAGCTCCGTGTCGAGCGCGAGCAGCCAGAAATAGTAGTGATGCACGCCGTGGCCTTCGGGCGGCATCGGACCGCCGTAGCCCGCTTTGCCAAAGTCATTCTTGCCCGACGTATAGCCTTGAACGCCTTCCGGAAGCTCCGCGACGGAAGCGGGGATGTTGTAGAGCACCCAGTGCACGAAGCCGTAAGTTCCGGGGCTGACGAGCGGCGCGTCGGGATCGTGGCAGATCACGGCGAGCGATTGGGTGTCGTCCGGCAACTGCGACCAGGACAGCTGCGGCGAGACGTCCTCACCCTCGCCGGTATGCTTCCTCGGGATCGTGCCGTGCGGTGCAAACGCGGCACTCTTGAGCTCGAGACTCGACAGCGCGAAACCCATGCTGCACCTCCAGTCCTGAACGGCCTAGCAGAAGTCGCTGACGGCCCTGCAAAAGCCGGATGTTCGCACAACGGGCGCCGGACTTGAACTTGGGCCGCGAAGCTGCAGCCCGGGTGCGACCGGGGTGTGGCGGTCGACGTCGCCGTTCTCGACAGCGCCGGGTGCGGAGCGTTGCGCTATCGGCGCTCCGCGCCGCAGCGCTTATCCTGTACGTCTCGAACGGCAGAGATTTGGCCCTGGCAACGGAATGCGACAAGGAGTGTGGCGGTGACGAACGATACGGCGAAGCATTGGATCGACGGCGAGTGGCGTCCGTCGCAAAGCGGCGCAGTCGCGGCGAGCGTGAATCCGGGGACCGGCGAGACGATCGGCGAGTTCGCCGACGCGGGCATCGACGATGCGGTCGCCGCGATCGGCGCCGCGCGGCGCACATTCGACGCGGGGCTCTGGCCGCGCCAGCCGCGGCTGAGGGCGCAGCTGCTGCTCGATCTCGCCGATCGGCTCGAGGCCGTGCGGCCGCAGCTCGCGTGGGATCTCGCGCGCGAGAACGGCAAACCGATACGCGACGCGATGCACGAGGTCGCGGGCGCGATCTCCGAGCTGCGCTACTACGCCGGGCTCGCGCGCAACCTGTTCGGCCGGACGATCGAGCTCGAGCCGAACCTGCACACGCTGCTTCGCCGCGAGCCCGTCGGCGTCGTCGCGATCATCGTGCCGTGGAATGCACCGATCACGCTGCTCGTGCGCTCGCTCGCGCCCGTGATCGCCGCGGGCTGCACGGCCGTCGTCAAGGCCGCGCCGCAAACGGCGCTCGTGAACGCGAAGATTTTCGAGCAGATCGCGGCGCTCGAGGATCTGCCGCGCGGCGCCGTGAACATGCTCGTCGAGACCGGCAGCGACGTGTCGAAGCATCTGGTCGCATCGCCCGACGTCGACATGATCAGCTATACCGGAAGCACAGAGGTCGGTAAGCGCATCATGGAGGCGGCGGCGAAGACGCTGAAACGCGTGAACCTCGAGCTCGGCGGCAGCGCGCCGTGCGTCGTGCTCGATGATGCGGATCTCGATGCCGCCGCGCAGGGCATCGCGCGCGCGGCGATCAGTCATGCGGGACAGGTCTGCGCCGCGGCGAGCCGGGTCATCGCGCATCGCTCGATCGCCGAGCCGCTCGAGACGAAGCTCGCCGAGCGGCTTCGCGCGGCGCGGCTCGGGCTCGCGGACGATCCGGCGACGGAGCTCGGGCCGATGATCGACATGCCGAGCCGTGAGCGCGTGCGCCGGCTCGTCGAGCGCGCGAAGGACGGCGGCGAGGTGCTGCTCGAAGGGCAGCTCGGGGACGGCCCGCTCGCGGCCGGCGCGTTTCTGTCGCCGAGCCTCGTGCGCGTCGGCGACACGCGCTCCCCGCTGCTGACGGAGGAAGTCTTCGGCCCCGTGCTGAGCGTGCAGGTCTTCGACGAGGACGACGAGGCGGTCGCGAAGGCGAACGACACGCGGTTCGGGCTCGCGGCGAGCGTCTGGTCGCGCGATCTCTCGCGCGCGCAGCGCGCCGCGGGCGCGATCCGCGCCGGGAGCGTGTGGATCAACGCGCACAGCCGGCTGTTCCCGGAGATCGAGACCGGCGGCTATCGCGAGAGCGGCATCGGCCGGCTGCACGGTGTCGAGGGGCTCGAAGCGTTTCTTCAGACCAAGGCCGTGACTTACGAGGTCTAGGCGGATTTGCCGACATCGGGCATGTCTCGGATCCCATACCGACTGGACACGCTGCCCCTCGCCTGAGTAAAAAGGGCGGACGTCAGGCCCGTTGTCGGGGGAGCCATCGGAGTCTGATCCTTTTCGACGGCGTTTCCCCCGCTGGAGGAAGAATCATGCGTGCTCTGTCGATCCCCGCGGCTGCGGCCGCGCTCGCATGCGCGGGTCTTGCCGCCGCGCAGGACTACGCTGTGCCGGCCGATATCCCGGAGCATATCCGGCGTGCGGTCGAATCGCCGAAGCGGCCGGCCGAGCACCGCGAGCGGGACGCGGCGCGCAAGCCGGCAGAGGTGCTGACGCTCGCGGGCATCGAGCCGGGTGATCACGTCATCGAGCTCGCCGCGTTCGGCCAGTACTACACGACGATGCTCGTCGAGGCGGTCGGGCCGGAAGGGCGCGTCGACATGTACGACCTGCCGTATACCGAGCGCTTCGCGGGGGAGGCCTCGCGCGCGTTCGACGCGGCGCACGAGAATGCCGTCTACCATCAGCAGGATTTCAACGACGTCGAGTTTCCCGAGAACGTCGATGCCGTTTTCAACGTCCTCTACTATCACGACCTCGAGCCGAACGGCATCGATACCGCGAAGCTGAACGCAAAGCTCTTCGACGCGCTCGAGCCCGGCGGCGCCTATCTGATCATCGACCACAAGGCCGAGGACGGCTCGGGCTGGCGCGATGCGAGCACGATTCACCGGATCGGCGTCGAGACGATCATCGAAGAGGTCACGGCCGCCGGGTTCGTGCTCGACGTCGACAGCGATCTGCTCGCGAATCCCGCCGACGACCGCACGACGATGGTCTTCTCGCCGGGTACGCGCGGCGCGACCGATCGCGCCGTGCTGCTGTTCAGAAAGCCTGTCCGCTAGCGCGCCCGCGCGATCCGACGGCTAACCGGGCGGATCCGGCGAGCGCACTGCCGGACGATTGGTTTCGCCGTGCGCCGGTTTGGTGCGCGCGGCGCACCGAGACCGGGCGCCCGCTCGGCGCGTTGTTGCGTAACTTCATGAAAAACAAGCCATCGCGGGCGTGGCACAAAGGCTGCACTACGCCCCGCGTCGGCGCGACGCGGTCGCTGGCGACAAAAGCATCGTTCAGTCAGCAGCGCGGGCAGCGTGTGCCGTCCGCGAGATGGAGTAGACGCACATGAAGTTGGTCACGGCGATCATCAAGCCGTTCAAGCTCGAAGACGTTCGCCAAGCGCTCGGCGAAGCCGGCGTCCAAGGGCTTACGGTGACGGAGGTGAAGGGGTTCGGCCGCCAAAAAGGGCATACGGAGCTCTATCGCGGAGCAGAGTATTCCGTCGATTTCGTGCCGAAAACGAAGGTCGAGGCGGCCGTGCCCGATCAGCTCGTCGAGCAGGTCGTCGAAGCGATCATCGGCGCCGCGGCGACCGGCTCGATCGGCGACGGCAAGGTATTCGTCTCCGATCTCGAGCACGCCGTGCGGATCCGCACCGGCGAGACCGGCGAGCAAGCGCTTTGACTTAAGCGGAGACCTCCGTGACGCGGCCGTGTGCGGTGCGCTCCAAGCGCTCCGCCGCGGCCGCGATCGCCTCTTTTCGCTCCGCGAAGATTTGCTCGGCCGGCACGTGTGCGAGCACGCCGAGATTCTCGAGCGTCTCGTATGCTTCGCCGGCAAGGCCGGCGATCAGCACGTGCATGCCGTGGCCGAGCGCCTGCAGCAGCATCTCCTCGATCGCGAGCGCCGCGCTCGTGTCGACGTACCCGACCTGCGAGAAGTCGTAGACCGCGACCTCGACTCCCGAGATCGTCGGCGACGCGCGGCGTGCTAGCTCGCGCGCCGACGCGTACGAGAACGTGCCGTGCAGGATCGTGACGAGCACGCGGCCGTTCGCGGCGTCGAGCAGCGCCCTCTCGTCGTCCGTGAGGCCGTCGGCATCGGCGCCGGCGGAGATCTGCCTCACGCCCTTGAGCTGCTCGCGGGCGAGCCAGCGAGAGTTGACGAAGCTCGCGAGGATGATTCCGACCGCGACCGCGGTGATCAGGTCGACGAGGACCGTCAGGACGAACGTCACGATCATCACGACGAGCTTCTCGCGCGGCGCGCGGCGCGCGCGCTTCAGGTAACCCCAGTCGATGATGTCCCAGCCGACCTTCATCAGGATCGCCGCGAGCACGGCGTGCGGCACGTTCGAGACGACCGGCCCGAGCCCGAGCGCGAGCGCGAGCAAGAGCAGCGCATGCACGGCCCCCGAGACCGGCGTGCGGCCGCCGGCGCGGAGATTCACGACGGTGCGCATCGTCGCGCCGGCGCCGGGCAGCCCGCCGATCAACCCGGCGAGGAGGTTGCCGATGCCCTGGCCGACGAGCTCCTTGTCGGAGTCGTGCTGCGTGCGCGTGATCGAGTCGGCGACGAGGGACGTCAGCAGCGTGTCGATCGAGCCGAGCAGCGCGAGGATGAAGCCGCCGTGGAGCAGCGCAGGCCACGCCTCGGCGGACAGGGTCGGCGTGATCAGAGACGGCAGCCCAGTCGGCACCTCGCCGATCACCGGCGTGCCGTCGACGAGCAGCGACGCGGCGATCGTCCCGACGACGAGCACGACGAGCGGCGCGGGCACGAGCCGCTGCAGGCGCTTCGGCCAGAGCAGGATCGCCGCAAGACACGCGCTCGCGAGCGCGACGGTCGGCGGATGGATCTCGAGCGCGTCCGGATCCGCGAGCAGCTTCAGCGTCCCGAGCACGCCGTCGCTCGATCCCGGCATGCCGGCGAACGGCAGCAGCTGCAGCAGCATGATGATCACGCCGATTCCGGTCATGAAGCCGGAGACGACCGAGTACGGCGTGTACGCGATGTACTTGCCGACGCGCGCGAGCCCGAACGCGATCTGGATCAGGCCGCCGAGCATCACGACGGTGAACGCCTCGGCGAGATTCGTCGCGTGCATCGCGATGATCGCGCCCATCACGACCGTCATCGGGCCCGTCGGACCCGAGACCTGCGACGGCGTGCCGCCGAATATCGACGCGAAGAAGCCGACCGCGATCGCGCCGTAAAGACCCGCGATCGCGCCTGCCCCCGAAGCGACGCCGAACGCGAGCGCGAGCGGCAACGCGATGACCGCGGCGGTGATGCCGCCGAAGATGTCGCCGCGGAACCGCTCGAGATCGTAGCCCGATCGAATCGTGGCGACGATCGTCGGGGAGAAAAGACTGAGCCAAGACAGCCCGTGCTGCCGCGAGGGCAGCGAGCGCGAATCGTGGGACAAGGGACGACCTCCGTTGTGCGTCCGTCTCGGTAGAGGCGCAGAGGCGTGGCCGAGAACCGGCGCTTTCCGCGCGTATTCTACGATAAATGCCGGTTTCGACGCGACCGGAGCGCCGCCGCGCCGGCGCCTCGGCCGGAACCGCATGCTGCGGCGAGGTGATAACGCCCGCGCTCGGCGGCGTTTCTCGCGCGTGCCGCCGCCGCACAATGCCGCCCGGCGGCCCTTTCGCGCCCGCTGAGGCTTCCGCGGCGCCGGCGCTTAATTCGCTTTGGATATACCGCGATGCCTCTTTCTACCTTCACGCCCCGCCGCTCGGAAAATAGTATGGCTCGCCTCACTCACAATAGAAGCAGCGTGCCCATGTCGGCTGTTCGAGCGGACGAGCTTCCGCCTTCCATCATTCCTGCCGAGACGATCAAGCAGATTGGCGCCGCTGTCGAGAATCTCGACCGCGAGCAGCTGATCTGGACGAGCGGTTATCTCGCCGGGCTGGCCGCCGGCCGTGCGGCGCTCCCGGCCGGAGCCGCGGCGGTGCCGGCCGAGCGCGCCGAGCCGGCCGCGCCGTGGTCGATCTTCTACGCGACGGAGACCGGCAATAGCCGCCGCGTCGCGGAGTCGGTCGATCAGCTGATGCGTGCCGCAGGCTTCTCGACGCAGCTCGTCGATCTGCGCGATTTCGATCCGAAGGCGCTGCGCCGCGTCACGCAGGCGATCTTCGTCGTCGCGACGCACGGCCTCGGTGATCCGCCGGAGGGCACGGAGGCCTTCTTCAAGTACTGGATGGGCGAGCGCGCGCCGAAGCTCGAGCAGCTTCGCTTCAGCGTGCTCGCGCTCGGGGATTCGAGCTACGACGATTTCTGCTCGATCGGCCGCCAGCTCGACGCCCGCCTCGAGGCGCTCGGCGCGGAGCGCGTGCACGAGCGCGTCGATTGTGACGTCGATTACGAGGAGCCCTCCGACGCGTGGCGCGATGCCGTCGTCGCGAAGCTCGAGGCCGAGCGCGGCGCGAGCGAGACGCGGCACGTCGCGCAGCTCGAGGTCGTGCGGGGCGGGGCGGCGAGCGCATCGGTCCACACGCGCGCGAATCCGTTTCCCGCCGAGGTCCTGGTCAACCAGAAGATCACCGGCCGCGGCTCGACGAAGGATGTCCGCCACATCGAGCTGTCTCTCGAGGGCTCCGGGCTCGTCTATCGGCCCGGCGACGCGATCGGCATCTGGCCGGAGAACCCGCAGCCGG
>CAYMAF010000127.1:0-8149 GCA_964388365.1 uncultured Gammaproteobacteria bacterium | reverse complement strand
AGCAGGCGAGGCACATCGAAGTGAAGGCCGCCTGATCCTGGTCGGGACGTCCTAGGCCTCGAGGCGCGAGCGCCGTCGCCGACCAGCCGGGTCCCATCCGTGAGCAACGTCCGCTACGAGCATTTCCCCCACGGTGCGGACATCGGCGTGCGCGGCGTCGGTGCCTCGCCCGCCGAGGCGTTCGAGCAGGCGGCCCTGGCGCTGACGGCCGTCATCACCGAGCCGAAGAACGTCGCCGCGGAGGAATCCGCGGAAATCCATTGCGAGGCGCCGGACCTCGGCTTCCTGAATGCCATCGTCTACGAGATGGCCACGCGCCGCATGCTGTTCGGCCGCTACCGCGTCCAGATCGACGGGGGAAGGCTCTATGCCGTCGCCGACGGCGAGCGCGTCGACGTCACGAAGCATTCGCCGAGCGTCGAGGTGAAGGGCGCGACGTTCACGTGCTTGCGCGTCGAGCAGTTGCCGGAAGGCTCGTGGCTCGCTCAATGCGTCGTCGACGTTTGAGGAGGGTTCGCCGACTTCGGTCAGCCGGTGCTGGTCGGCGGCTCGATGGGGACGGGCTCGTACGTGCTCTGCGGGACCAAGGAGTCGGAGCATTTGTCGATCAGCTCGTCGTGCCACGGCGCGGGCAGGGCGTTGAGCCGCCACCAGGGCGAAGCGGTCGTGGAGCGGTCGGCAGGTCGTCGACAGTCTTGCCGCGCGCGGAATCATCGTGAAGAGCCCTTCGATGCAGGGCGTCGCCGAGGAGGCGCCGGGGGCGTACAAGGACATCCACGCGGTCGTCGACGCCGCGGATCGCGCGGGCGGCTCGAGCCGATCGTCTGCATCAAAGGCTGACCGGACTGCCGACGCGCGGGAGTGCTTGGACGCGGCGTGCGCGGGTGCGTCGCGCTTCCGCGGAGGCGTTTTCGGAACAATTCTCGTTTAGCAAACGCCTCCGCGGGGGTGTCATCTTTTGCGGCGTGCGCCGCGGGCCGCCGTATCGCTGACGCGCGTCGGCAGCGACGGCGGACGCACCGCGGGGTGATGGCTGGCCCTACCGGCGTGTCTTGCCGCGTCCCCATCGCCACTTCAGCGGACGCTCGCCCTTCGCGACGACGATCACGATCAGCGCGACCGTGACGATCGCGACCCATGCTCCGACGGGAAAGACGCCTGGCCGAGCGCGAAGAAACAGGATACCGCCGACGAGAAACGCGAAGTAGACCGCAACGACGAGCCAGCCCTGCCATGTGACCGGGTAACTCCACCCGAAGCCGTATTGCTTCGCGGCGAACCAGTGGCGATCGTCGTTATCGTTCATGCCGCTACTCCGGGCGGATGTAGTAGCCGGAGGCCTTCCACACGTCGGCGTCGAGCCTCATCGTCAGCGTTTCGACTGCGCTGCCTTGGGCAAGATCGACGCGATACTGAATCACCACGTAATCCCCCGCGGGCGCATTCGGCAGCGACGTCGTGTGCTTCGCGGCGATCAGCTCCCGGCCTTGCGGGATACCGAGCTGCGCGTGGAGGTTCTCGATCGTGGCGACCCATTGGTCGCGCGTCATCCCGGCCTTGAACAACGTCGCAGCGGTGTCCCAGCTCGCCGCGTAAGAGCCCGCGTCAAGGTACGCGAGCCACTGCTCGCCAGCCGCGATCGCCGCCTGCTCGTACTCGGCCGCCTGCGGCGAATCTCCGCACGCGGTTAGCGCGAAGCCCGCCACGAGCGCCATCAGCGTGGATCTTACGTGCATTCGAGTCTCTCCTTCCGTCCTGTGTCCGCAGACAGAATAGCGTGCCGCCGGCTTCTTGAACGGCCGTTCGTCACGCCGTTCGGCCGCTCGCGTAGAAGTTGCCGTTCGGTGGCCGGCAGGGGCATAGTGCTCTCGCCCATTGAAATGTCTCGCCTGACGAGCCGTGTGTATTGCGGCTCGTCGAGCGGTAGCCGGGAGAGGGAACGCCGTGGCGAAAGTGTTCTGGACCGAGTCGGGCCGCAAGCTCGTTCACGATCGTTGCCGGGCGATGCTCGCCGACTGGCCGACTCCGTATGAGCAGATCCGTGTTCCGAGGTGTCAGGGTGAAACATTCGTCCTGGCTTTTTGGCCAGACCGGCGCACCGCGAAGGTCGATCGGCTCGCGCTTGATGACTCCGATACCGACGTTTACCGATGAGCAGCTCAGCAAGGTAACGATGCCCGTGTTGGCTATCATCGGCGGCAAAGACTTGTATTTTGACGCAGAGCGAATGAGGCACCGACTCGAGAAATGCATGCCTCGGGTTCAGATTCTTTACTTGCCGGAAGCCGCTCACGGCCTGGAGGATCCGACGCTGCCGGTGCTCGAGTTTCTGCGCGGTGAGAGCGCCGTGGATGCTTGATGCCGGACGCCCTGATAGACCGGCGATAGAGGCGTTGACGGAGCGCCGCCCGACGTCTCTGCCGCGGACGGCACTGGTTCTCCAGATCGGTTTCTGGGTGCTGTTCGGCGCGCTGGTCTTCGTGATGGTGCGCCCCGTGCATCCGTTTCCGGATATTCTGGTCGGCCAGACGGCCGCGGCCGCATCGACGGGTCTCGTGTTCAGCACGGCGCTCGCGTATGTCTACGACCGACTCTTGTCGAAGACTCGTCTTCGGCAGCACGCCGTGCCCCTCCTCGTGCTGTCGAGCCCGATACTCGGGCTCGCATGGTATGGAGCGACCGTGCGGATTGCCGCGTGGATCGATCCTTTCGCTCGTGCGCCGGTGTTGCTGCCGCTGCCGGGCGGAGAGCTGTTCGCCGTGCAGCAAGTGTGGCTCTTCGCCGCGGTCATGACGTCCTGGACCGTGGCCTTCGTCGCCATCGCGACGCGCCGTGAGCAGCAGGCGCAGCGCGAGCGAATCCTCCGCGCCGAGGCGCTGGCTCACGAAGCCCGGCTCAAGATGCTTCGATACCAGCTGAACCCGCACTTCCTGTTCAATGCGTTGAACTCGATCGGTGCGCTGGCTGTCGAGGCGCCGGAGCGGGTTCAACGGATGGTCGCGGAGCTTTCGGGCTTCCTGCGGTATTCGCTGCTCGAGTCGCCGAATCTCGTCGTGCCGCTGCGCGACGAGATCGCTGCTGCCAAGCACTACCTCGCCGTCGAGAAGGTGCGCTTCGAGGACGAGCTCGAGGTCGAGGTCGACATCGACGATGCGGCCGCGTCTCGCAAGGTCCCGGCGTTCGTCGTGCTCCCGCTCGTCGAGAACGC
Organism: uncultured Gammaproteobacteria bacterium; assembly: GCA_964388365.1. GTDB lineage: Bacteria > Pseudomonadota > Gammaproteobacteria > Steroidobacterales > Rariloculaceae > ZC4RG20. The sequence continues at coordinate 4,941 of CAYMAF010000127.1, read as the reverse complement.
CTTGAAGCATGGCCGTCGCACGAGTCGACTGCCGCTGCGGATCCGGATCATCGGCCGCGTCGACGGCGATGCGCTTCGCATCGAAGTCGCGAATACCGGCTCGTGGGCGGCATCATCGGACGTCGAGGGCACTGGGACTGGCCTCCAGAACGTTCGTCAGCGGCTCGCGGAGCACTACGGCGAGCGAGATCACCGGATGGACATCACTGAAGAAGGCGGCTGGGTCCGCGTTCGGATTCGAATCGATGAACGGCAACGCTAGACTGCTGCGCGCGGTGATCGTCGATGATGAGCGCCTCGCACGCCGTGCGCTCAAGTCGATGCTCGCCGCCGAGCAGGACGTGGTCGTCGCCGCCGAGGCGGGAAGCGTCGACGAGGCGGAAGCGGCAATCAGGCGAGAGCAACCGGACGTCGTGTTTCTCGACGTTCAGTTGCGAGGAGAGTCCGGTTTCGACTTGCTCGACCGCGATGCGGGATCGTTTCGGACGGTGTTCGTGACGGCCTACGACACTTACGCGGTCCGAGCCTTCGAACACGTACTCGCCGGCCGCCGACTTCCACGGCGACGACGAGTTCACGTACGTCGTGCGGGATAACGGCGGCGCGACTTCGTCGCCCGCGGTCGTGTCGATCACGGTCGAGAGCGTCAATGACGCGCCGGCCGCTGCCGACGATACGGTCGTGCTCGAGGAGGACGTGCCGCACGCGATCAACGTGCTCGGCAACGACAGCGACATCGAGGGCAACCTCGATGCCTCGAGCGTCGAGGTCGTGGCGGGCCCCGCATCGGGCACGACGGTCGTCGATCCCGCGACGGGCGTGATCACGTATACGCCCGGCGAGGACTTCAACGGCGACGACCTCTTCCGCTATCGCGTCCGGGACGAAGACGGGCTCTGGTCGAACGACGCGGCCGTGAGGCTCACGGTCGAGCCCGTGAACGACGCGCCGCTCGCAAACGACGACGACGCTGCGACGGACGAGGACGTCTCCGTGCGCATCCTCGTGCTCGATAACGACGACGACGTCGAAGGGCGCCTCAACCCCTCGTCGGTTGCGATCGTGCGCGCACCGACGCTCGGCGCCGCGACGGTCGAGCACGACGGCTCGATCACGTACACGCCCGATGCGGACACGAGCGGCACCGACGAATTCACGTACACGGTCGCCGACGACGAGGGGGCTTTGTCGAACGAAGCGACCGTGACCGTGTCGATCCGCGCGGTGAACGACGCGCCGACGATCTCGGGCACGCCGCCGGCCGTCGTCGACGTCGGCGAGGCATACGAGTTCACGCCGGTCATCGACGACGTCGAAGGGGATCCTTTGACGGTGTCGGCCGAGAATCTGCCGGCCTGGCTGAGCCTCGATCCGGACACCGGTGCGCTCCGCGGCACGCCGACCGAGGCGCACGTCGGAGACTATCCGGGCATCGTGCTCAGAGTCGGCGACGGCAGCGCCACGACCGCTCTCGCCGCGTTCTCGATCCAGGTACGCGGCGAGCCGGACAGCGATGCGGACGGCATGCCGGACGACTACGAGCTCGAGCATGGGTTCGACCCGCTCGACCCGTCCGATGCCGCGGCGGATGCGGACGGCGACGGCGTATCGAATCGGGACGAGCTCGACGCGGGGACGAATCCGCTCGAGGACGACTACGCGCCCGAGATCTCGGCGGCGGACGTCGTCGAGATCGACGCCGTGGGACTCTTGACGCCGTTCCCGGCGCTCGCCGCGCCGAGCGCCGTCGACGGCCGGGACGGGAACGTCCAGCCCGTGCTCGAGGGCGATGCCGCGTACCTGCCGCCCGGTCTGCACCGCGTGGTCTGGGCCGCGACGGATGCCGCGGGCAATCGCGCCGAGATCGAGCAGCTCATCAAGGTGCATCCGCAGATCTCGCTCGCCCCCGACGAGGTGCGCGCCGAAGGCTCGACGGCCGAGGTGCGCTTCATCCTGAACGGCCCGTCGCCGAGCTATCCGCTCACCGTCGCGTTCAACGTCGACGGCACGGCCAGCCTCGGCGCGGATCACGACCTCTATCCGGGGACGATCACGTTCGAGGAGGGCGAGCTCGAGAAGCGTGTACCGGTCGCGATCGCGGCGGACGCCGTGCCCGAGGGCGCCGAGACGATCGAGATCGCGCTCGTGGGTCCGGGCAACCTCGGTCCACACCGCACGCAGACGGTGACGATCATCGAGCAGAACGCCGCGCCGCGGGTGTCGCTGGCCCTCGCGCAGGACGGGCGCCTCGCGCGGATCGTCACCGCCGAAGGAGGGCAGGTGCTGGTCTACGCTTTCGTCGACGATCCGAACCCCGGGGACACGCATACATTCGAGTGGTGGTTCCCGAAAGGCGCGGTGACGGCGAGCGTCGCCGACGGGGTCGAGGCGCTCGATCCGTCGAGCCTCCCGCCCGGCATCCACGAGCTGCGGGTCGTCGTCCGCGACAGCGGCGTCCCGGCGCTCGAGACGGAGATCGTCGAATCGTTCCGCGTCGTGGAGACCCCGCCCGAGGTGGCTGCCGATGACGACAGCGACGGCGACGGTCTCGACGACGAGGCCGAAGGGTTCGGCGATGTGGACGACGACGGCAGCCCCGACTATCTCGACGGAAGGCACCGGCCGAACGTGCTGGCCGAGCGCATCGGCGACGGCGGCGATTTTCTAATCGAGACCGAGCCCGGGCTACGGCTGATGCTCGGCAGCGTCGCGCAGCTGCGGGGCGGGGCGGGCGCCGGCCTCTCGGCGGAGGACATGACCGCAGCGGGAATCGGACCGGACTCGATCACGAACGTCGGCGGGCACGTCGATTTCGTCGTGCGCGATATTCCGACGGCGGGTGCGTCGGTAGCGGTCGTGATCCCCCAGCGCCAACCGATTCCGGAAAACCCGGTGTACCGCAAACACGACGGAATCTGGTTCACGCTGGTCGAGGATGCGCGCAACCGGCTCGCGTCGGCACCCGGCGAGCGCGGCGTGTGCCCGCCACCCGGAAGCGGCGAGTACCGGCCCGGTTTAAACGCCGGCGACTGGTGCGTAGAGCTCACGATCGAGGACGGCGGCCCGAACGACACCGATGGTCTTGCGAACGGTATGATTCGTGACCCCGGCGGTGTCGGAACGCTTGGACGCGTATCGCCGCCGCCCCCGCCGCCGCCGAGCGTCGGCGGGGGACGCAGTGGCGGCGGTGGAGCGTTCGGGCTGGCAGGCCTCCTCGGGCTCCTCGGTGTTGCGACGCTGCGTCGGAGGTGGGGCGGATTCTCGCGCACCTCGGCCGGGACGCAGAGCCGGTCGATCCGGCGTATCCGAGCCGTGCGCCGCCCCAGGGCGAGTTGTCGTTCGCCTCGCACCTGTAACCTCGCCGCGCCGTCATCGTCCTAGCAGTTTTCCGCCCTGCAATGAGTCACCGTGCAAGGGGGCGCATCGCTGGCACGGGCAACATTCGCTATGCTGGGACGACCCGAAGGCCGGGGCGCTTTCGCTGCTCGCGTACTGCAGTCGCGCGGCCGTGCGGGCGATATCAGAGGGGAGGTGCGCTATATGCCCAAGCTCGTTGTCCGTTTGCCTGCGGTCTCTAAGCTCGCCTGCACCTGCGCGCTTGCGACGATTCTCGCGAGCACCGAGCTTGCTCAGGCTTCGACGGACCGCCCCGAGCCGGCGATCCGTCCCGCCCTCGACGGAATTTTCGAGGCGTTCGACTCCCACCCGCTCGTCGGTATCGGCGAAGCTCACCAGGTCGCGCAGATCCTCGATTTCTACCGGGACATCGTTCAAGACCCGCGGTTCGCGCAGGAAGTGGGCAACGTCGTCGTCGAGTTCGGAGGCGCGGCGTACCAGGATGTCATCGACCGCTATGTCGCCGGCGAGACGGTTCCTTATGCCGAGCTGCGCAAGGTCTGGACCGAGACCGTCGGTTGGGTGCCCGCCGTTCCGAGCGAAGGCTACGCCCGCTTCTTCGGTTACGTGCGACAGACGAATCTCATGCTGCCGCCCGAGCAGCGCATCAGAGTCTGGCTCGGCGAGCCGCCGATCGATTGGTCCGAGATCGACACGACGGAGGAGTATCGCGCGATCGCCGCGACGCGCGACAGCCATGCCGCCGAGGTCATCTTGAAGAACATCCTGGCCGAGAATCGAAAGGCGCTCGTAATCTACGGCGGAGGGCACTTGGAGCGCACGAATCCGTGGGAGCTCGAGGCGAGCGCGCTGATCGCTGAGGCGGATCCGGGTGGACCGATGTCGCAGGGGCAGAACGCTACGCTGCGCGATCTCGTCGAGGCGGAATACCCGGGGAGCTTCTTCGTCGCCATGTCGTACCGCGGTTTCAGGGACGAGGTATGCACGCGCCGCTTCGAGGAGCGGTTCGCCGAGTGGCCGATGCCGGCATTGGCCGTATCGGTGCGCGGCACGACCCTGGAGGACGCGATGCGCGCGTGCCTTACGCCATTCGATGCGGGCCAGATGCGTTTCCCGCCTTCGATCCCCGAGAACGTCCAGGAGCGTGTGCGCGCGATCCTCAGCGAGAACGTCGACCGTGACCGACCTCTGCTGGCGGACTCCGTGATCTTCTACGCGCCGGCCGCCGAGCTCACCGTCGCAACACAGTTCATCGAGTTCATGCTCGATGAGGAATGGCGGGCCGAGCTCGACCGAAGGAATCGATTGATCACCGGCCGGCCGCTCGGGCCGCAGCTCGGCACCGGCTTCCCGGCTTCCCCGGTGCCGTACGGCGGACGGGACTGACGGCGATCTCCGATCCGGACTCGTCTCCCTGAGGTGCGCGTCGGGGGCGTCGTATCGGGTTGTTCTTCCCGGCCGGTAGGGCGAGCAGACACCGCTCCGTGGCCATTGCGCCGGGCACGGTTGACCGGACTACGTACTTGCTACATGCGGAATCATCCTGGATACGTTAGGATAGCGGCAGACTAGCCGAGCGCTCGT
>CAYMAF010000126.1:0-8195 GCA_964388365.1 uncultured Gammaproteobacteria bacterium | reverse complement strand
GCACGAATCGCGTCGCCGTCCTTCAACGTGCGCAGCACGCGATCGGGCCCGACGATGACCTCGTCGCCGTCGGCGAGCCCCTTCGTGATTTCCTGATACGCGTCGTCCGAGAGCCCGACCTCGACCTCGATCTTGCGCGCCTGACCGCCGCGGTGCACGAACACGTAATGAGCCGTCTTGCCTTCGATGCGGTTCTCCTCGGTCAGGATCGCCTGCACCGGCACCGCGAGCACGTCCTTCTTCGTCGTCGTGAAGATCTCGGCGCGGCACGACATCCCGGGCCGAAGCCGGACGCCGTCGGGCGGGTCGAGCGCGATCTTCACCGCGAACGACAATCCCTGCTGCCCCTCCGGCACCTTCGCCGATACGGCGATCGATTCGATCACACCTTCGATCGGCGTATCCGGATACGCGATCGCGTAGACGTTCGCACGCTGGCCGACCTCGACGTTCGCGATATCGGCCTCGTCGACGTTGACCTCGGTGTGGATGCTGTCGGGGTTCGCGATCGTCATCAGCGTCGAGCCCGGCAGGTTCGTCGTGCTCGAGATCGCCGTCTCGCCGACCTTGATATCGAGCGACGTCACGACGCCGTCGATCGGCGAGTAGACGCGGGTCTTGCGCAGCCTGTCCTCGGCCTGCTCGAGCTGGGCGCGCGCCTGCGACAGCTGCTCACGGGTCGACTCGAGGTCCACCTCAGCGAGCTTGAGCTCGTTCGAGAGCAGCTCGAAGCTGTCCTCGTCGACGAGCCCCCGCTCGAACAGCCGCTGCTGCCGCTGCCATTGCGCGCGCAGGTTCTCGAGCCGCAGGCGCTGACGCTCGATCGCGATCTCCTGCAGACGCACCTGCGCCGCGTTCTGCTCGACTGCCGCTCGGTGCGTCTCGTCGTCGATCTGCAGCAAGAGCTGTCCCGCCTTCACCCGATCGCCTTCGGCGACGTGGAGCTGCGTGACGCGGCCGATCTCCTCGGTCATCAGCTTCACCTCGTCCTCGTGCGCGAGGCGGCCCGATGCGAGCACCGACGACTGGATACTGCGCCGCGTCAGCGGCTCGAGGTCCACCTCCTTGACCTGACCTCCGCCCATGACGCTGCGCGCGACCGGCACGGCGACGACGAGGAGCACGATTCCGACGAGGACCAGCAGCTTCTTTGTCATTCGTGCGACCCGACGCGGCTACAGCACCGCAAGCAGAATCCCGATAGCGACGAGCGCGAGCGGCGGCGCTGAGACGATCGCGAGCGACGCCGTGCCGGACTTGCCGGTCCACGCCTTGTAGCCGATGACCATCAGCGCGAGCGCCCAGATCGACGTGACGCTCGACTGCTGGACGACGCGGTTGAGAAAGCCCGTCGCCGTCGGATCGACGCCGAGGAGGTTTCCGATCGACAGCACCGAGACCTCGGTCGGCAGCCTGTGCGTGAAATCGTTGAGCGCGAGGTTCACAACGCCGGCGAGAACGTCGAGTAGCGTCGGAACGCTCGCCCACGCGACGAGCGCGAGCCACCGTTTGAACGGCACGCCGTCGTTCGTCAGCATCGAGACGAAGCTGAGATAGCCGCCGAAGAGCAGCATTAGGATCAGCACGAACACGGCGCTCGCGATCGCGGCCGACACGCCGGCGATCAAGCGCATCGCCTCCCCCATCCCGCTTCCCGCGCCGCGGAGCCCCGCCGGAGGCTCCTGCCCGGCCGCTTCGAGACTCGCCTCGAGCAGCCAGACGAGATCGACCTCGAGGTAGTAGAGGAGCACGAGCAGGCCGTTGCCGAGCGCGAGCGCGAGCAGCGGCCAAAGCACGGCCGGCCGCACAGCCAGCCCCGCGAAAGCCGCACGGGGGCTCGTGAAGATATCGACGACGAGCGCTCCGAGCCGCGGAGGCTCGCGGCCCTGGCCATCGAAACTGTTTGTATCGGTGCTCATTCTTCTCGTCGCCGGTTTCGATCGGCGAGCCCCCCGTGCCGCCCTTTCACACTCGGCTCGGCGGGCTTCGGCCAGCAAGCCGTGCGCGGCGCAGCGTTATCTTGCGCCGGATATTACCGCGGCAGAGACGTTACGCGGCACTTCGCGACGGCATCCCCCGCGATGCCGAAGACGCGAGTGGGTCACGCTCGTCCGCAGCCGCTCACGACGACGAGCCTCGCGAAAGTGCGATATAGTCCCCAACGGGATGCCGTCATGACGGCCGCCCTCGTCTCGATTGTGGCACGCCAGCATAGAGACGAATAGCCGAATGACAAGTTAATTTTGCTCAACGTTCGTTCGAGGATGGTCGAGGAGCCGTGATGCCGCGTTCCGATCCTCTTCAGCTTTCCGGCAGCTCCGCCGACGTCGGCGACGCGGCGATCCGCCTCGAGCGGATCAACAAGCGCTTCGGCGGCATGACCGCGGTCGAGGATCTCGACCTCGTCGTGCCCCGGGGGGCGATGTGCGGATTCATCGGTCCGAACGGCGCCGGCAAGACGACGACGATCCGAATGATCATGTCGATCCTGTTTCCGGACTCGGGCCGCCTCTCGGTGCTCGGCCGCGCATCCGCGCTCGAGGCCAAAGACCGTATCGGATATCTTCCGGAGGAGCGCGGAGTCTATCGCAAGATGCGCGTCGGCGACTTCCTCGCTTTCGTCGCGCGGCTCAAAGGGCTGTCGGGCCCGGATGCCGGCAAGCGCGTGCGCCGGGGACTCGAGCGGGTCGGCCTCGGAGACGTCGAACGTAAGCGCTGCGAGGAGCTCTCGAAGGGCATGCTTCAGAAGGTGCAGTTCGTCGCGGCCACGTTGCACGAGCCGGACCTGCTCATCCTCGACGAGCCATTCAGCGGGCTCGATCCGGTCAGCGCCCGCATCCTGAAGGATCTCGTCGTCGAGGAGCACCGCCGCGGCGCGACGGTGCTGTTCTCGACGCACGTGATGCCGCATGCCGAAGAGCTGTGCGAGCGCGTGGTCATGATGCACCGTGGCCGCAAGGTGCTCGACGACGATATCCCGTCGATCCAGCGGCGTTACGACACGCGTGCGATCCTGCTCGAGCCGCTCGACCCGAGCGCCGGGGACGCACCGCTCGAGGACGTTGCGGGCGTCGAGCGCGTCGAGCGCACGGAGCGCGGCTACGAGATCCTGCTCGCGCAGGGCACGGCGCCCGAGGAAGCGATGCGGCGCATCGTCATGGCGGTCGCGCCGGCGCGGATCGAGCTCGCGAGGCCGCGGCTCGAGGAGATCTTCATCGAGATCGCCGCCGGCACGGACGATGCCGACGCGCTGCGCTCGGCGCTGACGGACGATCTCGGACGCGAGCGCGCCACCGCGGCGTGACTCGGATGCGGCGCCGCGCTACGGCGCCGCGCCGCGCGACGTCAACGAATCCTCTCGCGGCGGCTCGGGCGGCCGCCAGTCGAGCCCGTAACGCACGCGTAGGGTCTTGACCTTCGCGCCGCCGCCCCACGGCACGGTCACGATATACAAGTTGTCGTATTCCGCCGGCGCGATTTCGGGCACGCGCTTGCTGCCGTGAAGCTCGGCGATCATCGGCGCGATCTCCTCGCGATCGACGACGAACAGCACGATCTCGCCCTTGTGCTTGTCGAGGATGTCTTCCATGAAATCCTCGGTATCGTCATAGACCGCCGGCACGACCGTGAGGCCCAGCCGCTCGGCGAGCGGCGCGGCGGTCTCCGTAGCGCGCCGGTGCGGCGACGCGTAGATCGCGTTCACGCCGTCGACGACGTCGAAATGCTCGAGGAAGCGTGCGAGCAGATCGGCGCGCGCCCGCCCCGTCGCGCTGAGCGGCGGGTCGTCGTCGAGCATCGCCGGATCGGCCACGTCGGCGTGGCGAACGAAGACCACGGTCGTCGTCGCCTGCGAGTCGAAATACCAAGCGACGACGAACGCGACGACGACATAGGCGGCTGCGAGCAGCCTGCGCCGTCGGCGGCGCCGGCGCCGCTCGGCAGGCGTAAGCCGTCCATCCCTCGTCGCCATCGTCTCCCAACCCCCAGATCGGAAGCGTTCCGTTTCGAAGAATAGGATTATGCCCGATTCGACGCCGGCCGAGCCGGGACCGAATCACCGAATGCGAGCGCGGTTTGCCGCGCGGGGCTCGATCGATGCGGCGCGCCATCGCAGGCGCCGCTCGCCGTCCTCGCCGCGCACGCGGACATCGCCGCGGATCACGTCGCCGTCGACCGTGCCCGAGAACGCGTAGGTCCGATCGGCCGTTGCGGCGCGAAACACGATTCGGTCCGCGTGCAAGCGGGCCGAGCCGGGCTCGGACACCGGCGGCGCCGATCCCTCTCGCGGCTCGCCGTCCGGTGCGCCGAGACGAACCTCGATCTGCTGATAACGCTGATCGATCGAGAGGACATACGATTCGGCCCCGTCGATCTCGAGCCGCCAATCGCCCGCGACGCGGGCTGGAACGATCCACATCAAGATTCCGCCGCTCGATCTCGCCGATTTATCGTGCACGTCCGGAACCCAGTCGCCCATATCGAAGCTGTTCGAGACGACGCGCGTTCCGGGCGTCAGCTCCGCGAGCAGCTTCGGCCGGAGCGCGATGTTCACCTCCGGAAACAGATACAGCGTGACGACGGACGCCGCGGAGATATCGGCCTCGAAGAGATCGCCCTCGACGAAGGCCGCGAGGTCCTCGACGCCCGCGTCCCGGGCATTGCGCCTGGAAAGCTCGACGAGGTCGGGCTCGATCTCGATGCCGAGTGCGCGCGCGCCCCGGCGCGCGGCCGCGATCGCGATGCGGCCGTCGCCCGAGCCGAGATCGATCACGTAGTCGTCGGGGCAAACCTCGGCGACATCGAGCATCAGCTCGACGTCCTCCTCGACCGTCGGAACGTAAGGCGCCGTAGGCTCGTAGTCGGCGAGCACCGGGACGGCGAGCGCCGCCGCGACGGCCGATATCGCACCGGCGAGCGGCGGCCAGCGCCGGGAGAAACGTCCGCGGTCGAGTGTCATGCTGCAGGTCCTCCGCCGAGCCGGCACGGCACTACGGCAACGCCACCGGCGCGACCGGAACGCCGATCAGCCGCACGTGCAGCCACAGCGCGAACACGACGTAGACCGCGAGGCCGCCGAGGATCGCGATCGCGTCGTTTCTCGCCGACGGCGCCGCCGCCTGTGGTATCGGCTTTTGCTCGCGATAGCGAAACGACACGCGGTCGGCAACGGCCCACGCGAGGAAACCGCCGAACAGCAACACGTCCGCGAGCATGCCGTTCGACAACAGATGGGCGACGGCCCAGAGCTTCACGGCGACGAGCATCGGATGCTTCAGCACGGCCTGGATTCGCCCGGGGAAATACGTTGCGATGAGGAGCGGGAAGACCGGCAGCATCAAGAACGCCGTCGCGTGCCGCGCCCACGGCGGCGGCACGTAGAGCAGCAACGGATCCCAGCGCGCGCGGCCGTAACCGTAGATCAGCAGCACGAGGCCGACGGCGGCAACAAGCGAGTAAAGCCCTTTCCATCGGCGCTCGCCGAGACGCTGCACGCTCCGTTCTCGCCAGCGCGGAGCGAAGATCGCAACCGAATGGACGCCGAGAAAGAGCACGACACCGACGATCAGATAAAGCATGGCTGCACCCGAGACGAGCGAACGACGCGTCCGCGGACGGCACGCCGCCCGCGCGGCCGTAGTCTAAACCCCGCCCGCGCCTTCAGAACAGCAGCGCGGCGAGCGGCGGCACGATGAACCACAGCACATAGGTCAACGATACGATCATCAGCCGCATCATGCGGCGCGGCACGTCGCTCTCGTCGCCCCTCGCGCGAACGAGCAGCCACGCAAGGACGATCCCGTGAGGCACGGCACCGAGCGGCACGAGGCGCGATCCGTCCGGCGACGCTTCGAACAGCGGCCAGACGAGCGCGGCCGCGACGGACGCGAGGGTCGCGGCGAGCGCGAAGTCGAGCGCGCCGCGCCGTCCGAAGCGCACCGCGATCGTCCGCTTGCCGACCGTCGCATCGGCCTGCCGATCCGGCACGTTCGACAACGTGATCGACGGCAGGGTCGCGAGCGAGATCGGCACGGACGCGAGCCACGGCGCGGCCGCGTCCGGCGCGCCGCCGGCGAATAACCATCCGCAGAGAAGGACCGCCGGCCCGTGCGTGACCGCGACGTCGACCTCGCCGAGCGTCCGATAGGAGAGCTTGAGCGGCGGCAGCGTGTAGCCGACCGCGGCGACGGCGAGCACCGCGAGGGTCGGCAGCGCGGGGACCGCGGCGACGTCGGTCGCGCGGACGAGCACGAGCGCGGCCGCGGCCGCCGACGCGAACGCGGCCGCGGCCCCGGCACGCAGCTTCGCCGCCGACAGCCGTCCGTCGATGATCACACGCGAGCCGCCGTTGAACGGACCGTAGCGCCGGTTGCTGCGATCCGCCGAGTAGTCGTAGACCTCGTTGACGAAAACGGTCGATGCCTCGAGAAAGAACAGCACCGCGTAACCGATCCAGAACGCGCGGGTCGCGAGCCCCGCGGGTCCCGCGGCCATCGCCGCGCCGAGCGCGTAGACGAGCCACGTCGTCGGGTAGAACTGAAGCCGAAGCGCCGCCAGCCACGACGCAAGCTCGCTGCGGATCCGGTCCGCCGGCGTCGGCACGGCGCCGCGCAGCTTTCGGCCTTCGCGCCGCACGCGCTCGAGCCATCGGCCGCGCTCGGCGGCGTCCGATTCGAGCACCGACCCGAGCGGCGTGATGCGCACAGGCGAGATGCCGCAAAAACGCAGCGTCGCGCGGCGCATCGCGTGATGACCCGGCGCCCGGTAGACGAGCCGATAGACGAGCGGCGGTGTATCCATCGTCGTGATCACGTGCGCGCTTCGTCCCTTGAGCAGGCCTTCGTAGCCGAACGCGTTCTCGGCGTGCCGAAACGCGAAGCCGGGCAACAGCACCCGATCGAGGAAGCCCTTCAGCAGCGCGGGCATCGTGCCCCACCAGGTCGGGTAGACGAACACGACGTGCTGCGCCCAGCGAAGAAGCATCCGCGCGCGGTCGATATCGGGCTCGGTCTCCTGCAGGTGCATCGCCCTGCTCTCGACGTCGCGCGAGAACGCGAGCTCGCGGACGTCGAGGCGGTGCAGCTTCGCGCCCGCCTCGGCCGCGCCTTGAATGTACTGGTCCGCGAGCGCATGGCACAGACTGTCGGCGCGCGGATGCCCGATGATGACGAGGACGTTCACGGACCGAGCGAGGCCGGATTCATGCCCGTCAGCAGTACCCGCACGGCGCACGCGGCCGCAAGCGGGACGATTACTTAGCCGCTCTTCGGATCGCGGCTGAGCGTCCGTCGGCAGCTTCTACTCGCTGCAACCAGGTCAAAGTGCGCCCACCTGACGACGCGATGCGGCTCGCGGCGCTCGTCGGGCGCGGAGCAGCGCACCGGCGGACGGCCGGCGCATGAAACGAGCCGCGGCCGAGCGGGCCGCGTGCCGCCTGATCGGCGGCGTCGCGGCCCTCCGAACGGCCGACCCCCAGCGCGTTACCGTCACGCGGCCTCGCTCGCGGCAGCGGTGTCGCCCGCGGACTCGAGCGCGACGGCGACGCCGTGCATCACCGCGGCGATACGCACCGCGCTCTGCACACCGTCCGCGCCGACCCCGCCCTGACGAACGACCTTCTCATGCGATGCGACGCACGCGCCGCAGCCGTTGATCGCCGAAACGGCGAGCGAGTAGAGCTCGAAGTCGGTCTTGTCGATGCCCGGATTGCCGATCACGTTCATGCGCAGCCTCGCCGGCATCTTCGCGTACTCCGGATTACCGACGAGATGCGTGAACCGGTAGTAGATGTTGTTCATGCCCATGATCGACGCCGCCGCGCGCGCCGCTTTCACATACGCCTCGCCGAGCTCGGGCACGACGGCCGCTTCGATCTCGGCGCGCAGCACCGGGTTGCGCGAAGCGATCGCCGACGCGAGCGCCGTGCCGAGAATCTGCTCACGGGTCAGGCCCGGCGCACCTTCCGGCGTCAGCACCGACGACAGGTTCAGCTTCAGATCCCGAGCGTGCTCGGGAATGAGATTCTTGATTCGGGTCAGGTCCATGACGGCTCCTTATAGGGCGGCCGCCGCGGTGCAAGCCGGGCGGCCGCCGATCGGTCGGATCATGCCGAGCGGATCAAGCCGCCCGGCCCTCGTCCCAGACGGACTCAGGCGACCTTCAAGGTCTCCTGGCCCGGCTGCCAGTTACACGGGCAC
>CAYMAF010000125.1:0-8248 GCA_964388365.1 uncultured Gammaproteobacteria bacterium | reverse complement strand
TCGTGCTCGCGTTCAACCCGTCGCATCTCGAGATCGTCAATCCGGTCGTCGAGGGGTCGGTTCGTGCGCGCCAGGATCGCCGCGGCGACCGGCTCGGCGACCAGGTCGTGCCCGTGCTGATCCACGGCGATGCCGCCGTCGCGGGGCAGGGCGTCGTCGCAGAGACGCTGCAGCTTTCGCAGACGCGCGCGTTCTACACCGGCGGCACGATCCACGTGATCGTCAACAACCAGATCGGTTTCACGACGAGCGACGCGCAAGATTCCCGCTCGACGCCGTACTGCTCGGACATCGCGAAGATGATCGAGGCGCCGGTCTTCCACGTGAACGGCGACGATCCCGAGGCGGCGGTGGCGGCGATGCGACTTGCGCTCGATTATCGGCAGACGTTCCACAAGGACGTCTTCATCGATCTCGTCTGCTATCGGCGGCTCGGTCACAACGAGGCGGACGAGCCGGCCGCGACGCAGCCGATCATGTATCAGACGATTCGGAAGCACCCGAGCGTCCTGACGATTTATAGCAGCAGGCTCCAGGACTTAGGGGTGGTTTCTAAGAAGGAGGTCGAAGAGATCGCCGAGTCGTACCGGGCCTGTCTCGACGAGGGCCGGAACCCGAACGACGACGCGCTCGGGATGCTCGGCAACAAGCACACCGTTGATTGGAGCCGTTATCAGCTCGGCAGCCTCGGCGAATCGGTCGATACCGGGGTGCCGCTCGCGGAGCTCAAGCGCCTCGCTGCGCTGATGACGAGGCTGCCGGACGACTTCTCGCTGCACCCGCGCGTGCAGCGCATCATCGACGACCGCCGCAAGATGGCGGCGGGAGATCTCGCGCTCGACTGGGGCTTTGCCGAGAGCATCGCGTACGCGACGCTGCTCGCGGAGAATTTTCACGTTCGGCTGATCGGGCAGGACAGCCGCCGCGGCACGTTCTTCCATCGGCACGCCGCGCTGATCAATCAGTCGAACGGCGAGGTCTTCGTGCCGCTCGCGCATATCGGCGGCGAGAACGCGTTCCTGGTCGCGGACTCGCTCCTCTCGGAGGAGGCGGTGCTCGGCTTCGAGTACGGCTACAGCACGACGTCGCCCGATTGCCTGGTCATCTGGGAGGCGCAGTTCGGGGATTTCGCGAACGGCGCCCAGGTCGTGATCGATCAGTTCATCTCGTCGGGAGAGGCGAAGTGGGGGCGACTTTCGGGGCTCACGCTGTTCCTGCCTCACGGCTACGAGGGACAGGGGCCCGAGCATTCGTCCGCTCGGCTCGAGCGATTCCTGCAGCTGTGCGCCGAGCACAACATGCAGGTTTGCGTGCCGTCGACGCCGGCGCAGATGTTCCATCTGCTGCGCCGTCAGATGCTGCGGCCGCTGCGCAAGCCGCTGATCGTGCTGACGCCGAAGAGCCTGCTGCGGCACCGCCTCTCGGTCTCGACGCTCGAGGAGCTCGCGCGCGGACGCTTTCAACCTTTGATCGGTGAGGCCGACCCGATCGAACCGAAGAACGTGCAGCGGATCGTGTTCTGCAGCGGTAAGGTCTACTACGAGCTACTCGAGACCCGCCGCGCCGAGAAGCTCGACCGTGTCGCGATCGTGCGCATCGAGGAGCTGTATCCGTTCCCGGTCGAAGAGTATGCACGGACGATCGGCCGCTACCCGAACGCGACGGAGATCGTATGGTGTCAGGAAGAACCCCAAAACCAGGGCGCGTGGTATCAGATTCGCCACCGTCTCCAGGAACCGTTGACCGACAAGCATCAGCTGTTCTACGCCGGACGTCCGGGGGCGGCAGCGCCGGCATCGGGCATTCACGCGTTACATGTACGTCAGCAGCAGGCGCTCGTGGCCGCCGCGCTCGCGGCCGATACCCGCGAGCGGCGTTCGTCGCTCGCGAAGCGAGCTTGAGCCGCGGAGCGGTCCAGTGAACATCGAAGTCAAGGTTCCGCAGCTTCCGGAATCCGTCACGGACGCGACGCTCGTCAGCTGGCACAAGAAGGCCGGCGAGCTCGTGCGACGCGACGAGAATCTCGTCGACCTCGAGACAGATAAGGTGGTGCTCGAAGTCCCTGCTCCAAGTGACGGAGTGATAAAGGAAATTCGTGTTCAGGACGGCGCGACGGTCACGAGCGGCCAGGTGCTCGCCGTGCTCGATCCCGACGGCAAGGCGCACGCCGAAGCCGAGCCGGCCGCGGCCGCCGAGCCCCCGACGCGCGATCAGGCCGCGGCGGAGGCGGCTGCCGACGAGGCGGCGCGCGAGGCCGTGCGGGAGAAGACCGCGGCCGAGCGGCGCGCCGACGCCGCCGCACCGGAGCCGCGCGACGCGCTGCAGCGGATGGGGCCGGCGGCGCGCAAGCTCGTCGAGGAGCACGATATCGATCCGTCCGCGATCCAGGGCTCGGGACGCGACGGACGCGTGACGAAGGCCGACGTGATCGGCTACCTCGAGCGAACGCAGCCGGAGGCAACGGTCGGGCTCGAGGACGAGGCGGCCGAAGCCGCCGAGCGTCCGGTCGCGGCCGTCGGCCGACGCGAGCAGCGCGTGCCGATGACGCGCCTACGGCGCCGCATCGCCGAGCGGCTCGTCGAGGCGCAGCATACCGCGGCGATGTTGACGACGTTCAACGAGGTCGACATGACCGCCGTGATGGCGCTGCGCAAGCGTTATCAAGAGACGTTCCAGAAGCGGCACGAGATCAAGCTCGGCTTCATGTCGTTCTTCGTGCGCGCGTCGATCGAGGCGTTGCGCCGCTTCCCGTTGCTGAACGCGTCGATCGACGGCACGGATATCATCTATCACGAGTACTTCGATATCGGCGTCGCCGTGTCGACCGAGCGAGGGCTTCTCGTCCCCGTGCTGCGCAACGCGGAGAATATGAGCTTCGCCGAGATCGAGAAGTCGATCGCGGATTTCGCCCGCCGCGCAGGCAGCGGCGATATCGGCCTCGACGAGCTGACCGGAGGCACGTTCACCATCACGAACGGCGGCGTGTTCGGCTCGTTGATGTCGACGCCGATCCTGAACCCGCCGCAAAGCGGCATCCTCGGCATGCACAAGATCCAGGAACGGCCTATGGTCGTCGACGGCAAGATCGAGATCCGGCCGATGATGTATCTCGCTCTGACCTACGATCACCGAATCATCGACGGACGGGATGCGGTGCAGTTCCTCGTGCACGTCAAGGAGTCGCTGGAAGATCCGGCGCGGCTGATTCTCCAGGTTTGAGCAGGTCATGAGCGAAAACCAATTCGACGTCGTCGTGATCGGCGCCGGCCCGGCCGGTTATCCCGCGGCGATCCGCGCCGCGCAGCTCGGAATGAAGGTAGCCTGTGTCGACGCGTGGGTCGCGCCGGACGGCAGCCGGCCGTTCGGAGGCACGTGCCTGAATGTCGGCTGTATTCCGTCGAAGGCGCTGCTCGAGTCGTCGGAGCTCTATCACCGCGCGCAGGCGGAGTTCGCGTCGCACGGCATCGAGGTCGGATCGGTCGCGATCGACGTCGGCAAGATGCTCGAGCGGAAACGTTCGATCGTGAAGCAGCTCACGTCCGGGATCGACGCGCTTTTCAAGAGCGCCGGCGTCACGGCGATACGCGGGCATGGCCGGCTCGAGGCGGGGAACCGCGTCGAGGTCGACGGCCCGGACGCTCGGCGTACGCTCGAAGCGACGCACGTCGTGCTCGCGACCGGCTCGGCGCCGATCGAGCTGCCCGTCGCGAAATTCGACGGCGAGCGGATCATCGATTCGGCCGGTGCGCTTGAGCTCGCCGAGGTGCCGAAACGGCTCGGCGTCATTGGCGCGGGCGTGATCGGACTCGAGCTCGGCAGTGTCTGGCGACGGCTCGGCGCGGAGGTCGTGCTGCTCGAGGCGCTCGACAGCTTTTTGTCTGCGGCCGACCAGCAGATCGCGGCCGAGGCGCTGAAGCAGTTCAAGCGCCAGGGGCTCGACATCCGTCTCGGCGCGAAGGTGACGGGCGCGGAGCGCCGCGGCGATACGGTCGTCGTGCGCTACGACCGGGGCGGACAGGCCGAGGAGATCGAGGTCGATCGGCTGATCGTCTGCGTCGGGCGGCGCCCGTATACCGACGGGCTGCTCGGGCCGAATACCGGCGTCGAGCTCGACGAGCGAGGCTTCATCCGCGTCGACGACAGCTGCCGAACCGCGGCCCGGAACGTATGGGCCGTCGGAGATGTCGTTCGCGGGCCGATGCTCGCGCACAAGGGCACCGAGGAAGGCGTGATGGTCGCCGAGCTGATCGCCGGCCATGCGGCCGAGGTGAACTATCGGACGATCCCGTCCGTGATCTATACCGCGCCGGAGATTGCGTGGGTCGGTCAGACCGAGGAGCAGGTCAAGGCGAGCGGACGCGAGTACAAGGTCGGGACTTTCCCGTTCTCGATCAACGGACGGGCGAAGGCGCTGCACCAGACAGCGGGCTTCGCGAAGATCATCGCCGATCGCGAGTACGACGATATCCTCGGCGTGCACATCATCGGGCCGATGGCCGGCGAGCTGATCGCGGAAGGTGTCGTCGCCATGGAATTTTCCGGCTCTGCCGAGGACTTGCAGCGCATAGTTCATGCGCATCCTACGTTGAGTGAGGCGCTACACGAGGCGGCTCTCGCTGCGGACAAGCGCGCGATCCACGCGCTGAATCGCTGAGCGCTCTTCGTTATGCGGCGCGTCCGGGGCGCGCCGCGTGCCGAGAGCGATTGCCTGCGGCGCTCGACTCCGAGCGTTCTTCGATCGCGCGCCGCGCCGGCGCTTCGCGACCCGGCGCTCGCTCGTCGAGCGCGAGGTTCGCGCGAGTGCATCGCAGGCTCCTCGGTGCCGATACGTTGCCGTGTGTTCGTCCGACACGCGCCTCTGCCCGATCGGCGGCAGGTACTTGCGCACGGCCTATGCACGATCGGCGAGCGCTGTCATGCGCCGACGGAATGCCGTTATGATAGGCGCCGGCGTAGCCGGCACGGCGTTCGCCGAGTGGGTTATCGGAAGTTCGAGGTCACGAGCCGGCGCGGCCGAGCGGCGGCCGCAGCGCTCTCGGGGGGATTCGCGTCGTCGGCGATCCCTTCCCCTTGCCCGGACGATGCAAAGCAGCGAATACATCGGAGTGCAGTGACATGGCCGGTCACAGCAAATGGGCCAACATACGGTTCAGGAAAGGCGCGCAGGACGCAAAGCGCGGCAAGATCTTCACGAAGCTCATTCGAGAGATCACGATCGCGGCCCGCAGCGGCGGCGGCGATCCGGCAGCGAATCCCCGCCTGCGTCTCGCGATCGAGAAGGCGAAGGCGCAGAGCATGCCGAAGGACAACATCGAGCGCGCGATCAAGCGCGGCACCGGCGAGCTCGAGGGCGCGAGCTACGAGGAGGTCCGTTACGAGGGTTATGGCCCGGGCGGGGTCGCCGTCATGGTCGACTGCCTGACGGACAACCGCAACCGCACCGTCGCCGAGGTTCGCCATGCGTTCTCGAAATACGGCGGCAATCTCGGTGCCGACGGCTCCGTCGCGTATCTGTTCTCACAGGTCGGACAGCTCGGCTTTCCGGCGGGCAGCGATGAGGAACGGATCATGGAGGCGGCGATCGAGGCCGGCGCGTCGGACGTCGTGACGAATGAGGACGGGTCGATCGAGGTGTTGACCGCCCCCGAAGACTACGAGACCGTGCGCGACGCGATGCAAGCGGCGAGCCTCGAGCCCGAGACGGCCGAGGTCACGATGCGGGCCGCGACGAAGGTACGCATCGAGGGTCAGCAAGCCGAATCGCTCTTGAAGCTGCTCGACGTGCTCGACGAGCTCGACGACGTGCAGAACGTGTACAGCAATGCGGATATCCCCGAGGAGCTCTTGGAGGAGACCGCGTGACGGTGCGCACCGAGTGCCCGGGCGCGGCGCGAGCGGCAAGCCCGTGAGCCGTGCGGTCCGCATCCTCGGCATCGATCCGGGATCCCAGATCACCGGCTTCGGTATCGTCGATGCGGTCGGGTCGACCACGCGTGCGGTCGATTGGGGCAGCATTCGGACGAGCGGGTCTCATCACGATCGGCTCCGGCGCATCTTCGAGGAGGTCGGCCGCATCTGTGCCGAGTATGCACCGGCCGAGATCGCGATCGAGAGCGTGTTCGTGCACCGCAACGCGGATAGCGCGCTGAAGCTCGGGCAGGCGAGGGCCGCGGCGCTATGCGCGACGTTCGGCGCCGACGTGCCGGTTTTCGAGTATTCGCCGCGGCACATCAAGAAGGCCGTCGTCGGACGGGGCGGCGCGGAGAAGTCGCAAGTGCAGTACATGGTCGTGCGCCTGCTCGGGCTGTCCGAGGCGCCACAGGCGGATGCCGCCGATGCGCTCGCGGCCGCGATCTGCCACGCTCATTCGCGCGTCCTCGGCGTGACGCTCGCGGCGGCAGGGATGCGATGATCGGTTTCCTCAAAGGCACGCTCGTCGGCAAGCGGCCGCCGTCGTTGACGATCGAGGTCGCCGGCGTCGGCTACGAGGTCGACGCGCCTATGTCGACGTTCTACAAGCTCCCCGAGATCGGCCAGCCGCTCACGCTCGTCACGCATTTGCTCGTGCGCGAGGACGCGCACGTGCTGTACGGCTTCGTCACGGAGAGCGAGCGCGAGCTGTTTCGCAGCCTGTTGAAGGTGACCGGCGTCGGCGCCCGTACCGCGCTCGGCGTGCTCTCCGGAATGAGCGTCGAAGGTTTTCACCGCTGCATCCGCGAAAAGAACGTCGCGAGCCTGATGAAGCTGCCGGGGATCGGCCGCAAGACGGCCGAGCGGCTCGTGCTCGAGATGGCCGACCGCCTGCCGAAGGAGGCGGACGGCGTCGAGCCTGCGCGCGCCGCGCCGGCGACCCCGGCGGGCGAAGCGCACGAGGCGTTGCTCGCGCTCGGCTACAAGCCGGCCGAGGCCGAGCGCATGCTGAAGGGGCTCGACGCCGGATCGATGCGGACCGAGGAGCTGATCCGCGAAGCGTTGCGGCGCGCGCAAGGCGCCGGAGGGCGGGCATGAGCGAAGAGCGTCTCGTGACGGCCGCGGCGAGCCGCGACGACGAAGCGTTCGACCGCGCGATCCGGCCGCGCCGGCTCGCGGACTACGTCGGCCAAGCGCGCGTCAAAGAACAGATGACGATCTTCATCGAGGCGGCCCGCGCCCGCGGCGAGGCGCTCGATCACACGTTGCTGTTCGGACCGCCGGGGCTCGGCAAGACGACGCTCGCGCACATCATCGCCCACGAGCTCGACGTGAACCTGCACCAGACGTCGGGGCCGGTGCTCGAGCGGCCGGGCGATCTCGCCGCGACGCTGACGAAGCTCGAGCCGCGGGACGTGTTGTTCGTCGACGAGATTCATCGTCTGAGCCCGATCGTCGAGGAGGTGCTCTATCCTGCGCTCGAGGATTTCCAACTCGACATCATGATCGGCGAAGGGCCGGCCGCGCGCTCGATCAAGATCGATCTGCCGCCGTTCACGCTCGTCGGCGCGACGACGCGCGCGGGGCTCCTGACGTCGCCGTTGCGCGATCGGTTCGGGATCACGCAGCACCTCGATTTCTACGGCGTCGACGATCTCGCACGGATCGCGGCGCGAACTGCGAGCATCTTGAGCTTGCCGATGGACGCGGGCGGCGCGCGCGAGATCGCCTCGCGCTCGCGCGGCACCGCGCGCATCGCGAATCGGCTCGTGCGGCGAGTGCGGGATTACGCGCAGGTCCGGGCTGACGGCCGCGTCGACGCCGCCGTCGCGCGCGCCGCAATGGATTTGCTCGAGGTCGATCCGCACGGGCTCGACGCGATGGACCGCAAGCTCTTGTTGACGGTGATCGAGCGATTCGACGGCGGGCCCGTCGGCGTCGAAAGCCTGGCCGCGGCGATCGGCGAGGAGCGCGGCACGCTCGAGGACGTCGTCGAGCCTTATTTGATCCAGGAAGGCTTCTTGCAGCGGACGGCGCGGGGGCGCATCGCGACGAAGGCGGCGTATCGGCACTTCGGCTTGGCTAGACCGGAGGGGAGCGCGGGGGCGACGGGCGGTCTGTTCGATTGAACTTCGAGCACGATGCCGTCCTCTTAGGAATCGTGGGGGCTTGAGATGGGGGAGCTCGTTTGGCCGATCCGAGTCTATCTCGAGGATACCGACGCTCAGGGTGTCGTGTACAACGCGAGCTATTTCCGTTTCATGGAGCGCGCCCGCACCGAGTGGCTGCGGGCGAACGGCGCCGATCACGACGAGCTGCGCGATCGGTATCGGATCCT
>CAYMAF010000124.1:0-8266 GCA_964388365.1 uncultured Gammaproteobacteria bacterium | reverse complement strand
CGTGCAGCTGCTCCTGGGTCCGGTAGAGCAACGTGCGGCAAGCCCATTCGACGAGCGGCAGATCCTCGGCCGGCTGGCCCTGGTCCTCGTAATGCTTCAGGACCATCGACGTGAGGTACAGATAGCTCAGCATGTCGCCGAGCCGCGCGGATAGCGTCTCGCGCCGCTTCAGCTCGCCGCCGAGGGTCAGCATCGCGGCATCGGCCGCGAGCGCGAACGATGCGCTGTAGCGCGCGATGTGCTGGTAATACCGCCGCGTCGGCCCGGTCTCGGGCGCCGGCGCGAAGCGCGACAGCGTGAGCCCCATGACGAACGAACGCGCGGCATTCGAGAGTGCGCTGCCGATATGCTCGAAGATCAGCCGATCGAACGCCTCGAGCCCGCGCTCGCGATCCTCGTCGCGCGCCGCGTCCATCTCGGCTCTGACGTACGGATGGCAGCGGATCGCGCCTTGGCCGAAGATGATCAGGTTGCGGGTCAGGATATTCGCGCCTTCGACCGTGATCGAGATGGGCACGGACTCGTAGTTGCGCGCGAGGTAGTTCTTCGGCCCGAGCATGATCGCCTTGCCGCCGTGAACGTCCATCGCGTCGTTCGCGACCTGTCTGCCGAGCTCGGTATTGTGATATTTCAGGATCGCGGACGCGACGGACGGCTTCTCGCCGGCGTTCAGCGCCGCGCACGTCACGCGCGATGCGGCCTTCATGACGTACGTCGAGCCCGCCATCCGCGCGAGCACCTCGCCGACGCCGTGGAACTTGCCGATCGGCAGGTTGAACTGCCGGCGCAGCTGCGCATACGCGCCCGATGCGTAGGTTGCGGCGAGCGCGCCGCCGAGCGCGTTGCTCGGCAGCACGATGCCGCGGCCCGCGGCGAGCTGCTGCACGAGCATCTTCCAGCCGAGCCCGGCGTTCTTCGGGCCGCCGATGATGTGGTCGATCGGCACGAAGACGTCTTTGCCTCGCGTCGGGCCGTTCTGGAACGGAATGCCGACCGGGGCATGGCGTCGGCCGATCTCGACGCCGGGCAGGTTCGCCGGCACGAGCGCCGCGGTGATCCCGAGATCCTCCTCCCCGCCGAGGAGGCGGTCGGGATCGTAGAGCTTGAATGCAAGGCCGATGACCGTCGCGATCGGGGCAAGCGTGATGTAGCGCTTGTCCCAATTGAGCCGGATGCCGAGGACCTCGCGGCCGTCGTACGTGCCGCGGCAGACGATGCCGGTATCGACGATCGCCGTCGCATCGGAGCCGACCCGCGGCGACGTCAGCGCGAAGCACGGGATCTCCTCGCCGCGCGCGAGCCGCGGGAGCCAGTAGTCCTTCTGCTCATCGGTGCCGTAGTGGAGCAGCAGCTCGGCCGGGCCGAGCGAGTTCGGCACGCCGATGATCGAGGCCGCGGTGCCGCTTCGTGACGAGATCTTCGTCAGCACCATCGAGACCGCGAGCGGCGAGAAGCCGAGGCCCCCGTACTTCTTCGGGATGATCAGCGCGAAGAAGCGCTGGTCGAGCAGGTAGTCCCAGACGGCACGCGGCAGGTCGGCGTACTCGTGCGTGACCTGCCAGTCGTCGAGCATCCGGCAGAGCGTCTCGGTCGGACCGTCGAGGAAGGCCTGCTCCTCGTCGGTCAGCCTCGCCGCCGGGAGGCTCCGCAGCTTCGTCCAGTCGGGCGCGCCGGAGAAGAGCTCACCCTCCCACCAGACGTTGCCCGCCTCGAGCGCCTCCTGCTCGGTGCGCGACATCGACGGCAGCATCCGCCGGTAGACGTCGAGCAGCCGGCGGCTGATCTGGTCGCGGCGGAAGCCGTCGACGTTCAGCGCCGCGAGCGCCGCGAATACGGCCCAGAGCAGCAGCTTGAAGAGCGCGGGCCCGTCGCCGAGCAGCGTATACGCGACGAGCAGCACGCCGAGCACGACGGTCGACGCGGCCAGAGGCACGCGTCGGTATGCGAGCGTCAACGGAACGCCGAGTAGAAGCAGGAGCCAGAGCAATGTATCCACGGTCTCACTCGCTTTGCCGCTCAGCGCGGCCTCAAAGCAGGTCTGCGACGCCGGCGCGCTCCTCGCGAAGCTCGTCGTCCGTCGCCTTCATCTTCTCTCGAGCGAAATCGTCGAGCTCGAGACCCTGCACGATCTCGTATCGCCCGTCCTTGCAGCGGACCGGGTACGAGTAGACGACGCCCTCGGCGATGCCGTAGCTGCCGTCGGACGCGACGGCCATGCTGACCCAGTCGTCGCCGGTGCCGAGCGCCCAGTCGCGCACGTGATCGATCGCCGCCGAAGCCGCGGAAGCGGCCGACGACGCGCCGCGCGCTTTGATGATCGCCGCGCCGCGCTGCTGCACCGTAGGGATGAACTCGTCGCGATACCACGCGCCGTCGACCCGGGACAGCGCGGGTGCCCCGGCGACGGTCGCATGCGCGAGGTCCGGGAACTGCGTCGCCGAATGATTCCCCCAGATGATGACGCCGCGGACATCGGTCACGTGGGTCGACGTCTTCGCCGCGAGCTGCGCTTTCGCGCGGTTGTGGTCGAGGCGCGTCATCGCGGTGAAGTTGCGCGGGTCGAGGCTTTTGGCGTTCTCGCGCGCGATCAGCGCGTTCGTGTTCGCCGGATTGCCGACGACGAGCACCTTGACGTCGCGGCTCGCGACCTCGTCGAGCGCGCGCCCCTGGGCCGAGAAGATCTTCGCGTTCTCGAGCAGCAGATCCTTACGCTCCATGCCCGGGCCGCGCGGCTTCGCGCCGACGAGCAAGGCATAGTCCGCGTCGCGGAAAGCGATCTTCGGATCGTCCGTGACGACGATGCCGTGCAAGGTGTCGAATGCGCAGTCCTCGAGCTCCATCGCGACGCCCTGAAGCGCGCCTTGCGCCTGCGGGATCTCGAGGAGCTGGAGAATGACCGGCCTGTCCGCACCGAGCATCTGCCCGGACGCGATCCGGAAAGCCAGCTGGTAACCGATTTGGCCCGCCGCGCCCGTGATTGCGACGCGTGCAGGTGAAGTATTCGCCTTGCTCATCAGTCGTGAAGCTCTCGTGGAATGAATCTGGGGATCGCGGCGTTCTCGCCGGCGACAGCGAAGATGGTAGCACGCGCGCGCGTTGGGCTCGGGAGCGTTCCGCCGGCGTTTCGGGACGCGAGATCAGCGCCCGGCGCCGCGTCCGCGCTCGAGCGCGGCGGGATAGCGCAGCCGCAGCGCTTCGAGCTCGGCGTCTGCCGCGGCGTCTTCGCCCGCGCGTCTGAGCTCGGCGATGCAGTCGAGCCATGCCGCGGCATCGCCGCGAATCTCTTCGCTGCAGCGACGCCGCGGCGCCTCCGCTGCGGGCGATGCGCTTTCCGGCACCGCTTGCATGTCCAAGGCTTCGGGCGGCGCGTCCGGCCCCGGCGATCGTCGCCGGAGAACGCTCGGCGCGTCGAGATCGCGCGCGGTGCCGTCGAGCCCTTCTCGTGACGCGCCGGATCCTCCGCCCGGCTCGGCGGATTCCCGGAACGCACGTGCCGGAGCTTCGCGCCGCCCGCCGTCGATCTCGGTCACGGGCTCGGAAAGCCGGGACGCGCGCTCCGGCGGCCGAACGCCGATCTCGAGCACGAGCGCGACCGATAGCACGACGGCGGCCGCCCATGCGAGATGCGCGGGTCTCCACCGCGCCCGTCGCTGCGCGCTGCGCTCGGCCTCCGCGAGGATCGCGCGATCGACGTCGGGCGGCGGGACTTCGTCGAAGCCCGCTTGCCGATACTGCGTGAGCCGATCGGGCGGCATGCGGTTGCGTTCGTCTTCGCCGTTCATGCGCGTCTCTCCAGCGGCTCGTCGGCATCGCCGAGCGCCTGCCGTAATCTCCGGACCGCGTATCTCAGACGGCTCTTGACGGTCTCGCGGTTCGCGCCGACGACCGCGGCGATCTCGTCGAGCGTCAGGCTCGTCTCCTCGCGCAGCAGGAACGCTTCGCGCTGCGGCGGCGGCAATGCGGCGATTGCCGCGGACAAGCGCGCCCTCAACGTGGCCCGGTCGAGCGCTGCGTCGAGCGGCTCGGTCGGCGCGGGCGCCTCCGGCACGTCGTCGACCGCGTCGACGGTGCCGCGCGACGCGCGCCGGTAATGATCCATCAGCACGTTGTGCGCGATCCGATATAGATACGCCGAGAACGGCGCCGTCGCGGAGTATCCGGCCGCGCCGCGAATGACCTTGAGCCACGTCTCCTGGTAGAGGTCGTCGGCCGTATCGTGCGGCGCCTGACGGAGGAAATAGCGGTACAGCGGCCCGCGGTGCCGGGCGTAGAGGTCGTGGAAGGCCTGGGCGTCGCCGTCCTTGAACCTCAGCATCAGCCGCGCGTCGTCTCCGCCGTCGAGCGCGCGAGCCGGCGCCGCGGCGCGGCCCGCGGGCTCGCCGTCGTTCGCGCCGGGCCGCTCCGGGGTCGGATTCCGCATCGCCGGCTGCGGATCGGCGGCTAGCCGTCCGCCTCTCTCGCGGCCTTGAGGCCGTGCTTCTTCAGCAACCCGCGGAGCTGGTGGTAGCTGAGCCCCAAAAGGCGGGCGGCGACGGTCTGCTTGTACTTCGATCGCTCTAGCGCCTGCTCGAGCGTCTCGCGCTCGAACTCGGCGACCGCGCGGCGAAAGTCGATCGGCCAACGGCCGTCGCCGTTGCCGTTCGGCCGCGCAGGCCGATCGCCGACGCGAGCCGGGGGCTCGGGACCGGCGCGCGCCGCGGTCGGCACGAGCTCCCGCAACGGGCCGAACGGCGACTCGAACGGATCGAAGATGATCTCCTCGAGCGGCTCCTCGGGATTCGCTGCGCGGTAGACGCTGCGCTCGACGGTATTCTTGAGCTCGCGCACGTTGCCCGGCCAATCGTATGCGAGCAGCTCGGCGGTGGCTTTCGCCGAGAAGCCGGGAAAGAAGTCGCGCTTGAGCTCGCTCGTGACATTGACCGCGAAGTGATACGCGAGCGTCGGGATATCCTCCGGTCTCGCGCGCAGCGGCGGCACGTGGATCACGTCGAAAGCGAGCCGATCCATCAGGTCCGCACGAAAGCGGCCTTCGGCCGCGAGCCGCGGCAGGTCGGCGTTCGTCGCGCCGACGACGCGGACATCGGTCTTCAGGGTTTTCGTTCCGCCGACGCGCTGGAACTCCCCGTACTCGATCGTGCGCAAGATCTTCTCCTGCATGCGCAGCGGAATCGTGCCGAGCTCGTCGAGCACGAGCGTCCCGCCGTCGGCCTGCTCGAAGCGGCCGATATGGGTGCGCGTCGCACCGGTGAAAGCGCCGGCCTCGTGGCCGAACAGCTCCGACTCGAGCAACGACTCGGTGAGCGCTGCGCAGTTGACCTTGACGAGCGGCTTGTCCCAGCGATCGGACAGGTAATGCAGCCGGGATGCGATCAGCTCCTTGCCCGTGCCGCGCTCCCCAACGACGAGCACGGGCTTCGCGAGCGGCGCCGCGCGCGAGACGTGCTCGAGCATCGACAGGAACGCCGGCGATTCTCCGAGGAGCTGGACGGATTCGGGACGCGGCGGCATGTGCGAATTACACCAAGAGTTCGTGCGATCTGCCAACGGTTGGTTCGCTCGCCGAGCGCCGCTGCGCCCGCCGACGTGCGCCGGCGACCAAAAATACTGTCTTTTCAACACGTTGCGGGCCAGGGCGCCGTTGGCACGGATGCTGCTCAATGCATCGCGAGTCGACACGGCGGCCGACGCGAGGCGAGGCGCTCGACGGGCACCCGCCCGCGGTACGGAAGCCGACATTTCGAGAAGCATCAGAGGAACAGGCGATGGGCATCTTTTCGCGTTTTTCCGACATAGTGAACTCGAACATCAACGCGATCCTCGACAAGGCGGAGGACCCCGAGAAGATCGTCCGCCTGATGATCCAGGAGATGGAGGAGACGCTCGTCGAGGTCCGCTCAGCGGCCGCGCGGGCGATCGCGGATAAAAAGGAGCTGACGCGCACGCTGGCGTCGCTCGAGCGCGAGGCGAAGGATTGGGAGAGCAAGGCGGTGCTCGCCGTGGACAAGGGCCGCGACGACCTCGCGAAGGCCGCGCTCGCGGAGAAGGCGCGCGTCGAAGCCTCGATGCGTTCTCTCGAGATCGAGCAGAAGACGATCGCCGAAGGCCTCGCGAAGCTCAACGAGGACATCGGACGGCTCGAGGAGAAGCTCGCGGACGCGAAGGCGCGCCGCAACGCGATCCTCGCACGCCATCAGACCGCAGCGAAGCGCCTGGAAGTCCGGAAGCGATTGCACGATTATCGCATCGACGATGCCTTCGTCCGTTTCGAGCAATTCGAACGGCGCATGGAGGGCTTCGAAGCGCAGGTCCAGGCGTATGATCTGGGCGGTAAGAAGGATCTGAAACGGGAGTTCGCCGAGCTCGAGTCCGCGGAGACGATCGAGCGCGAGCTCGAGCGCTTGAAGTCGAAGCGCGGAGAGAAGCGCGATCCGGGCGAGACCGCGTAAGGCCGGGGCGGCGCCGACATGAACATGACGATCGCGGCGTTCGTATTGACGATCCTGTTCATGGTGATCGTGCTCCCGATCATCGTGATCATGCACTACGTGACGAAGTGGAAGGCGACACGCGGGCTGTCGGCGGAGGAGCAGGAGCTTCTCGAGGAGCTATGGCGGACGAGCCAGAAGATGGATAGCCGTTTGAACACGCTCGAGACCATCCTCGACGATCAGGCACCCGACTGGAAGAAGAAGACATGAGACACGCAGCGATGGCAGGCGCCGCGTCGAGGCGCTCGAGGCGATGCATCCATGACCGGGACGACGACATGGGCGAGCTGCAAGGCAACCGGCTTTACCGCAACTCCGAGCAAAGCGTGATCTTCGGCGTTTGCGCCGGGATCGCGGACTATTTCGGCTTCGACGTCACGATCGTGCGGGTGCTCGTCGTGCTCGGAACGCTGTTCTTCCCGGGGCCGCTCGTGCCGGTCGGCTACGTCGTGATGGCGCTGCTGCTGCCGAAGGATCCGCGGCCCGCGCGGCGAAGGGCGGCGGAGGACGAAGACGCTCTCGGACGGAGGATCCGCGCGGAGCCGCATTCGACGCTCGACAGCCTGCGGCATCGTTATCGCGAGCTCGAGAGCCGGCTACAGCGGCTCGAGAAGTACGTCACGTCCGAGCGCTATCACCTGGACCGAGAGTTCGAGCGGCTGCGCGATTGACGCACGAAACGCGATCCTGACTGGCCGATCGATAGAAGGGAGCGACGAGGTGGAATCCGTCTGGTTTTTCGTTCTGACGATCATCGTCATCGCGCTCGGCTTCGACCTGTTGAAGACCCATCTCGAATCGAAGCGCAAGGCGTGTCCCGCGGCCGACGACGCGGCGCATCTCGAGCAGCTCGCACGGCTCGAGGAGCGGATCGCGGTGCTCGAGAAGATCGTGACCGACGACCGGTACGATCTCAAGCGGAGAATCGACAGCCTGTGACGTTCTGTGTCGTGCACGGCGGCACGCTACGCGGCGAAGCCGAAAAGGCTTCGCCGCGTAGCCGCCGGCGACGGTCAGGCTAGTCGCTTTGGTCCGGGTTCGCGGCCAAAAACGCCCGCCGCTGCTCGTTGAAGGCCGCGGCGACCGTCTCCATCTCGCTGACGGCCGAATTGTAGCGTTGTGCCATGAGGCGCCGGAATTCCTCGGGCGCATCGTCGCCTTCGGCGGCGGTCTCACGGTCGACGCACGCGAGGTACTCGTCCATCGCCGCGAGATACTCGATCACGGCGTCGCGGGCGGCGACCATCTCGTCGAGCGTCGCGGTCTCCCCGTTGGGCACCTCGATCATCGTCGGCATCTCGCACGCGACGGCTGCGGCGAAGCCGAGCGAGCTCGCGAGCGTCATCGCGCCGACCAAACAGGGTTTTCTCACCTACGTTACCCCCTAGCGATCGGGGAGGCGAATATAGCTTACGCCCTCCGAAGCCGCCAAGCTGCCGCCGTTTCCCGTCATGCCCCGGCGAAAAGCGCACGGTACTTGCCGGTGCCTTCCCTTTCGGCGACGAGCATCTCGGCGAACGTCGCGGCGTCGACCGGATCGCCGAATAAATGGCCCTGCACGTAGTCGCAGCCGAGCTGCCTCAAGAACTCGAGCTGCTCCTCGGACTCCACGCCCTCGGCGACGACGTCGAGCTTCAAGCTGTGCGCCATATGCACGATCGTCGCAACGATCGCGGCGTCGTCGCGATCGAGCGGGACGTCCCGGATGAACGACTGGTCGATTTTCAGCGTGCTGATCGGAAACTGCTGCAGCGCGCTCAGCGACGAGTACCCGGTGC
>CAYMAF010000123.1:0-8272 GCA_964388365.1 uncultured Gammaproteobacteria bacterium | reverse complement strand
TGCTCTTCGCGACCGGGCCGGGCTCGGAGATTCAACGGCCGCTCGCGATCGTCGTCGTCGGCGGCTTGATCTCGGCGACCGCGCTGACGCTGATTCTGTTGCCCGTGCTGTATCGCCGGTTCGGGATCGAGCGGTCATGACGGCCGGCGACGACCGCATGGCCGGCGAGGCCTCGACCGAGCCCGAGAAGCTCTGCGTGATCTCGGTGCCGCGGGCGCTGGAGGAGCGCGTCATCGACTGGTTGCTCACCCTCGATGACGTGCCGCGCTTTACGAGCGCGGCCGTCGAGGTGCACGGCCTCGATCCGAATAGGCTGCGGGGCGGGGAGAGGGTTCGGGGCCGGCAGCGTCGAACGGAGCTCCGGGTGCGCGTCGCGGCCGCGCAAGCGGACGCGTTCATCGAGGCGTTGCAGCGAGAGCTTGCGGGAATGGATGTCGAATGGCTCGTCTTGAGCGTCGACGCGGCCGGCCGGCTACGGTAAGCGCGCAGCGACGGCGCCGGCCTTGAAGCCGGCGGCAACTCCTCGTATTATGTGCGGCTCCAACAGGTGCGGGGTGGAGCAGTCAGGCAGCTCGTCGGGCTCATAACCCGAAGGTCGCAGGTTCGAATCCTGCCCCCGCTACCAACCCACCTTCGTTCGTGTTGCCTTCAGGGGAGCCGGTCGACCCGGGCAATCTCTCGCCGCGTGATCCTCGCCTTGAACGGCTTACCGTCCTCGCGCATCACGTAGAGCCACTGCCCCTTGCCATTGGCGCGCGCCTGCGCGCCGCCGGGAAATAGGACGCATATATCGTGGTGCCGGGGCCCGTAGGGCGCGCTCAGGCGGCCGCGAGCGGCAACGGCGGCTCGTTTCGTGAACGATCCTTCGACGTGCCTGAACTGTGACGCCGTACCGATGCCGGCCGCCGCGAAGTTGCCTACGCTGAATGCTTTGCCTATCGAAGGGAGGATTGCCGTATGAGAGGCCTCATCTCCTTCGGCGCCGTCGCCGTTGCAGCGCCGGGCCTCGCGCTCGCGCAGCCGCAGGTCAGCTACGACTACTTCCACGTCGGCGCAGTGCAGGCGGAGCTCGACGAACTCGGCCTCGATCTCGAAGGCGAGGGCCTCGAGCTCGAAGGCTCGTTCGAGATCGGGAAGCACGCGTTCCTGTTCGGCTCGTTCGCGAGCCTCGATATCGATGACGTGCCGGATGGGGAGATCGAGCTTCGGACGCTCGGGGCCGGCGCCCATTACGATTTCGGCGATCGGCTGAGTCTCTTTGCCGCGCTCGGATATATCGGGGCGAATGTCGAAGCGGGCGGCCTCTCGGCGGACGATGACGGGCTCTATCTGCGCGCCGGCGTGAGGTACATGCCGCTGCGTAGGCTCGAGGTGCGCGGCGGTATCGAGCGCTCGGATTTCGACGATCTCGGCGACGATGTCGCGCTCTTCGCCGGCGGCAATTGGTATCTGACCGATGTCGTCACGCTCGACTTCGGTTACCGGCGCTACGATGACCTCAGCTTCGCGTCGCTCGGCGCGCGCTTCTTCTTCGACAACGAGCGGCCTCGCGGCCGGCGCCGCTAACCGCTCGGGCCTTTCGGGTTCCGCGGCCGGTCGCCCAAAGCGCCCGGCCGTTCTCGACCTCCCCGCCGGGCCGCGGATGGCCTTTTCGCCCGCCGGTACACCCCGAAAAGTGCGGCGAATCGGCCGCTCTCCGACTTGCGCCGACGCCCGCAAGCGGTCACGATGACCGTCCCGGGGGTAATAGTGATTCCACTAAGCGAAGGAATAATCTTATGAAGAAGCGCGCTATCGGTTTCCTGTGCTCTACCGCCATCGCCTTGCCGGCGCTCGCGGCGCTCGAGCCGGGCGACCCGGCCCCGCTGTTCGAGGCGAAGGCGTCGCTCGCCGGCGAGGAATTCCACTATTCGCTCGCCGAGGCCCTCGAGCAGGGCAATGTTGTCGTCTATTTCTATCCGTCCGCGTATACGCAGGGCTGCAACATTCAGGCGCACGAGTTCGCCGAGAACATGGATGCCTTCAATGCGGCGGGCGCGACGGTCATCGGCGTCTCGCTCGACAGCATCGAGCGGCTGAATGAGTTTTCGGCGGACCCCGAGTACTGCGCCGGCAAGCTCGCCGTCGCGTCGGACGAGTCGGGTGAGATCGCTCGCTCGTACGAGCTGAACGTCATGGAGGCGCGCTCCGGCATCAAGGACACTCGCGGCGTCGAGATCGACCACGGGTTCGCAGAGCGCACGACGTTCATCGTCACGTCGGACGGTAAGATCGCCGAGACGGTCGGCGGTGTGTCGCCAATCGAGAACGTGCAGAAGTCGCTCGAGGCAGTGCGCCGTTTGCAGCACTCCGGGCACTGACCGAGAGTGACGCGGCGAATCAAATGCCGCGTCGCAAACGAAAGAGGCCGTGCGGGCTCGCACCCCGCACGGCCTCCGTCGTTTCGGGCCGTCAGGAGACGGCCGAGGGTCCGGGACGATCCGCTCCGCTCAGCCGTCGTCCCGAAGGGCGAACACGAGATACGCGCGCTCGTCAGGTCCCGGCTCGGCCGACGGCAGCCGCGGCGGGAATAGACCCGCGCCGGCCGCGACGGGGAGGGCGATGTACTGCTTGCCGTTGATCTCGTACGTCGCCGGGATGCCCTCCGAGCCGCTCGGCAGCTCGTATGACCAGACGACCTCGCCCGTATCGCGATCGTACGCACGGAACATCCGGTCCGATGCCGTTGCGACGAACACGAGGCCGCCCGCGGTCACGAGCGGCCCGCCGCGCGGCATGTGCGCGCCGGTATTCTCGCCGAGCTCCGGCACGGTGCCGTGCACGACCCGCCACTTGATCTCGCCCGTGTTGAGGTCGTACGCGGTCAGATGCGCCCACGGCGGCGCGATCGCGGCCATGCCGGTCGACGGGCTCAGCATGAAGTCGTACGGCGACGCATAGCGGACCGGGCCTTCGGCCGCCGCGGCTTCGGCAGCCCGTCGCGCCGCTTCGGCTTGCTCCGGCGTGACGACGCCGCCGATCGTCGTGCGCGCCGTCGGTTCCTGCTCGGTCAGCTCGACGCGCAGCATGACCGGCAGATTCTTCGAGACGATATAGAGCTCGCCGTTGATCGGGTCGACGGCCGAGCCGCCCCAGTTCGCGCCGCCGTTGTGCCCCGGCATGCCGATCGTGCCTTGGAAGCTCGGCGGCGTGAACACGCCTTCGTTGCGCGAATGGCGCAGCCGCTCGCGAAGCTGCCGTTGCTCGTCCTCGGGGAGGAACGGGTTGATGTCGGCCTCGGTGAAGCGGAGCACCGCGAACGGAGCGGGCTTCGTCGGGAACGGCTGCGTCGGCGATGCCTGCTCGCCCGGCACGTCCGACTGCGGCACCGGACGCTCCTCGATCGGCCAGATCGGCTCGCCGGTGAGCCGATCGAACACGAACAGGTAGCCTTGCTTCGACGCCTGAGCGACGACGTCGATTTCCTCGCCGTCGCGCCGGATCGTCAGAAGCTTCGGCGCTTGCGGCAGGTCGTAATCCCACAGGTCGTGATGCACGAGCTGCTGATGCCAGATGCGCTCGCCCGTGCGCGCATCGAGCGCGACGAGCGAGTTGCCGTACAGGTTCTCGCCGCCGCGGTCGCCGCCGAAAAAGTCGTAGCGGGGGCTGCCGAACGGGACGAACACGATCCCGTTCTTCTCGTCGACGGTCATCTCGCTCCAGTTGTGCACGCCGCCGGCGGTGAGATAGGCGTCCTCGGGCCACGTGTCGTAGCCGAACTCGCCGGGATGAGGAATGCTGTGGAAGACCCACTCGAGCTTCCCGGTCACGACGTCGTACGCATGCACGTCGCCGGGCGTCGACTGATAGCCCGCGCCTTGCGCGGGCAGGGAGACGATCATCAGGTTCTCGAAGACCCGGCCGGGATTGTTCGTCATCAGCGGGCGGATCTTGCTGATGTCGCGGCCGTCCGCGGCGAGCGCGTCGCGCAGATCGACGCGGCCGTCTTTGCCGAAGCTCTCGATCGTCTTGCCCGTTTCGGCATCGAGCGCCGTAAGGAATCCGGCATGGAGATAGAGGAGACGCTTGTCGGCGCCGTCCTCGCTTTCCCAGTAGTTGATGCCGCGTGCGGTCACCGGCCCGTCGTGAGGATGCGCCCAGAGCTCCTCGCCGGTCGCGGCGTCGAGCGCGACGATCTCGTTGTCCCGAGCGAGCACGTACATCACGTCGCCGACGACGATCGGATTGAACAGCACGCTGCGCTGTCCGACCGGGAACTGCCACACGACCGCGAGCCGGTCGACGTTCGACTTGTTGATCTGATCGAGCGCCGAGTACTGCGAAGAGTGCGCGCCGCCGGCATACGTGCGCCACGTCGTGTAGTCCTGGGTCATGCCGTCCACGCCGGCCAGCGCCGCCGTGGCGCCGATCGATGCCGTGACGAGCATCCGCAACGAAAGGGAGGTAATCCGCTTTGGCATGGAGTCTCCGCTGAATAGATCTTTCTGTTCTTCGAAGGTCGGCCGGCGCCGGTGCTCTACGCCAGGGCGACTGCCGCGGCCCGTTGGCCGCGAACCGGATTCAGAGTGTAGCCGTATCGCCGGTGGGTTTCGTGTTGCCGCGTGCCCCGGCGCCGCGAGCGGAGCCGCGCTCGGCGTCGTGCATGTGTCGGGAAGGTGCGTAGTATCAGTATATTGTGTCGTATTCTTCCGGTGAAACCTCGGCTGTACGCATCGCAGCGCATAAGAAAAATCATGATGAGAGCGAAGCCGCCGACGAGCGTCGCGCGAGGCGGCATTCGGAACGGCGCGTGCGGCGGCCGTTCCCGCACGCGTTCGGTATGCTGAGAAGCGAAACAAGCGAGTCGAGCGCGGTCTAAGCACCGAGGCGCACGCCGGCAGGAGGTATCATGCGTGAATCATCCTTACCAAGGACATTACGGCTCGCCGCCGTGCCAATCGTTGCGGCGCTCGCCGGCTGCAGCGGGATCGGTGAGCGCGAGCCGGGCTCGATGCGCACGACGACGATCGGTACCGACTGCTTCACCGTTTCGCTCGCTCGAGACTTCCGGTATCTCGACGACCAGAACCTGATCGTCTACGTCTCCGGACGCGAGGGCTATCACGTCGAGCTCGCGCGCACGTGCTTCGGTCTGCGTCATCAGCATCGACTCGCACTGCGTTCCCGATCGGATCGCCTGTGCGGCTTCGCGGGAGATGCCGTGATCGTCGACGGCGCGTTTCCCGAGAGCTGCTCGGTGCTATCGGTCCGCCGCCTCGACGAAGCGGGTCTCGATGCGCTGATCGCGCAGTTCGAGACCGGGCGGGCGCCGAGCGACGCGTTCGAGGTCGAGGTCGTCAAGCTGCCGGATGACGAGGATGCGGACCGCCATGACGGCGGCGAGCCGTCCGGCGCGGCGCAGCGCGACGAGCCGTCCGATTGAAATGCCGTGGGGCCTCGGTGAGAATCGGGGCTCCGGAGCTTCGGCGGCAGGGGGAAGGCGTATGAAGCGGAAGATCTCGGCCGCGGCCGCGGCCGTCGCGACCTCGCTGCTTGCGGGTGCCGCGGCGTGGGGCCACCACTCGTTCGCGGCGTTCTACGACATGAACGAGCCGATCTCGATCACGGGCAAGATCGCCCAGGTTCGGCTCGCGAATCCACACTCGTGGTTCTTCCTCGACGTCGAGGACGAGAACGGCGAGGTCGTTCGCTGGGCCTTCGAGGCCGGCACCCCGAGCGGGATGATTCGCAACGGCTATTCGCCGAGCGTGATCCGCCAGGGCGATACCGTCACGATCAACGGATTCCGTGCGCGGGACGAGTCCAAGCATGCCGGCATGCTCCGCGAGCTGATCACGGCCGACGGCACGAAATACGGCATGTTCGGGCCGCAGGAAGGGTCCGGCGCGCGATGACCGCGATCGTCGAGCCGGTCGGCGGGGCCGCGCAAAGGGTGCGGCGGAACGGAGCGGGCGTCGCGATCGCGGCCGCTGCGGCGCTCGTTGCGCTCGGGCCTGCGGTCGCGCAGGAGGGTTCCGCCGATCGCATCCCGCGCATGGCCGACGGACGTCCCGATCTCTCCGGCGTCTGGTGGGGCGGCGGCGACGTCGGCAGCGAAGCGTTCCGCCGGGGCGGGCCGCGGATGCAGGGCCCGTCGTTCACGGATCTGTATCAAGACTGGGCGGCCGAGCATGCCGCGACGCTGACGGACGCCGACGATCCGACGCTGCGCTGTATCCCGACGGCGTTCGGCACGATGAACGTCCGGATGTGGGACGTCGGCGCGGTCGGCCAGATCATCTCGACACCCGATTTCGTCGTGTTGCTGCAGGAGACGTATCACGGCTATCAGCTGATCCCGACCGACGGGCGGCCGCACCGCGATTTCGTGCCGCCGTCGTACCGCGGCGACGCGGTCGGGCATTGGGAAGGCGATACGTTCGTCGTCGAGGTCAAGAATTTCACCGACGACACGTGGATCTGGGCCGAGGGCCGGGTGTCGTTCCATTCTGATGCGTTGCGCATCGTCGAACGGTACCGGCGAATCGACGAGAACACGCTTCAGATCGACGCGACCATCTACGACGAGAAGGTGCTGAAGGAGCCGTGGGTCGTGCCGACGCAGACGCTCGAGCTCGCACCGTTCGATCAGATCATGCCCCTGAACTGTGCCGGCACCGAGACGTACGACCTGATCGATGGTGTCGGCAACTGATCGGCCGGTCCGGCGCGGCAGAGGGGGCTCATCTTCGGTGCCGGCGGGCCGCCCCGCGGCTGTGGAGCGGTCGAGGAGCCGGCATCCGACCGGCCCCTCGAGGCGGTAGGACGTCAGTTGCCGGCCGCGCGCAACCGCGGACCTGGCCCCGGCTCGACGGCCGGATTTTGCGGTCCCGCGGCCCACTCGGCAATCTGCTCGTTGTAGATCTTCCGCTTGCTGAATAGCCACTCGCCGTCGACCTTGACGAGCTCGTCCTCGTAGTGCCCGAACGAGTTCAGCTGCGCGCCGCGCTGCGGATTGTCGTTCCCCATATGGAACCAATACGCGGCCGATGTCGCGGTGTCGCCGTTCACGTCGATCACGATATTCGTGATGTTGTGGCGGCCCGCCGCCG
The DNA here is from genome assembly GCA_964388365.1 of uncultured Gammaproteobacteria bacterium. Classification (GTDB taxonomy): domain Bacteria; phylum Pseudomonadota; class Gammaproteobacteria; order Steroidobacterales; family Rariloculaceae; genus ZC4RG20. The sequence goes on along the minus strand of CAYMAF010000123.1, from coordinate 1,181 downwards.
GGCGAAGGCTGGACGTGTCGGCCGCACGCCGCTCGGCTTCCCTCGCACGCATGTCCTCGACCATTTGGCGAATCGCGTCGCGCCCTTTGATCTGGCCCGCGCCGTAGTCGAGGATGCCGTCCTCGGTGAACGTTGCCGCGTACGCTTCCGGATCGCGGAAATCGAGCGCGAAAAGGTATCGCGCCTGCAGGTCCTCGATCTTGGCTCGGTCCTCGGCGTAGCCGCCGTCGGCGGCCGCCGGCCCCGCGGCCGCGAGCACGAGCGCCGCGCTGCCGATCATGCAAAGCATCGATTTGCGCATGGGCTTCCCCCTGTTTCGTGATGTTGCTGCGATACCGGTCCAGTATAGAAGAGCGGCGGGCGCGCGAGCCGCGCGGAATGGTCAGTGAAGATTCGGACTTCCGAACCGAAAGCGCGGCGCCGGCGGCTGGCAGTTTCGGCTGCCGGCCTTCAAACTATGCCGCTTCAGAGATAGGGAGTGCGCGTTGGCCGTTTTATCGCGCAGAACATTACTGAAGACTGCGGCGCGCAGCGCCGCTGGGGCGTGGATCGGGGCGACGGCGCTCGGCTCGCTCGCGCGCGCTCAGTCCGATGCGCCGCCGCTCGGCCGCGCGGCGGTCGGCGAGCCGCTCGACCTCGGCAACGGATTATTCGTGCTTCGCACGGGCGCGACGAACGTCCTCGCCGCGGTCGACGGCGACGGTGTCGCGCTCGTCGACGGCGGTGCGGCGGCGGAGTCGGCCGCGCTGCTCGAGAGCGTCGCCGAGCTTGCCGGGCGCGGTGCGGTTCACACGCTATTCAACACGCACTGGCACCCGGACCATACCGGCTCGAACGAGGCGCTCGGCAACGCGGGCGCGACGATCGTCTCGCACGTCAATACGAGGCTGTGGCTGACGACGGACGTGACCTGGCCGTGGAGCGGCGAGACGGTTCCGCCGCTGCCGAAGCACGCTCTGCCGACTCGAACGTTCTACGAGGACGACGAGCTGCTCGTCGGCCGCCGCGCCGTGCAGTGCGGGTACCTTCGCGACTGCCCGCACACCGACGGTGATATTTACGTCTACTTTCCGGACGAGAACGTCATGGCCGTCGGCGACGCGGTCAGCGGCGAAGGCTGGCCCGAGATCGACTGGTGGACCGGCGGCTGGATCGGCGGGCTCGTCGGCGGCCTCGACATC
>CAYMAF010000122.1:0-8280 GCA_964388365.1 uncultured Gammaproteobacteria bacterium | reverse complement strand
GCGACCTGAACGCGCAGGGGGCGATGACCGTCCTGATGAAGGAGGCGCTGAAGCCGAACCTCGTGCAGACGATCGAGCACACGCCGACGCTCGTGCACGGCGGACCATTCGCGAACATCGCGCACGGGTGCAACTCGGCGCTCGCGACGCGCACGGCGCTGAAGCTTGCCGACTACGTCGTGACCGAGGCCGGCTTCGGCGCGGACCTCGGCGCCGAGAAGTTCATCGACATCAAGTGCCGCAAGACGGGCATCCGGCCGCAGCTCGTCGTGCTGGTCGCGACGATCCGCGCGCTGAAGTATCAGGGCGGCACCGAGCTCAAGGATCTCAACACCGAGAACCTCGAGTCGCTCGAGCGCGGCATGGTGAACCTCGACCGCCACGTCGCGAACGTCCGCGATCACTACGGTCTGCCGGTCGTCGTCGCGATCAACCGCTTCGGCAGCGATACCGAGAACGAGCTCAAGCTCGTGATCGACCACATGGCGAAGCAGGGCGTGAAGGCGGTCGTCTGCGAGCACTTCGCGAAGGGCGGGGCGGGCGCCGAGGATCTCGCGAATACCGTCGTCGAGGCGCTCGACGGTCCCGCGCCGGAGATGAAGTTCGTCTACGACGACTCCGATACGTTGTGGGGCAAGATCGAGAAGGTCGCCCAGAAGATCTACTCTGCGAGCGAGGTGACCGCGGACCCCGCGGTACGAAAGAAGATCGAGAAGTACCAGGAGGACGGCTACGGCCACTTCCCGATCTGCATCGCGAAGACGCAGTACTCGTTCTCGACGGATCCGACGTATCGCGGCGCCGCGAGCGGCCACATGTTCAAGGTGCGCGACGTCTACCTGTCGGCCGGAGCGGAGTTCATGGTCGTGCTCGGCGGCGACATGATGACGATGCCCGGTCTGCCGCGGAAGCCTGCGGCCGATCACATCGACATCGACGAGAACGGCCAGACGATCGGCCTCTCGTAAGCGCTCGGCCGAACGGGCCGCGAAGCATGACGGCGATGCGCAGGCATCGGAGCAGGGCCGCGTCAGCGGCCCTGCTTTTTGTTGCCGGATGGTTGCTGCTCGCGAGTCCGGCCGCGGCCGGCACGAGCGAGGACGCGGGAGACGTGCTGCGCCTCGCGATCCCCGCTGCGGCCCTCGCGCTGACGGTGAGGCGCGACGATCGCGACGGACGCCGACAGCTCTACCGCTCGTTCGCGGCGAACGTCGCCGCGACCTACGCGCTGAAGGCGCTCGTCGACGACGAGCGCCCGGACGGCAGCGACGACGACGCGTTCCCGTCGGGCCACGCGTCGATGGCGTTTCACGGCGCCGCGTTCATCCATCGGCGCTACGGGATCCGGCGGGCGTGGCCCGCTTATCTTCTCGCCGGCTACGTCGGCGTGAGCCGTATCGATGCCGACGAGCATGATGCGGCCGATGTCATCGGCGGGGCCGCGCTCGGTGCGGCGGCCGCATTCCTGCTGACGAAACCGGCCCCCGACCGCCGGGCGTTCGCGATCCCTTCGGCCGGCGCGGGATATGCGGGCATCACGGTGATCGGACGCTTCTGAGCGGTCGGCACACGAAAGAAAAGGGCCGGCGATCGTCCGGCCCTTCTTGCTGACGATAGAACGCCGCGTGCGAGCTACGCGCCGATCTCCTTGCGGACGATCGCGGCCGCCTCGGCGAGATTTCTCAGTTTCATTTTCGCGACCATGCGCGGCAACGGCTTCATGCCGCAGTCGGTGCTCAGCGTGAGCTGCTCCGGCGACAGGACCTTCAGCGCCTGGCGCACACGCCCGGCGATCATGTCCGGCGGCTCGATCATGCTCGTGCGGATATCGAGCACGCCGAGCTGCACGCCCTTGTCCTTCGGGCAGTTCTTCAGAAACTCGACGCCCGCCATGTTGCGGTTCGCGTAGTCGAGAACGAACTCGTCGATGCCCTCGGTATTCCAGTAGTGAGGCAGTACCGTCTGATAGCCCTCCGGGAACGTGCCGCTCAGGATATCGTTGCCCCACGCGTTGCCGAAGCAGAAGTGCCAGCCGATCTTTGCGTCGACGCCGTCGCACATCGCCTCGATGCTCTCGCGGACCCACTTGTAGTCGTCCTCGTTGCCGGAGAACAGCGGCATCCACGCGCCGAGATCCTCGATCTGCAGATACTTCGCGCCGAGCTCGACGAGCTCCTTCATCTGCCGATTGAAGATCGGCACGAGGGCGAAGGTCAGCTCCTTCGCGCTCTTGTAGTAAGTGTTCTCGTTCAGGTAGACATGCCACGCGAGGTTCGCGGGACCGGCGCCGATAGAGACCTTGACCGGCACGCGGGCGTGCTTCGCCGCAATCTGATACAGATCGCCCCAGCGCAGCGCGTCCGGCTTCTCGTCGACGGGCCCGCTGACGATGACGCCGCCCCAGTCGTCCATGATCGTCTTGCCCTGGCTCGGGTCCGCGCCGGCGTAGCTCGGATGCGGGTTGCGCGACGGCTCGAAGCCCGGAATGCGTTCGTACAGATACCAACAGAACGAGCCGATCACGCCGACGTAATCGTCGTACCACATGTTTCCGTCGGTCACGATATCGAGGCCAGCTTCCTCCTGGTCCCGAATCACCGCGGCGACAGCGTCGGTATACGCTTCCTCGTGCGCTACTTCCTTGAACGCGACTCGAACGTCTCGGCCGAGCAACTGATGCTTGAACCAGTGCGGTCGGGGATACGATCCGACCATCGTGGTCGGAAGAACGGTATCGACGATCTTCTTGGGCATTACGTGGGTCTCCTCCAGTAGCGCGGTGGCGTTCTGACGGCCTTGTTGTTATCGCGGGAATGTCCGCAGTATACGTCAACGTCCCGAGCCGAGGTAGGCAGCGGGGCGGCGGGCCTGGAGGGCGATCGGACGCCTTCACGTGCTGCGAAGGCGTCCGACCGGCAGGTCAATGCTGCTCGGGATTGACGACGAACATCGGCGGGTAGTGGCGTCCGCCGCGCTCGAGCGTGACCCAGCGAAGCTCGGTGAATTGCTCGATGCCGGGGCGTCCGCCGTGACGGCCGAGCCCGCTCGAGCCGATGCCGCCGAACGGCACGTGCGGCTCGTCGTGGATCGAGCTGTCGTTGACGTGCGCCATGCCGGTATGCAGCCGGCGCGCGACGGCGAGCCCGCGCTCCTCGTCGGACGTGATGATCCCGGCGGAGAGACCGTACTCGCTGTCGTTCGCGAGGCGCACCGCGTCGTCCTCGTCGTTCGCGACGATGATCGGCGCGACGGGGCCGAACGTCTCCTCGCGGAACACGCGCATCTCGGGCGTGACGTCGCCGAGCACCGTCGGCTCGAAGAACAGGCCCTTGTGCCCGCCGCCGGCGAGCAGCTTCGCGCCTCGGCTTACCGCGTCGTCGACGTGCCCGGCGATGCGCTCGAGCTGCTTGCGGTTGATGACCGGCCCGATGCAGTTCGCGATGTCCTTCGGATCGCCGACCTTGAGCTTTTTCACGTTCGCGACGAACTGCTCGGTGAACGCATCGGCGACCTTGCGGTCGACGATGATCCGCTCGACGGACATGCAGATCTGGCCTTGATGCATGAACGCGCCGAACGTCGCCGCGTTCACGGCCCGCTCGATATTCGCATCGTCGAGGACGATCAGCGCATCCTTGCCTCCGAGCTCGAGCACGCAGCGCTTCAGCAGCGAGCCCGCCTTTGCGGCGAGCTGCGCGCCGACTGCGGTCGAGCCCGTGAAGCTAATGCCGCGCACGGCCGGATTCGAGACGAGCTCGTCGCCGACTTCCGCGACGTTGTCGCGCGAGCACGTGACGACGTTGAAGACGCCCTTCGGCACGCCCGCTTCTTCCATGATCTGTGCGAGGAACAGGCCGCCGGCCACCGGTGTCTCCTCGGACGGCTTCAGCACGACCGCGTTACCGACGGCGAGCGCGACCGCGAATCCGCGCGACGACAGGATCACGGGGAAGTTCCACGGCGAGATCACGGAGACGACGCCGAGCGGCTCGCGCACGACGAGGCTCAGCTTGTTCAGATCCGACGGCAAGATCTCGCCCGTCACCTGATATGCCGCGGCCGCGGCGGCGCGGTACACGCCGGCGCTGTAGTTCGTTTCGAACATCGCCTTGCCGATCCACGAGCCGCCTTCGGCGACGATGATCTCTTGAAGCTCCTTCGCACGCGCCTCGAGGATGTCGCCGGCTTTCGCGATGATGCGGGCACGCTCGGAGTGGGGAAGCGCGGCCCACGCGGGCTGAGCCTCCTGCGCGGCGGCGATCGCGGCCTTCGCGTCGGCGCGCGACCCGTCGGCGACGTGCGTCCAGACTTCCTCGGTCGCAGGGTTGTACACGGGGAACTCGGCGTTGCCGGCGGCGGCAACCCACTCTCCGTTGATGAAAAGGTTCCTTTGACTCATCGATCTCTCCTATCAATGCGGCGAATCGGAGCGAGGGCTCGGCTGGGAGAGAGCCGTCGAGTGAGCTTGTCGATGCGCGCGGCGGTCTTCGCGTCGCGGCCGCACGCGATTCTCGACGGCGACGTCATATCGACTCTCGCGCTCGTTGGCGCCGCCCGCCGATTCGCCCGCCCGTCGTCATGCGTGGCCTCGAGTGTCGTGCACGTCTCCCCTCTGCTCGCTCCGGATCGTCTTCGCGAGCATTGGTAGTATAGGTTTCGGTTTCGGTAATTGGCAGATGCGCCCGAGAGGTTTCCGCGCAGATAAAGTCGTGCGTGGTCACGCTTTTTGACTACGATGGTCTTGCTGATTCTCCATCGCGCCGCCGGCGCGTTTCGAGCGCGTGGCCCGGGCCGGCGACTCGGCTCCGCTGCGCGGCTCTCGATCCTGCTCGCTGCCGCGGCGCTCGCGGCGTGCGCACCTTTGACTCCCCTCGAGCGGCCGGCTTTCGCCGACCCGTCGCTTCGCGCGGAGAACGGTCCGCTCGCCGTGCACGGCGCCGCCGCGGAAGCCTGGCTCGACGACGGCGAGTCCGCGTTCTGGCTGCTCGAGGACAACGCCGATGCGCTTCGGATCCGCATCGCGCTCGCCGAGCTCGCCGTCGAGACGCTCGACATCCAGTACTTCATATGGCAGGACGACATGACCGGCCGCCTGCTGATGAAGCACGTGCTGGAGGCCGCGGATCGCGGTGTGCGCGTGCGGTTTCTGATCGACGATCTCGCCGTCGTCGGGCGCCACGCCGAGCTCGAATCGCTGAACGCGCATCCCCGCGTCGAGGTGCGCGTGTTCAATCCATGGCGGATGCGCGCGCCGGTGCTGCGTCCGTTCGAGTTCGTCGCGCGGATCGGCCGGCTGAACCATCGGATGCACAACAAGGTCCTCGTCGCGGACGGCCGCTTCGCGATCCTCGGCGGCCGAAACATCGGCGATCGCTATTTCGGCGTCTACGACGAGTTCGTGCAGAACGACGTCGATCTGATGCTCGCCGGCGCGCTGCTCGACGACGTGATGGCGAGCTTCGAAACGTTTTGGTCGAGCGAGCTCAGCCTACCGGTCGGAGCGGGGCAGGGCGACGCATCGATGATCCGCGCGGCATGCGAGCGGGCCGTCGCGGAGAACGCCGAGATGCTCGCGGAATTCGCCCCGCCGCCGCGCGGCTGGGACGCGTATCTCGCCGATGTCGTCGGGACGGCGACGCGAGGCGAGGGACGGCTTCTCCTCGATTCGCCGGACGTTCACGACGGGCGGCCGACGCAGCTCTACGAGCACTTCAAAGCCCTGCTCGCGTCGGCCGAGGAGGACGTGATCATCAGCTCGCCGTATCTGGTTCCGGACCGCGAGATGATCGGGCTCATCGATGAGCTCGTCGGACGCGGCGTGCGCGTGCGCATCATCACGAACTCGCTCGCATCGAACAGCCACGTGATCGCGCACTCCGCGTACAAGAAGTGGCGTCGATCGCTGCTCGGCGCGGGCGCGGAGATCTACGAGATGCGTGCCGATGCGCCGATTCTCGAGCGCTATCGGACGCCGCCGGCGACGCCCAAATGGCTCGCGCTGCACACGAAGGCGGTGGTCGTCGACGGCCGGCGAAGCTTCGTCGGCTCGCCGAACCTCGATCCGCGCTCGATGATCCTGAACACGGAGATCGGCGTGATCGCCGACGATCCCGAGCTCGCGGCACTTTTGGTCCGCCTGTTCGGTCGAGACATGGCCCCGGAGAACAGCTGGCGAGTGACGCTCGAGGACGGCGGGTGGCTCAAGTGGTGGAACGGCGACGACGAGCACGTCGGTCGCCAGCCTGCGAAAGGCTTCCAGCAGCGCGCGGTCGAATTCTTCCTGAACCTGCTGCCGATCAAGAATCAGGCATAGCCGCCGGCGGCCGACGGTCGCGCGGCCGCGAGCGGCGCCTGGACGCCCGGCGCCGAGCTAGCGCTCGAGGTACTGGAGCTTGTCCTTGACGTCCTTCCACTCGTCGGCGTCGGGCGGCGGTTCCTTCGCCTTCGCGATGACCGGCCATTCTTTCGCGAGCTCGGCGTTCAGCGCAAGAAACTGCTGCTGGTCCGGCGGGACGTCATCCTCGGAATAGATTGCGTCGACGGGACATTCGGGCTCGCACAGCGTGCAGTCGATGCACTCCTCGGGATCGATCACGAGCATGTTCGGTCCCTCGTGGAAGCAGTCGACCGGGCAGACCTCGACGCAATCGGTGTACTTGCACTTGATGCAAGCCTCGGTGACTACGAACGTCATCCTTGAGTTTCCTCTGCGGCTCGGACGAGGAGCGCGCGCGGCATTGTCCTACAATTCGATTTATGCATCCAGCGGCCGAACGGCGCTTCCACGCGCGCGCCGCGGCCGCTCGGCGGTCAGATTTGCGCTTCCGGCACGGTGACCCTGAGCCCGTCGAGCTCCTCTCGAACCTCGATCTGACAGCTCAGCCGGCTCGTCGGGCGGCGCTCGATCACGCAGTCGAGCATGCCGTCCTCCTGAGCGTCCGGCGGGGGGAGCTTATCGGCCCATTCCGGGTCAACATAGACATGGCACGTCGCGCACGAGCACGCGCCGCCGCACTCGGCGACGATGCCTTCGACGTTGTTGTCGACGGCCGTTTCCATGACCGTCGTGCCGGGCTCCGCTTCGATCTCGCGCTCGGTGCCGTCGGGCTCGATATAAGTGATTCTCGTCATTGGCTCCCGGCCATCCAGGCCGTGTTATGTCGAAACAAGCATATGCGGCCTCGTGCCGCTTTTCGGGGCGCGGTCCGGCTATAATCGCCGCGTCCGTCACCAGGGCGCGAACTCACGCCTCGCCGCCGAAACCGAAGGGCGACTCGGCTCTCGCCGGCGGGCGGCCGGCTCGCTCGAGGCATACCCGCCGTTTCGCGCACCGGCGCGCCTGCTGAACGCCGCGCAGTGTATTGCAAAATGGCGGATTTGTTGACGCATCGCGCCGAGAATCCGCTCTAACCAATAGATTGGACCGGCCCGAGCACCAAATGATCGATCGCGACCTCATCGAATCGGATTCCGTCGTCGTGCGCTTTGCCGGCGATTCCGGCGACGGCGTGCAGCTGATGGGCACGCAGTTCGTCGGCGCGACCGCGCTCGCCGGCAAGGATTTCGGCACGTTCCCGGATTATCCCGCGGAGATCCGCGCGCCCGCGGGCACGACGTACGGCGTCTCGGCGTACCAGATTCATCTCGGCGCGGCCCCGATCACGACCGCGGGCGACGCGCCTCAGGTGCTCGTCGCGTTCAATCCGGCGGCGCTCAAGGTGAATTTGCCGTCGATCGAGCGGGGCGCGCTGATCATCCTGAACACCGACGCGTTCACGAGCCGCGGCCTGCAGAAGGCGGGATATGCCGAGGATCCGCGGACGAGCGGCGCGCTCGACGGCTATCAGGTCGTCGAGATCGATATCGCGGCCCGTACCGCGGAGGCCGTGAAGCCGTTCGGCCTCAGCAAGAGCGACGCAGGGCGTTGCAAGAACTTCTGGGCGCTCGGGCTCGTGCAATGGATGTTCGGCCACGAGATCGCGCCGATCGAGGCGTGGCTCGCGAGGCGTTTCGCGTCGAACGACGCGATTCGCGAAGCGAACACGGCCGCGCTGCGCGCCGGCCACGCGTTCGGTGAGACGGCCGAGCTCGGCGCCGCGATCCCGAGGCGGCGCACGCCGCGCGCGAAATTTCCGCCGGGCGAGTATCGGGGCATTCGCGGCAGCGAAGCGCTCGCGCTCGGCATCGCGGCGGCCGGCGAGCTCGCCGATAGGCCGGTGATCTTTTGCTCGTACCCGATCACGCCGGCGTCGCCGCTGCTGCATCGGCTCGCGCAGCTCG
>CAYMAF010000121.1:7152-8285 GCA_964388365.1 uncultured Gammaproteobacteria bacterium | reverse complement strand
TCCGAGCGGTGACGACGACCGGTTTCGGCTGGTCCGGAAGCGGCGCCGTCAACGATTGGCTGCGAGAGTTCGAGCTCGTCGAGATGCCGCTCGGAAAAAGCGAAAGCGCGGTCATCGGCGATATCGACGAGATGCCCGGCGCCGCGTCGCTCGCGCGTACGCCGGTCTCGGTGCCGCGCCAGCTCGCACGCACGGCGCTCGCGCTCGTGCGCAACCCTCGCGGCTTACGCGACGAGCTGCGGCGGCTTGCGCGAGGCCTCTCTCCGCGCCGCGCGCGGCGCGAGCTTTACCGCGCGCTCGAGGCGGTGCTGCTGCACACGGTGCTCGCGATCGACGAGCGCGGGCTGCTGTGGCACGTATACGGAGACTGTCGAACCTTCGACGCGTTCGACGACGCCTTCGAGCGTTTCATCGCGGAGCTTCGCACGCTGTCTCCGAGGGATCCCGACTTGCCCGGCCGGCTCGTCGGCACGCTGTCGCGCCTGTTGCTGCGGACCGCCGCGGCGAAGGCCGAGGATCGCCGCCGACTGCTGTTGTTCAACAATCTCGTCCGCGGCGTCGACTTTTCGCTGCTCCGCTGGATACCCGACGTTCGGTCGATCGCCGTTTTTCGGGATCCTCGAGATCAATACGCCGCGTGGCGCACCGAAGGCCGGGCGGCGCTCTCGGCCGAGGAGTTCATCGCATACGTTCTGCGGGTGCAGCGGAACTATGCGGCTGAGATGCGAGAGCCGTCGGTCGCCGGACGCGTCCTCGAGGTGCAGTTCGAGCGATTCGTCACGAGCGACGGCTACCGGGCGCGCATTGCGGACGCGTTGCAGCTCGGGGAATGCGCGGCGCACCGCGGGCTCCACTTTCAGCCGGCGGCATCGGCCGGCAACGTCGGCATCCACAAGCGGTTTCCGGACCAGGCGGCGATCCGCGCGATCGAGAAGGCGTGCGCGCCGTGGCTGTTCGACGCGCCGTCGCCGTAGTCTCGGCCGCCTATCCGTCGACGGCCGCCTGGATCGTCGCGACATCGATCTTCCTCATCGGCATCATCGCTTCGAAAGCCCGCTTCGCCGCCGCGCGATCGGAACCGGCCATCGCTTCGATCAGCACCCGGGGAGTGATCTGCCAGGAGAAGCCCCACC
>CAYMAF010000121.1:0-7142 GCA_964388365.1 uncultured Gammaproteobacteria bacterium | reverse complement strand
AACGAACATAAAGCTGACCGCCTCGTTCGGCTTGCAATCGGGGCCGCCGTTCAGGCCGACGAACGGCTGGCCAAGCAGCGTGAATTCCACGAGCAGCTCGTCGCCGCCTTCCCCGCCCGGAAAATCGGACGGCGCAGTGTGGCGCGGCCCGAGCTCGGTATCCGGGAACACTGAAGCATAGAACTCGGCCGCCTTCCGGGCTTCGCCTTTATCGAACCAGAGGCACGTCGTAAGCTTTGCGTTGACCATTCTGTCTCTCCGTCGGAAATGGGGTTAGGCGGCGCGATGCCGCCGCGGCCGGCGATACCCCGATGGGTGCAAGATTCGCACCGCGCACGTGTCGGTCGGCGCACGGTGCGGGTGCTCGCTCGGTCCTCGCCGCCCTCGAGATCGGAGCTCTGCGGAGATGGCGACATTGCGGCTATTCCTTGCCGGCGACGTGATGACCGGCCGCGGCATCGATCAGGTGCTTCGGCAGCCGAGCGATCCGCGGCTGCTCGAGCCCTTCGTTCGCGACGCCCGCGGATACGTCGACCTCGCGGAGCGGGTGTCGGGCCCGATACCGAGACGAGCCGCGCCTGAATATATCTGGGGAGAAGCGCTCGGTACGCTCGAGCGCGAGCGGCCGGACGTCGCGATCGTCAACCTCGAGACGAGCGTCACGACGAGCGACGCGTTCTGGCCCGACAAGAGCATCCACTACCGAATGCATCCCGCGAATATCGACTGCCTGACCGTCGCCGGCATCGACTGCTGCGTGCTCGCGAACAACCACGTGCTCGACTTCGGACGAGCAGGCTTGACCGAGACGCTGCAAACGCTCCGCGGTGCCGGGCTCGGCACTGCCGGCGCCGGCGAGAATGCCGACCGTGCCGCGGCACCGTGCGACGTCGATGTCCCGCGGAAGGGACGCGTCCGCGTCTATGCCTTCGGCTTCGAGACGAGCGGCATTCCGTTCGACTGGGCCGCCGGCGCGGAAGATCCGGGCGTCAACCTGCTCGAGGTCCCGACCGCGGCCGCGGGCGCCCGGGTCGGCCAAGCCATGCTGAACGCCCGCTCCCCGGGCGATGTCGTCGTCGCTTCCGTTCACTGGGGCGGCAACTGGGGCTTTGCGATCTCGGACGGCGAGCGGGCGTTCGCCCATGCCCTGATCGATTCGGGCGGCGCGGATATCGTGCACGGCCACTCGTCCCATCACCCGAAGGCCATCGAGATCTACCGCGGCAAGCCGATCCTCTACGGATGCGGCGACCTCATCACGGACTACGAAGGCATCGGCGGTCACGAAGCGTATCGGCCGGACATCTCGCCGATGTACTTCGTCGACGTCGACACCGACGGCAGCCTCGTCGCTTTGACGATCGTACCGCTGTGTCTCTTGCGCTTCTCCCTGCGCCGCGCGGCCCCGGCCGACGTCGCGTGGCTCGTCGACAGGCTGAATCGCGACGGGCGGGCGCTCGGCGCGCACGCCGAGGAGACGCCCGCCGGCCGCATCGTCGTCCGAGCGTATCGATCCGGCTGAGGAACGGCTTCGGGAACGGGCTCAGGCGCGATGCGCCTCAGCGCCGCCGTCTCCTCGGCGCCTGCCGCCTCAGGATCCCGAAGCCGACGAAGCCGGCGAGCATCAGCATCGCGGTCGTCGGCTCGGGAACGGCATACGCGATTCGCGCGGTCGCGGACGTCACGTCCCCGTTCAACAGGAAGCCGCCGCCGGTCACGGCGCCGCCAATGTCGTCGAGTATCACCGACCAGATCTGGAACTGCCCCGATGCCGTGGCGAAGTCCGGCAGCTCGCTGCCCGACGGAATCTCCGTGCCCGGCAAGAAGTCGCCGAAGAAGCCCAGGATGACGCCTTGCTGGAAGCTCGAGAGTCCAGCGCCGTAGGCGGCGATGTCGCCAATGATGAACCCGTCGTCTGCATCGAAGAAATTCGATAGCTGCAGCGTATCGCCCAAGACCAGCCCGTCCGCAGGAATGTCGAGAGGCGTCTCGGGAACGAATGTTCCGTTCTGCCACGTGAAGCTGCCGCTCGCGAACTCGACCAGCGGCGGACTGCTCGACGTGTGCTCGAGCCTGGTCATATTCGTGAAAAAATCGACCTGCGGCGCGGGCGCGAGGTCCCGATCGTAGGTGATGCTGGCCGTGACGTGCGGATTCGTCAGTGACGAGGTGCGGTCGATCTGGTCGAGGCCCTCATAGGTCACGTACTGCGTGATCACGCCGGTGATGTCTATCGTGATCGGCACGGCGAGCGCGGGAGCCGACACCGTGGCCGTGAGAACGAGAAGAGGTGGATATCGCATCGCTAGAATCCTCGAAGGTTGAAGTGATCGCTTACCGGAAAGCACGCGCCGGCTGCGCGGCCTTGCCGCGATGGCCGGGGCCGACGTCCGGTCCGTGCGGCCGATGCTTGTCTCGATCCGCGCGAGGTCGGCGGTCGCTCGGCCAGGAAGGCATGCGTGCGCCGCCGGTGGGTCGATGCGGTCGGTGCTCGTGCCGGTGCGCTCCGGCGGACCGACGCTTCGAGACCCACAGATCGAGGCTCGGACCGAAAGGCGACATCATCGAGCCGTCGCGATCGGACGCGAAGATCAAGAGCTCGCCGTCGTCGGATAACGTCGGCTCCTGATCGTTGGCGGGGGAATTGATCGGGGCGCCGAGATCGACCGGCGCCGACCACGGCGCGCCCACATGCGGCCGAGTCGCGACATAGAGATCGAGATCGATTCCGACCTGCGGCCGGGGATCGCCCCGGAAGAGGTACATCTCGCGTCCGTCCGGGCTCAGCACGCCCCCGGCGTCGACGAGGTCCGCGGTATTGACCTCGTCGATCGGCTCGGGAGCGCCCCACAGGTTGCCGTGCAGTATGTTGACGACCCACAAGTCGATGAAACCGCTCCGGGTCGTCGAGAAGAACAGCTGCGGCGCGCCTCGTTTGCCATGGTGACCGTAGTGACCGCGGTGGCGCTCGAAGTACTGCCGCCCCCGCTCGCCGGCCTCGGTGTTCAGCCCCGGCACCGGGAACGGCTCGGTCCAGCCGTCGTCGTCGCGGACGTCATGCCGCCAGCTCACCCAGATGTCCCCGCCCGCCGGGATCGGCCCGCCGAGGCTGCCCGGACGGTCGCTCGCGAAGAACAGCCAATGGCCGTCGTCGGAGAGCTCCGGCTCGCGATCGGACCATGCCGGCTCGCCCTCGAGTCGCGAATCGGCGTTGATCGCAAGGCATTTCGGCTCCTGCCACGACGCGTTGCGGTGTGGCCGGTGAGCGACCCAAAGATTGAAGTCGAGCACCTGATCGTCGGCACCGCAGGGACGGTCCGACGCGAAATACAACGTCCGCCCTTGCCGCGTGAGCTTGGCGCCGGTCTCGTTGAACTCGGTGTTGATCGGCGCGCCCATATTGATCGGAGCCCCCCACCGTGCACGCGGCGCCCCGGCCAACGCCTGCGACATAAGCAAGATGCCGGCTACGCCCGCCGCGGCGGCCAGGCCCCATCCCGACGCTGCCCGCTGCGCGCCGCGGCAGCTCGGCTCGAATCCGTGCGACATCGCGACCTCCCGATTTGTTGTTCTCGACGTCGGGAGTAGAATCGAACGACGCTGCAGAAAAAGACAATGTTCACCGGGCTGATATGTCGTGAAGTCTGCTGAAAATCCCGTTGCCGAGGCTTTCAAGGGGAATCCGACTTACGAGTTCGAAGGTTTTCGGCTGGACGCACAACATCGGGTCCTCTATCGCATCACCGGCGAGCCGATCCCGCTGCCTCCCAAGGCGATCGAGACGCTGCTCCTTCTGGTGACGCACCCCGGCGAAGTTCAAGCACGGCAGACCATGCTCGAGTCGATCTGGCCGGGCGTGATCGTCGAGGAGAACAGCCTCAGCCAGTGCATCTCGCTGCTGCGGCGGGTGCTCGGCGAGACCCCGTCCGAGCATCGCTTCATCGTTACCGAGCCCGGGCGCGGCTACCGGTTCGTTGCGCCGGTCCGCGTCGTCGACGAAGCGTCGGACGGCGCGACCGAAGCGGATCGCCCGGCGCAGGCAACCACACCGCATCCGGCTCCCCTGGGCGTCCGCGCCGCTCGCGGCCGGATCGCGGCTCTGATCGTCGCCGCGGCGGTGTCCCTGTTGCTGGTCGCCGGGCTTCTGTCGGCGCTCGGCCCGGATCGCGGCACGACACGCTTGCCGACGTCGGTCGCGGTGCTGCCCCTCGAGGACTTGAGCCCCGATCCCGAGCACACCTATTTTGCGGCCGGCATCTACACCGAGCTCGTCGGCCGGCTCGCGAAGGTCCGCGGGCTCAACGTGATCGCCGAAACCTCGATGCGGCGGTATGTCGAGAGCGGACGGTCGGTCCGGGAGATCGCGAACGAGCTGGGCGTCGAGTCGGTCATGGAAGGAAGCGTCCGGTATGCGAACGACGAAGTCCGCGTCTCGGTGAATCTCATCGATGCCGAGACCGGCGTTTCGCGCTGGTCCGAGGTCTACGAGCGGCGATTCGCGGACGTGTTCGACATCCAGGCCGACATTGCGGCCCGCATCGCCGCCGCTCTCGAGACGGAGTTCTCGGTCGAGGATCGTCGTCGGCTCGCGCAGCCGAGGACGACGTCGCCCGAGGCCTATGCGCTCTTTCTGCAGGCCCGCCCGATGCTTCCGGACCTCGGCAGGCGCGATGCGCTGCTCGCGCGCGCGACGGAGTTCGATCCTCTTTTCGCGGACGCGTATGCGCTGCGGGCACAGAACTACGCTCATTCGATGATCAACAGCCACAGCCAATATGGGACCGCGGAGGCGGGCGCGCTCGACGAGATCGCCCAAGCGCTCGCGATCAAGGCCCTCGAGATCGACCCGGCGAATACGCTCGCGTACGGTGCCCTCGCCCTCCTCCATCGTCAGCACTGGCGCTGGAAGGATGCGATTGCGTTATACGAGCGCGGCCGCACCGTCGATCCGGCATTCAACGAAGGCAACTGGCTCTACGCCTTCATGGGCCATCACGATCGGGCGATGGAGCTGAGCCGTCGCGGACTGCGCCTGAATCCGTACGACTCGGCCGCGCATAACGACCTCGGCCTCACTCTGCTATGGGCAGGTCGAACGGACGAGGCGATCGCGTCGTTTCGTCGCGCGGTCGACCTGAAACCGGACGATCCGGTCACGCATCTGTTTCTCGGACGCGCGTATATCCGGCAAGGCCGTCGGGCGGAGGCGCTCGAGGAGATCAAGATGAGCCGGCAGCTCTTCGGCGAGGGCTTCTTGTCGATGCCGACCGCCGTCGAGATCGCGTACTACTACGCGCGTCTCGGGCTGCACGACGAAGCGGCGCGGCTCATCGCCGCGCTGGAGGATGGAGCGCTCGGACGGCGAGACGACGGCATGTGGGTCTTGGCGCATCTCGCGCTCGGCGAGCAAGAACGAGCGCTCGAGGCGCTCGAGCGGGTCATCGATCGCGCCGAGCGTCACGAGCTCGAGCCCGCATTCCTGCCGCTGATGATGCTGAGGCTCAACGAGGTCGCGGACCCGGTGCTCGAGCTGCCGCAGTTCGTCGACGCGCGCCGGCGCCTCGTCGGCGACTAGCGCGCATCGAACGATACCGGGCACCGGCACGTCGCGCCGGTCGGCAACGGTGCCGCTTCCGCACGCCGCGCGCCGGCTCTCCCTTCTAGCGGCAGGCTTCGGGCAAGTGACGCGGCGCGATCGAGCCGCCGCAGCGCCATGCGAGGCCTCCGTCGCCCGTCGGCTCCGGCTGCAGCCATAGCAGACCGTCTTCCGGCATCGCACCGGGCACGAACGTGACGACGACGATGCCGGTGCCGGGCTCGATCGTGATCGACGCGGCCGGCGGGACGACCGCCGGCGGATCCAGCGCGACGGCCTCGTTGAGATTCGGAAAGCGCCCGGTGACCGCGTAATGCTCCGAGACGGCGGCCTGCACCACGCGCGCCTGGCTCAGCGCCTCACTGACGGCCGCCCGGATCTGGTAATCCTGATACGCCGGTATCGCGATCGCGGCGAGCACGCCGACGGCCGCAACCGAGCCGAGGCCGCCCGCGCCGAGCAGGAACTCGCCCGGCTGCGTCTCGTACGTGAGCTCGAGCGACACGTACCGCTCGCCGAAGTTCAGGCTCGCCGCGACCGCGCCTTTCGCGGGCAGGCGGAGGTCTGTCGCCGTCGGCATCGCCCAGATGTCGTACTGCGCCCCCACGAAATCCGCGATGGTTTGCATCATTTGGATATAGACGTAGTACGTGCGCATCGGCAGCTTGCCGATCGAGCCCGTCCCCGCGGCCAGCGATGCGGACCAGTCGACGCCTTGCGACTCCGCGAGCCAGTCGCCGAGCACGGTCCTCGAGCGCGACCGCACGCGATCGATCAGCGGCTGCGGGAGCCGGGCGACATAGAGGTACTCGCCGTCCTGGAGCCAGTACCAGCTCTCGCGCATGCGCGCCATCAGGTCGAAGAACAGACGTTCCTCGCCGACGATGTCCGCCAACGCGGGATCGGCCGGATCCGGCATCACCGGCCGCGGCCGCCATTGATGGAACGTGTGGCCGGCCATCTCCCGCTCGACGATCGGCGAATCGAGGGCGGCGGCGATACGGCTCATCATCTCGCCGAGCAGCGCGGCGTCGCGGACGCGCACCGCCCCATAGTCGCCGGCCTCGTCGAAGATCGTCAGCACCTCGGGCCCGACCGCGGACAGCACCTCCTCGAGCTCGAAGCCGAGGAAGTGCGAGATATTCGCCTTCGTCTGCCGCCATGACGCCGCGGCGTCGGGTGATGCCTGCGCGAGCAGCATAGCCTCGAGACGTGCGAACTCCTCGACGCTCGGCAACGACAGCAGGAACGCGGCGGACGGCGTGCCGACCGCGGTCGCGGACAATGCGTTGGTCACGACGGGATACGGACGCGCGAGGCCGGCGTCGCCGACGTCGAGCAGCACGCTGAAGCGGCTCTTGCCGCCGGCGCTGCCCGTGCCCGCGGCGATCGACCGAACGGCGGCAAGACCCGACTGCTGCAGCATCATCGTCGTCTCGGGCGGCGCGAACGCCTGCGCGAACGGCAGCAGGCTCGCGATATCGATCCACGACAAGAA
Organism: uncultured Gammaproteobacteria bacterium; assembly: GCA_964388365.1. Taxonomy (GTDB): domain Bacteria; phylum Pseudomonadota; class Gammaproteobacteria; order Steroidobacterales; family Rariloculaceae; genus ZC4RG20. Next base: position 48 of record CAYMAF010000121.1, on the reverse strand, counting down.
CCCCTGCCCGCTCGAATCGATGCGCCGCTCGAGCGCGAGCATCGGATG
>CAYMAF010000120.1:0-8299 GCA_964388365.1 uncultured Gammaproteobacteria bacterium | reverse complement strand
CGCGGGAGCTGTCGCGCTACGTCGCGACGAAAGGATCGATCGCGGTCGACGGCGTCAGCCTGACGGTGAACGCCGTCGAGGGCGATGTCTTCGACGTAAACATCGTGCCGCATACCCGGGATGCGACGATCATCGGCCGCTACGGCGTCGGCACGACCGTCAACATCGAGGTCGACATGCTCGCCCGTTACGTCGCGCGGATGCTCGCCGGCGGCGCGAACGCGACGTAGCCGCGGGCGAGGCCGAGCGCGGCGCGCCGTTTCGCGGTAGGCTTTCTCTTTTTCGACGACTTCGAGCAACCCATGGCGACTCAGGCCCCCGAGCATCGCTCGTCCGGCTTCGACAGCGTAGAGGACATCATCGACGCCATCCGGCGCGGCGAGATGGTCGTGATCCTCGACGACGAGGACCGCGAGAACGAGGGCGATCTCGTGATGGCCGCGACGAAGGTTCGCCCGGAGGACATCAATTTCATGGCGCGCTACGCGCGCGGCCTGATCTGTCTGACGCTGACGCGCGCGCGCTGCGAGCAGCTCCGCTTGCCGCTGATGGTGAACCGCACAGACGAGCGGCGCACGACGAATTTCACGGTCTCGATCGAGGCGGCCGAAGGGGTGACGACCGGCATCTCGGCACACGATCGAGCGCGTACGATTCGCGCCGCCGTCGCGCCGAACGCGCGGCCCGAGGATCTCGTCCAGCCGGGGCATATCTTCCCGCTGATGGCGCAGCCCGGCGGCGTGCTGACGCGCGCGGGCCATACCGAGGCGGGCTGCGATCTCACGCGGCTCGCCGGGCTCGAGCCCGCGGCGGTCATCGTCGAGATCCTGAACGAGGACGGCACGATGGCGCGGCGCGACCAGCTGCTCGAGTTCGCGCGCCGTCACAATCTGCGCATCGGCACGATCGCCGATCTCATCAAGTACCGGCTCGAGAAAGAGGAGTCGGTCGAGGCGATCGCAGAGCTCGAGATCGGAACCGAGTTCGGGCCGTTTCGTATGATCTGCTTCGAGGATCACGTGAACCGGACCGTGCACCTCGCGCTCGTTCGCGGCGAGATCGATCCCGAGACGCCGACGCTCGTGCGCGTGCATCGGCAGGACACGCTATCGGACGTGATCGGCGTGCGCGACGAGCGGCTCGGCTGGCCGCTGCGCGACGCGATGCGGCGCGTCGCGGAGCATGGGCACGGCGTCGTCGTCGTGCTGCGGCAGGAGGAGTCCGCGCGGGATCTGATGCGCGTCGTCAGAGGGCTCGGCGAGCAGGCCGGCGAGATACCGCCGCGGCGCGAGCGCGCGATGGATTTGCGGACGATCGGCACCGGCGCGCAGGTGCTGCGCGCGCTCGGTGTTCGGAGGATGCGCGTGCTGTCCGCTCCGAAGCATATGCACGGCCTTTCCGGGTTCGGCCTGGAGGTCGTCGAGTACGTGAACGAGCCCGACAATCGAGGCGAACGGGATGGATGAGCGGATCAGGATCGTCGAGGGGCATTTCAACGCGCGGGGGCTGCGCTTCGGCGTCGTCGCCGCGCGCTTCAATGAGTTCATCGTCGAGCGGCTGCTCGACGCGGCGGTCGCGACGCTCGTGAAGCACGGCGCCGAGCCCGGCGACGTCGAGGTCGTGCGCGTGCCCGGCGCGTTCGAGATCCCGCTCGCGCTGAAGCGCATGGCGGCCGGCCGCAAGCACGACGCGCTGATCGCGCTGGGTTGCGTGATCCGCGGGGCGACGCCGCATTTCGACTATGTCGCCGGCGAGGCCGCGGCCGGGATCGGCCGGATCGCGCTCGAGCACGAGATCCCGATCGGCTTCGGGTTGCTCACGGTCGACACGATCGAGCAAGCGGTCGAGCGTGCCGGCACGAAGGCCGGGAACAAAGGCGCGGACGCGGCGTTGACGGCGATCGAGATGGCGACCTTGTGCCGCCGCATGGAGCAGTGACGCGATGCGGACACATCGCGAGCCGGGCTCGCACGGAGCCGAAAGACAAGAAATCGAGCCTATGCAGCTCGCGACGCGATGCCGTCGCACGGAGCGCTGAGCCTTGGCGTCGCAGGGAAGCGGAGCGCGGGGGCGGCACCGGGCGAGGGAGCTGCTCGTCAAGGCGCTGTATCAGTGGCAGCTCGCCGGGCACGATCTGACCGAGCTCGAGCGGCAGTTCTCGCAGCTGCCGGAGTTCACGAAGGTCGACAAGGCCTACTTTCGCGCGCTGCTCGGCAAGGCCGTCGAGGACGCGGACGATCTCGACCGCGCGATCGCGAAGTTCGCGGCCCGCTCGCTCGCGCAGCTCGACGCGGTCGGACGGGCGATCTTGCTGATGGCGCTCGCCGAGCTGCGCTACCGGCCGGACGTTCCGACGAAGGTCGTGATCAACGAGGCGGTCGAGCTCGCGAAGCGCTACGGTGCGGCCGAGAGCTTCCGGTTCGTGAACGCGGTGCTCGACAAGGCCGCACGCTCCGAAGGCTTTCGCGGAGCGCCGGGCTCGGACGACCCGCCCCCGCGATGACGCCGCGCCCGGCCGAGCCGTGCCGCGGCGCTCGGCGCGTGCGACCGACATGAACGAGTTCGAGATCATCCGCCGCTTCTTCACTCGACCCGCGGACGACCGCGCGGTCGAGATCGGCGTCGGCGACGACGCAGCGGTGCTCCGTCCGGACGGCCGTATCGTCGTCACGGTCGATACGCTCGTGCCCGACGTTCATTTCCCGGCCGACGCGCCGCCGGAGGCCGTCGGTCATCGTGCGCTCGCGGTCAGCCTGAGCGACATCGCGGCGATGGGCGCGCGCCCGCGCTGGTGCACGCTCGCGCTGACCATGCCGCACTCCGATCCGAGCTGGCTCGAGCCGTTCGCCGCGGGGCTTTTCGCGCTCGCAGGCCGTTTCGGCGTCTCGCTCGTCGGCGGCAATCTGACGCGCGGACCGCTTTCGATCACCGTCGACGCGATCGGGACGCTCGCCGGCGAAGCCGCTCCGCTGACGCGCGGCGGCGGCCGGCCCGGCGACGACGTCTACGTGACCGGCACGCTCGGCGATGCGGCCGGAGGCCTCGCTTGCCTCGCGTCCCAAGGCGAGATCTCGGCACGTGCCGACGTCGGGCCGCTCGCTCGCGCGCTCGTCTCGCGCTACCTGAAGCCGACGCCGCGGGTCGACGCGGGGCTCGCGCTCTCCGGCGTCGCGAGCGCGGCGATCGACGTCTCGGACGGGCTCGCGGCGGATCTCGGCCACGTCTGCCGCGCGAGCGGCTGCGGCGCGGAGATCGACGTCGACGCGTTGCCGTGCTCGGAGGCGCTCAGGAGCCTGTTCTCGGCGGGGGACGCGCTGCGCTTCGCGCTCGGCGGCAGCGACGACTACGAGCTTTGCTTCACCGCGCCGCCCGCTGCGGCCGAGCGCGTCGCCGCGGCGCTCGGCGCCGCCGGCACGCCGTTTCGTCGGATCGGGCGGCTGACCGAAGCGACGGATATCGTCTTTCTCCGCGGCGCGGAGCGCATCGAGCCGCCGCTGCCGGGTTATCTGCACTTCGCATGAGCGACGCGACGCGCACCCGGCCGACGCTCGGCGACCCGCTCCAGCTGCTCGCGACCGGCTTCGGTGCGGGCCTCGCTCCGCGCGCTCCCGGCACGGTCGGGACCCTCGTCGCGATCGTGCCGGCGTGGCTGCTGCTCGATCTGCCGCTCGGGACCCGCGCCGCGATCGTCGCGGCGCTGTTCGTCGTCGGCATCTATATCTGCGGCGAGAGCGCGAAGCGGCTCGCGACCCACGATCATCCGTCGGTCGTGTTCGACGAGATCGTCGGGTTCCTCGCGGCGGCGTTGGCCGTCGGAGGAAGTCCGGCATGGCTGGTGCCGGCGTTCCTGCTATTCCGACTGTTCGATATCTGGAAACCTTGGCCCATCCGCGATGTGGATCACAGACTCGCCGGGGGCCTCGGAATTATGCTCGATGACCTGATCGCGGCGGCTTATGCCGCTTTGGGCCTTTTGGCACTGCGTTTCGTGCCGGTCTTGATCGCTCAATAGCTTTCGGTTCGTTCGAGTATGGTGCAGGCACAGTTGGCCCGCGGTGCGGGCAGGCGCGAGAGCTCGCGCATACCCGAGCGAATCGGCAAGTACCTCGTGATCAACGAGGTCGGGCAGGGCAGCACCGGCCGCGTCTTCCTGTCGCACGACCCGTATTACGGGCGCGACGTCGCGATCAAGCTCTACAACCTCGAAAGCGAGGAAGACGAGCAGAAGGCCCGGCTGACGCGCAAGATGTTCTTCAACGAGGCGCAGATGGTCGGACGCCTCCAGCATCCGAACATCCTGCCGATCTACGACGCCGGCGAGGAGAACGGCAGCTACTACGTCGTCACCGAGCACGTCCACGGCGCGCGGACCCTCGCCGCGTACTGCAAGCCCGACAATCTCCTGCGGATCGACGACGTCGTCGAAATCGTCTTCAAGTGCGCGAAGGCGCTGCATTATGCCCACGGCCGCGGGGTGATCCATCGCGACATCAAGCCGAGCAATATCATGCTGACGCTCGACAACGACGTCCGCATCATCGACTTCGGCATCGCGATCGTGAAGGACTCGAGCGTGTCGAGGATCGAGGGGATCGCCGGCTCGCCGAGCTATATGTCGCCCGAGCAGGTGCAGTCCGCCGAGATCACGCACCGCTCGGATATCTACTCGCTCGGCGCGGTCATGTACGAGCTCCTGACCGGCTATCGGCCGTTTCGTGCGAATAGCCTGAGCCGGCTGCTGCACCAGATCGTCTACGCGACGCCGCCGCCGCTCCATACGCTCCGGCCCGAGATCTCCGAGGAGATCGAGGACGTCGTCTCGACGGCCCTCCGCAAAGAGCCCGAGCATCGCTTCCAGACGGGCCTCGAGTTCGCCGGCGCGCTGACGAGGGTCTATCAGACGCTGCGCACGCAGTCGGATCGCATCGACAAGCAGGCGCAGTTCGACCAGCTCCGCAAGCTTCGCTTCTTCCACGAGTTCTCGCACTCCGAGATCTGGGAAGTGCTGCGCGCGAGCGAATGGCGCGACTATGCGGACGGCGACGAGATCATCCGGGAGGGCGAGCTCGACGACCGCTTCTATATCATCGTCTCGGGCCAGGTCTGCGTGCGCTCGGGCCGGCGCGAGGTCGGCCGGCTCAGCGACGGCGACTGCTTCGGCGAGACGAGCTACGTCCGCGGCGCTCGGCGCACGGCGACGATCACCGCGCACGGGCCGGTCACGCTGATGCGCGTCAGCTCGACTCTGCTCGAGCAGGCGTCGTCGTCGTGCCAGCTGCGATTCAACAAGGTCTTTCTGCGCGCGCTGATCGAGCGTCTGCACGGCGTCGCGACCACGGCGACCTGAGCACGCCGACAAAGCGCGGGGCGAGCTCTTCGCCGTGGGTGTCCGCCGGCCGCCGTCCGGCTACCGATCGGCGAGAAGCGCGCTCCTCTCCGCGGCGGCGGGATTCCGGCGGGCGTCAGTCCTCGGTGCCGCCCGGCGCCTCGAACGGAACGGGCTCCGCGTTCTCGCTCTTCTTCAGCAGGATCTCGACCTTCTGCTCGGCGTCCTTCAGCGCTTCCTGGCATTCCCGGGTCAGCTTCACGCCGCGCTCGAACTCCTTGAGCGCGTCCTCGAGCGACAGGTCGCCGCTTTCGAGCCGCTCAACGAGCGCCTCGAGCTCCTCCAACGACTTCTCGACGCTGCCGAGGCTCTTGTCTTCCTCTGAGCTCATTCATCGACTCGGTGATCGAAGTCGGCGCACGGTACAAAGGCGCGCGGCAGAGGTCAAATAGATGACGGCTCGGGTGCGGCTCGAGCTCGGTTGACACTCGAGTGGGCCGGCACTACCTTATTCAGATTCTTTAGACTTAGTCTAAACTGGCCCGGCGGCGGCTCTTCGCAACGGCTGGGCAGCGCAAGTCGGCTTAAACGCAATCATCGAGTCAGGAGGAGTTTTCGATGGAACTGAAGGGCAGCAAGACCGAGCAGAACTTGAAGGAAGCGTTCGCCGGCGAGTCGCAGGCGAACCGCCGCTATCTGTACTTCGCGTCGAAGGCGGACGTCGAGGGCTATAACGACGTCGCCGCGGTGTTCCGCTCGACGGCCGAAGGCGAGACCGGGCACGCGCACGGCCATCTCGAGTACCTCGAGGCGGTCGGCGACCCGGCGACCGGCCTGCCGATCGGCTCGACGGCCGAGAACCTGAAGGCCGCGATCGCCGGCGAGACGTACGAGTACACGGACATGTACCCGGGCATGGCGAAGACGGCCCGCGACGAGGGCTTCGACGAGATCGCCGATTGGTTCGAGACGCTCGCGAAGGCCGAGCGGTCGCACGCGAACCGCTTCCAGAAGGCGCTCGACACGCTCGACAGCTAGTCTGTCCGCCGCGGGGCGTTCCGAGCCCGCATCGCCGGGCTCGGTTCGGCGTCCGCGGCTTGATCTTGACGCTGCGGCGGCGGCACGATCGATGCCGCCGCCGAGCTGCGATCGATCGCCGTCCGTCTCGATCAGTCGATGGGCCGCGTTTGAGGCCGGCCCGAAAGGAGCCACGTCGCCGATGAGCGAGATCAAGCCGCCTGCCCACGAGGATCAACCCGGCGCCGGAAGCGGCCCCGCGAACGCCGGCGCTCCCCGGCGCGAGGGTGCGCGCGAGGGCAGCCTCGACGCACCGACGCGCTATCCGCTCGAATGGCGCTCGCCGGAGTTCACGTCCGACGAGGCGCTGTATGCCGAGATGGAGCGGATCTTCGATATCTGCCACGGCTGCCGGCGCTGCTTCAGCCTGTGCAACTCGTTCCCGACGCTATTCGACGCGATCGACGAGTCGGATACCGGCGAGATCGACGGTGTCCCGCGCGAGGCGTACTGGAAGGTCGTCGACCACTGCTACCTGTGCGACATGTGCTACATGACGAAATGTCCGTACGTGCCGCCCCACGAGTGGAACGTCGACTTCCCGCATTTGATGCTGCGTGCGAAGTACAAGCGCTTCAAGGACGGTGCGCGGATCTCGTTCCGAGACCGCATGCTGAGCTCGACGGATCTCGTCGGCAGCCTTGCCGGCGTGCCGGTCATCGCCGAGACGGTCAATGCCGTGAACTCGACGCGCTGGGGAAGGCGCGCCCTCGAGGCGGCGCTCGGCGTCGATGCGGAGGCGCCGGTGCCGAAGTACGCGTCGAAGAGCGCGCGCCGGCGGCTGAAGGACAAGGTCGGCCGCAAGGATGTCGTCGCAGAGCCGGCCGGCGAGACGCGCGGCAAGGTGCTCGTGTTCTCGACGTGCTACGGCAACCATAACAAGCCGTCGCTCGTCGAGGATCTCGTCGCCGTGTTCGAGCACAACGGCATCCCGACCGCGCTGCCGACGAAGGAGCGCTGCTGCGGCATGCCGAAGTTCGAGATGGGCGATCTCGAGTCCGTCGAGAAGCTCAAGGAGACGAATATCCCGGAGCTCTACCGCTGGGTGCAGGACGGCTGGGATCTGACGTCGCTGATTCCGTCGTGCGTGCTGATGTTCAAGCAGGAGCTGCCGCTGATGTTCCCGGACGACGAGCAGGTGCTCGCGGTCCGCGACGCGTTCTACGATCCGTTCGAGTACCTGATGATTCGTCATCGTCACGGCAAGCTGCGCACGGATTTCAAGCAGCCGCTCGGCAAGATCGCGTACCAGGTGCCGTGCCACCAGCGCGTGCAGAACATCGGCTTGAAGACGCGCGACGTGCTGCAGCTCGTGCCGGAGACGAAAGTCCAGGCGATCGAGCGCTGCTCCGGGCACGACGGCACGTATGCGGTGAAGAAGGAGTACGGACCGACGTCGCGCAAGATCGGCCGGCCGGTCGCGCGCCAAGTCGACAACGCGAAGGCCGATCATTTCATCAGCGATTGCCCGATGGCCGCCGAGCAGATCGCCGCGATCAGCGAGTCCGCGACGGCGACGGGTCCGCTCGAGCTGCTGCGCCGCGCGTACGGGATCTGACGCGCTCCGCGCGGGCGGCATCGGGAAGACATGGCGAACGGCGCCTTGGGGCGCCGAACGCCTCGAGGTCACGTCATGGAACGATTGAAAGTCAGCGATCTCTATAGCCTCGAGCAGTATCACAAGGTGCGGCCGGAGTTCCGCGCGAAGGTGCTCGAGCACAAGAAGCAGCGGCAAGTGCCGCTCGGCCCGAACGCGACGTTCTATTTCGAGGATCGGCTGACGATGCAGTATCAGGTCCAGGAGATGCTGCGCATCGAGCGGATCTTCGAGAGCGAGGCGATCGAGGAGGAGCTCGCGGCGTACAACCCGCTGATCCCGGACGGCAGCAACTTCAA
>CAYMAF010000119.1:0-8339 GCA_964388365.1 uncultured Gammaproteobacteria bacterium | reverse complement strand
TCGGCGACTGGCCTGCGGCGCAGGATCTCGACGGCACGATCGAGTTTCGCAACGCCTCGTTCAGCGCGCGCGGCCGCGGGCGCGTGCTCGGCAACGTCGCGGACGACGTTCGCGTCGCGATTCCCGACCTGCGCCGCCCGGTGCTCGAGCTCGACGCGACGACCCATGGACCGCTCGCCGACGTCCTGACGTTCTTGCGCAGCGCGCCCCAGATCGCCGCGAAGCTCGGACCGGGCTACGAGCGGCTGAGCGCGCCGGAGGGCACCGGTGACGTCGACCTCGAGCTCGGCCTGCCCCTGCTCGACATGGCGGCCTATCGGCTCGAGGCCGCGCTCGCGATCGACGCGGGCGTTCTCGCGATCGAAGGCTTTCCGGCGCAGGCCGGCGATATCCGCGGGACGCTGCGGTTCGCGGACGGCGCCGTGACGGCAGAGGGGATCGAGGCGACGTTTCTCGACGGCCCCGTGACCGCGAGCGTGTCCCCGGCCGAGGCCGAAGGGTATCGCGCGCGGCTCGACGTCGACGGCGAGGTCACGGCCGGCGCGGTCATCGACACGTTCGGTCTGCCGCTCAGCGGACTCGCGGTCGGACAGACGCGCTGGTCCGGCTCGCTGCTCGTGCCGTCGACCGGCGGGGCCGAGGCCGGCGGCGAAGTGGGCTCGGCCCCGCTGCGCATCGCGATCCGATCGAACTTGTCCGGCCTCGCGCTCGGCTTGCCGGAGCCGTTCGCGAAGCAGGCGTCGGAGGCGACGAGCTTGCAGGTCGATTTCGCGCTCGGCTCGGGACGGCTCGATGTCGAAGGCAATGTCGGCGCGACGCGGCGTTTCGTCATCGCCTTCGAGGAGCGAGGTGATCGGCTCGCGCTCGCGCACGGCGCGCTCGCGTTCGGCGGAAGCGTGCCGGAGGCGCCGGCTGCGGCCGGATTCGGCATCTACGGCAGCGTTCGGCGGCTCGATCTCGACGAGTGGACCGCGCTCGTCCGGTCTCGCGCCGGCGCGACCGGGAGCCGCGGCCGGACCGCGCCCGGCCTCGGCGACCTGCTTGCCGAGGCTGAGCTCGAGATCGCCGATCTCGCCGTGCTCGGCCACGAGGTCGGCGCCGCACGGCTCGGCGTGCGGCGCGAAGACGCCGAATGGCGAATCGATGTCGACAGCGCGCCGATCGCCGGGTCGGTGCGCGTGCCGAGGGACTGGCGCGGCCGGCCGCCGATCGTCGCAGACATGGAGCGGCTCTACGTCAGCGCGGGGCGAGACGGCGAGGCCGACAACGGGCGAGCCGACCCGCGCACGTGGCCCGGGCTCGAGCTGACCGCGAAAGATTTCCGTATCGGCGCTCGGCGGTTCGGCACGCTGAGCGCAGACGTGCGTGCCGAGCCGCGCGGCCTCGAGCTCGTCTCGTTCGAGAGCCGCGGCCCGGCGTTCTCGGTCGCAGGCCGCGGCGGATGGTTCGACGGGCCCGGCGGCCCGGCGACGCAGCTCGAGTTCACGCTGCGCGCCGAGGACGTGCGCGGCGCGCTCGCGGCGCTGTCGCTCGATCCGATCGCGTCGGGGAAGATGGCGGAGATCACCGCGAGCGTCCGCTGGCCGGGGGCGCCGAACGGCCGATGGATGGATCACCTCGACGGCGAGCTCGAGCTCAGGCTCGAGACCGGCAGCCTGCTCGACATCGATCCCGGCGCCGGGCGGGTCGTCGGGCTGATGAGCGTCACCGCGCTGCCGCGGCGCCTCGCGCTCGACTTCCGCGACGTGTTCAACAAGGGGCTCGTATTCGACGAGCTCGACGGCGGCTTCACGATCATCGACGGCAACGCGTACACGAACGACCTGAAGGTCAGCGGTCCGGCGGCCGAGATCGGCATGGCAGGCCGGATCGGCCTCCGCGACCGGGATTATCGCCAGCACGCGGTCGTGACCGCCGAGCCGGGTAATATGCTCCCGACCGTCGGCGGTCTGATCGGCGGCCCGGGGGTCGGCGCCGCGCTGCTGATCTTTACGCGAATCTTCAAGGAGCCGCTGAAAGGCATCGGGCGGGCGTCCTATTGCATCACCGGCAGCTGGGATGCGCCGGTCGTCGAGCGCCTGACGGCGGAGGAGATCGAGCAGGGCCGGCTCTGCGCCGATCTGCCGGAAGACGAGCCGGTGCGCGTGGGAGCGAGACGATGAAAGTAGCGGCAGTGCAAATGACGAGCGGGCGCGACGTCGAGCGCAATCTCGCCGAGGCGCGGCGGCTCGTCGCCGAGGCGGCTGCGGCCGGCGCGAAGCTGATCGTGCTGCCGGAGAATTTTTCGTTCCTCGGCGCGCAGGATGCCGAGCGGCTGGCGGCCGCGGAAACGCCCGGGGACGGCCCGGCGCAGGCCTTTCTCGCCGACGAGGCTCGCCGCCACGGCGTATGGATCGTCGGCGGCACGATCCCGATTCGCGATCGGAACGATCGTGCGTCGTCGCGGTCGTATTTGATGTCCCCCGACGGAAACGCCGCTGCGTTCTACGACAAGATTCACCTGTTCGACGTCGAGATCCCGGGGCCGACCGCCGAGAGCTATCGAGAGTCCGCGACGACACTGGCGGGAGAGCGGGTCGTCACGGCGGAGACGCCGCTCGGACGGATCGGCATGACGATTTGCTACGACGTGCGCTTCCCGGCGCTGTTCCATCGTCTCGGCGTGCTCGGCGCGGATCTGATCGTCGTCCCGGCCGCGTTCACGGTGCCGACTGGGCGGGTGCACTGGGCACCGCTGCTCAAAGCGCGCGCGATCGAGTCCCTCGCGTACGTCGTCGCCGCCGGGCAGTGGGGCGAGCATGCCGGCGGACGCAAGACGTACGGTCATTCGATGATCGTCGGGCCGTGGGGCGACGTGCTCGCGGAGCGGCCGGAAGGCGCTGGTATCGTCGCGGCCGAACTCGATATGATCGGATTGGAACGGCTTCGCCAACAGTTTCCGGTGCTCGCGCATCGGCGAGAGCTTTAGCCATGATTCAGCCTCAACAACTCGTTGCGCCGTCTCTTGCAGGCGTCGATTTGTCCGCCGACCCGCTGTCCGTCGTCGAGCGGCAGCTGCTCGAGCCCGCCGGGCTCGGCCTCGCGGACATCGATCGCGCGCTCGCGGAGCTCATGACGCATCGGCTCGATTACGGCGATCTGTACTTTCAGTCGACCCGCTACGAGAGCTGGTCCGTCGAGGACGGCAACGTGAAGGAAGGGGTCTTCAGCGTCGATCAGGGGGTCGGCGTCCGCGCGGTCGCCGGCGAGAAGACCGGCTTCGCGTATGCGGATCAGCTCGACGTCGCGTCGTTGCTCGATGCGGCGGCGGCGGCGCGCGGAATCGCGCGCAGCGGCGGTGAAGGCCGCGTGAAGGTCGCGAGCCGCGTGCGCGGGCATTCGCTCTATCCCGCGGTCGATCCGCTGCCGACCCTCGACGACGCGAAGAAGGTCGAGCTGCTCGCGGATCTCGACCGCTATTGCCGTAAGCTCGATCCGCGTGTGATCCAGGTTGTCGGCAGCATCGCCGGCGTCTACGAGCTCGTGCTGATCCGCACGTCCGAGGGTGTGCTCGCCGCGGACGTTCGTCCGCTCGTGCGGCTCAACGTCTCGGTGATCGTCGAGCACGACGGCCGCCGCGAGCAGGGCTATGCGGGTGGCGGCGGCCGAGGAGATTTCGGCTTGATCGTCGGGACCGGGCTGCCGGAGCGCCTCGCGCGCGAAGCGGTTCGGCAAGCCAACGTGAACCTCGAGGCCGTGCAGGCCCCGGCCGGCAATATGCCGGTCGTGCTCGGGCCGGGCTGGCCCGGTGTGCTGCTGCACGAGGCGATCGGCCACGGGCTCGAAGGGGATTTCAACCGCAAACGCACCTCCGCGTTCAGCGACCGCATCGGCCAGCGCGTCGCGACGGACGCCTGCACGGTCGTCGACGACGGCACGCTGCCGGGGCGGCGCGGCTCGCTGAACGTCGACGACGAAGGCACGCCGACCGCGTGCACGACGCTGATCGAGAACGGCATCCTCGTCGGCTACATGCAGGACAAGCTGAACGCGCGGCTGATGAAGCGCGCACCGACGGGCAACGGCCGGCGCGAGTCGTACGCGCACGTGCCGATGCCGCGGATGACGAATACCTACATGCTGCCCGGCGACCGCGAGCCCGACGAGATCATCGCGTCGGTCGAGCGCGGCATCTATGCGCCGAATTTCGGCGGCGGCCAAGTCGACATCACGTCCGGCAAGTTCGTGTTCTCCGCGAGCGAGGCGTACCTCATCGAGAAGGGTAAGAAGACGCGGCCGGTGAAGGGCGCGATGCTGATCGGCAGCGGCCCCGAGGTGCTGACGCGCGTGTCGATGGTCGGCAACGACCTCGAGCTCGATCCGGGCATCGGCGTCTGCGGCAAGGACGGGCAATCCGTTCCCGTCGGCGTCGGTCAGCCGACGTTGAAGATCGACTCGCTGACGGTCGGCGGCACGGACGCATAGCTCGGCCTGCGGCGTACGTTCCGAGCGGCCGCGCTCGAGCACGCCGATCACGCGGTTTCGTCGCGTCACGCATTATGTCGAGCCCTTCCTGTGAAGGGGGTCACTGCGAAGCGGCGCGAGAATGCGTATCGTCCTCGGCACAAGGATAGTGCCCGGCGGGAGCGTCATATGTCGTTCGACGATACGATGACGGAAGCGGACTTCAAGCGCCCGATCCTCGACCCCAGCGAAGAGCGCCTGCTCGCTGCGCTCAATCGCGAGCCCGATCTCGACGTTCAGGGTCTTCGCGCGTCGCTGCTGACGAAGCTCGTGCTGCTGTTCGACCGGCGGGAAGCGTAGGTAGGCTCGGCATGACGGCGGCTCGCAAGCAGACCGGGGAGCAGGGCGCAGCAGGCGCACCGTCGGAGCGGCGAGCCGGGTCGACGGACGACACGGCTATTCGTAGCCTTTCGAAGGAAGAGATTCGTCGTCTCTCGATCGACGCATGGGAGCCCTCGCTGTTACGTCATCTGCTGGAAGCGGAGAACAAGCTTCGTCGACGTTGATGCCATGTGGTTGAGCAAGCCGGTCTACGAGGCATTACCCTTCGTCTACATGGGAGTCGGGCTCGTCGCGGTGATCGCGAGCTTCGTGCTCGATCCGCACCCGTGGTCGCTCGCGGTCACCGTCGTCGGCCTCGGCGTGCTGACCGGCGGTCTCGTGCTGTGGCTGAAACGCCGCGACTATCGTTCGAGCCGCAGCCGCGCGGCATTCGACGAAAGCCGCTGACCGGGCCGGGCTCGGCCGTCAGCCGACCTCGGTTTTTTCCTCGGAATCGTCGTCGCGCTCCGGGTCGTCGCCGAGCCAGGCTGCGCCGTCGAGGGGCTCCGCGTCCCCTTCGCCGATCGGGAAGTCCTCCGGGATGCGCGCCGTCTTCGCGAACAGCTCCTGCCGATCGTCATCCGCGGGCCGCGCGTCCCGATAGACCAGCCTGTGCTCGCCGAGATGGATCACGTCGCCGTCGCGGAGCACGTGCTGCTTGACGCGGCGCGAGCCGACGAAGATGCCATTCGTGCTATTCAGATCCTCGATGATGCAGCGGGCGCGATCCGTCGTGATCTGCGCGTGATGGCGCGAGATGAACTTGCTCTTGATCTGCAGGTCGTTGTCCGAGGTTCGGCCGATGATCGTCCTGCCCGGCGCGAGCGCGAAGTGCGTGACGAGCCGATCGCCGAAGAAGAGGTCGAGGGACGCGAGCGACGCGGATTCGGGGCCGCGGTACGTCCCGGTCGCGCCGCCGGTTTTGTCCCGCGCGCGGGCCGCGTACTCGACCCACTGCAGCTCCTCCGCGGCCGCCTTCACGAGCTCGGCGTCGACGGTATCGCGCTCCTCGGCGAAGGCGCAAAGCATCGCCGTGTCGCAAATCACGTTCGTCAGCCTAGGCACGCCGCCCGAGTAGCGGAACACGACGTCGAGCGCCTCGTCGGTGAAGATGCGGCGTCCGTCCGCGCCCGCGACGTTCAGCCGATGCTGAATGTATTCGTGCGTCTCGCGCCGCGACAGTGCGCTCAGGTGAAAGCGCAGGCGAACACGCTGCGCGAGCTGCTCGAGGCGCGGCGAGTCGAGCTTGCTCGAAAGCTCTGGCTGTCCCGCGAGGATGATGCGCAGCAGCTTCTCCTTCTGCGCCTCGATGCCGGAGAGCATGCGCACCTCTTCGAGCACGGGCCGCGCGAGGTTCTGTGCCTCGTCGATGACGAGCAGCACCTTCTTGCCGGCTGCGTACTGCTCGATCATGTAGTCGCGCAATTTCGTCAGAAGCTCGATCTTGCGCATGCGGTACGGCTCGAAGCCGAACTCGACGAGGACCGCCTGCAGGAACTCGACCGGCGATAGCTGCGTCTGGTTGATGTGTGCGAGCACGACGTCCGGCGGAAGCTCACTCAGGAAGCTCTCGATCAGCGTCGTCTTCCCAGAGCCGATATCGCCGGTGATCACGACGAAGCCGTCGGCCAGCCAGATCGTGGATTCCATGTACGCTTTCGCGCGCGCATGCTGCTTGCTCGCGAACAGGAACTGCGGATCCGGCGTCAGGCGGAACGGAGGCTCTTTGAGTCGGAATAGCTCGCAGTACATACACGATCCCGGCGGTGCCTGTCAGCGCCGCCGGAAGCACCAAAGCTCCTCGGCTCGCTGCCCCCGAAGCCTAATACAAACCCCTAAGGGTTTCGAGGCGAAGCTTCCTTCGGGGAGACCTCGATCACGTTTCTCAGCGCGTCGAGCCGTTCGGCGAGACGGCGCCGATCCGAGTCGACGAGCGTGCAGTGACCGATCTTACGGGCCGGGCGGGGCTCCTTACCGTAAAGATGGACGTGATTGCCGGGCAGTGCGAGCAGTGTCTCGAGCGGCGGCACGTGTCCGAGGAGATTCGCCATCGCCGCGTAGCCGCGTGCCGAGGTGTCGCCGAGCGGCCAGCCGAGCACGGCGCGGAGGTGGTTCTCGAACTGGCTCGTGACCGCGCCTTCTATCGTCCAGTGGCCGGTATTGTGCACGCGCGGAGCCATCTCGTTCGCGAGCAGCTCGCCGTCCGCGTGGAAGAGCTCGAGCGCGAGCACGCCGCGATAGTCGAGGCGGTCGAGCAGTGCGCCGACCCTCTCCTCGGCCATGCGTTGCAGCGTTCGATCCTCGTACGGTGCGACGGACGTATAAAGGATGCCGTCGCGATGGACGTTCTCGGCGAGCGGATAGAACGCGTGCTGCCCGTTCGCGCCGCGCACCGCGATCAGCGAAAGCTCGCGGTCGAAGTCGATCCACGCCTCCGCGATCGCCGGAACCTCGCCGAGGTCGGACCAGGCGGCGCGCAGATGCTCCGCGGCGCTGACGATGCGCTGACCGCGGCCGTCGTACCCCATCCGCCGTGCCTTCAGCACGAGCGGCAGGCCGAGCTCTCTCGCGGCGCGAGCGAGGTCGTCGGACGCGTCGATCCTGACGTAAGGCGCGCTCGGCACGCCGAGCGACGCGAAAAGCTCCTTCTCCGCGAGCCGATCCTGAGCGGCGGCGACCGCGGCCGCGGACGGGCGCACCGGCGCGTGGCGCGCGGCTGCGTCGAGCACGTCCGTCGGGACGTTCTCGATCTCCACGGTGACGACGTCGACTTCCGCGGCGAGCGCGGCTGCGGCTTCCGCATCGTCGAGCCCGGCACGTCGGAAACGCGCGACCTGCGCACCCGGGGAACGATCGTCGCGATCGAGCAGCACGCACTCGATGCCGAGCGGATAGCCGGCGAGCGCGAGCATGCGCCCGAGCTGGCCGGCACCGATGATGCCTACTCTTGCCTGCACGAGAGCGCCTCGAACGGACTCAGTCGGCTTCGCGCGGATCTGGCCGCTCGAGGACGGCGGCCGTTTGCGCTTCGCGATAGCTGTCGAGCTCGGCGGCAACGGCCGGATGCTTGTTCGCGAGGATCGCGGCGGCGAGCAGCGCCGCGTTGATCGCGCCGGCCTTGCCGATCGACAGCGTGCCGACCGGGACGCCGGCCGGCATTTGCGCGATCGACAGCAGCGAATCGATGCCGTTCAGCGCTTCCGAGCGTATCGGGACGCCGAGCACCGGCAAGCGCGTCTTCGACGCGGTCATGCCGGGCAAGTGCGCCGCGCCGCCGGCGCCCGCGATGATGACCTCGAGGCCGCGGGACGCGGCGTTCGCCGCATACTCGAACAGCAGGTCCGGCGTGCGGTGCGCGGAAACGACCCGCACCTCGTACGAGACACCGAGCGTATCCAGAGTTTCGGCAGCATGCCGCATCGTGGGCCAGTCCGAGACCGAGCCCATGATGATTCCGACCAGCGGTTTCATCGCGGCATTGTACAGCAGGTAGAATGCCGGGATGGACCCGAAAG
>CAYMAF010000118.1:0-8546 GCA_964388365.1 uncultured Gammaproteobacteria bacterium | reverse complement strand
GCATGCCGGACAGCTCGGCGTCTCGGCCGTCACCGGGCCGTGGGAGGCGAGCGTGAGGCTGCGTTATCTCGGGCCGTACGCGTTGCTGCCCGACAATTCGGTCCGCGCCGGCAGCGAGACTCACGTGAACCTGCGCGCCGCTTATACGGCCGGCCGTATGACGTTGTACGGCGAGCTGCTGAACGCGTTCGACGAGAAGGGCAAGGATATCGTCTACTGGTACGAAGCCTACGTCGAAGGTCTCGATCCGCCCGGGCTTTCGTCGGAGGATATCGACTGCAGCGTCGTGAACTGCCGCATGAGTCGCGCGGAGGAGCCGCGCACCGTGCGGGTCGGGGTCACGTATCGGTTCTGACGCGCCGCCGGCTCTGCGACGCGCATCGACGACCGCGGGCAGCCGTGCCCCGAACGGGGCAGCTAGAGACGATCCGGCTCGCTCGCCGTGCGGAGATCTGCGGCGGCTTCCTCGTCTAGCCAGACGTCCGCGCCGCCCGTCGCGACGGCCGTGGCCGGGATCGACGGATCGAGACGCGCCAAGCGGGCGATCGCGTCGCGCTTCGCCGCGCCGGTGACGAGCAGGACGATCTCGTCCGATTCGCGCAATCGGCGTGCGCTCAAGCTCACGCGCTCTGGCGGCGGTTTCGGCGAGCCGCGGACGCCGATCGCGTCAGGCGCGTCGTCGTCGAGCCCGTCGGGTCGCCCCGGAAACAGGCTCGCGACGTGGCCGTCCTCGCCGATGCCGAGCAGCGTCGTGTCGAAGCGGCCGGCGTCGGCGAGGAGACGCGCATACGCGTCGGCCCCGCGCTCGGGGCCGAGCTCGGCCGGAATCGCGTGGATCCGATCTTCCGGTATCGGTACGCGGCCGAGCCACAGCGCATGCGCGAGCGCATCGTTGCGCTCCGCGTCTCCGCGCGGCACGCAACGCTCGTCGCCGAAGTAGATCCGCCACCGCGCCCAGTCCGAGTCGATGCCGGCGAGGCGCGTGTAGAGCGCGCGCGGCGTAGAGCCGCCGGTCAGCACGATCGAGTATTCGCCGCGAGAGGCGATGCGCTGTCGGGCGCGCAGCGCGACCGCGGCCGCGAGCGCGTCGGCGAGCGTATCGGGAGAGGAGTACACGTGCCAGCGGATCTCGGCGCTCATGCGCGGTTCCGCCAGCGCTGATACGGACGCTCGAGCAGCGTATCCGCGTCGGCCGGGCCCCACGAGCCGGCCGCATAGCGGTAGAGCGGTGCGTCGTCGGTCTGCCAGCGGCGCAGCACGGGCTCGACGATGCGCCATGCGGTCTCGACCTCGTCGAAGCGGATGAAGAGGCTCCGGTCGCCTTCGATCACGTCGAGCAGCAGCGTCGCGTAGGCGTCGAGACGACCGTCCGGGACCTGTCCGACGGTGTCGACGCGCAGCGTGCGCGGCGTCATCTCGAAGCCTGGTGCACGGGCCTGGAGCTCGAAGCGGATCGTGTCTTCGGGCTGGATCGACAGGAGCAGCCAGTTCGGCTCGGCTCGCTCGCAGCCCGTCCGCCGGAACAGCGCCTGCGGGGCGTCGCGGAAGCGAATCGCGACGAGCGACTCGGTCGCCGCGAGCCGTTTGCCCGTGCGCAGATAAAACGGCACGCCGCGCCAGCGCCAGTTGTCGATGAATAGCTTCAGCGCGGCGAACGTCTCGGTCGTCGAGCCGTCCGGGACGCCTCGCTCGCTGCGATAACCGGGCACCGCGATGCCGTCGATCTCGCCGGCGTCGTACTGCCCGCGTACCGCGAACGCGTCGATCGAATCCGGCGCGAGAGGCCGGACCGCGCGCAGCGCTTTTTCCTTCTCCGTGCGCAGATCGTCGGCGCCGATCGTTGCCGGCGGCTCCATCGCGACGAGGGCGAGCACCTGGAGCAGGTGGTTTTGGATCATGTCTCGCAACGTGCCGGCACGGTCGAAATAGCCGGCGCGATCGCCGATGCCGCCCGATTCCGCGACGGTGATCTGCACGTGATCGACGTAGTGGCGGTTCCACAGCGGCTCGACGACGGCGTTCGCGAAGCGGAACACGAGCACGTTCTGCACCGTGACTTTGCCGAGGAAATGATCGATGCGATAGATCTGGTCCTCGTCGAAATGACGGTGCAGCTCGGCGTTGAGCTCTCGTGCGCTCGCGAGGTCGCTGCCGAAGGGCTTCTCGACGACGATGCGGTGGCGCCCGGACAGGTCGGCGAGGCCGGCATCGTCGAGCCGCCGCACGATGCGGACGAACTGCGACGGCGGCACCGCAAGGTAGACCGCGACGTTCTCGCACGTCGCGCCGTCCGAGAGTCGCTCGACGAGGCGGCGATAGAGTGCGGGGTCGTCGTGATCGCCGGACAGGAAATCGAAGCGGCGGACGAAGCGCTGGACGGCGTCGGCATCGACTGTCTCGCGGTGTCGTGCGATCACGGTCTCGAGCTCCGCGCGAAAGTCCTCGGTCGTCCAGTCCCGGCGGGCGAGCGCGACGACGCGCAGCCCTTCGTCGAGATGGCCGCCGCAGTCGAGGTCATACAGCGACGGCAGCAGCTTCCGGGTCGCGAGATCGCCGGTCGAGCCGAAGATCACGAAGCGGCACGGTCTCGTCATCGTCGGGCGGGCCCGTGGACGGGATGACCGCCGAACGCGTTCCGCAGCAGTGCCAGCAGGCGCGCTCCGTAGTCGAGCTTGCCCTGCGACGCGAAGCGCATCATCAGTGCGGTGCTGATCACCGGCGCCGGAATTCCGCGCTCGATCGCCTCGATCGCGGTCCAGCGGCCTTCGCCGGAGTCGGCGACGTACGGGGCGACGTCCGCGAGCTTCTCCTGATCCTCGAGCACCGCGGCCGTCAGATCGAGCAGCCAGCTTCGAACGACGCTGCCGTGGCGCCAGACTTCGGCGATCGCCGCGAGGTCGAGGTCGAAATCCTTGCGCGCCTCGAGGAGCGCGAAGCCCTCCGCGTACGCCTGCATCATGCCGTACTCGATGCCGTTGTGGATCATCTTCACGTAGTGGCCGCTGCCGGTCGGTCCGCAGTGGAGCCAGCCGAGGTCCGGGGCCGGCGCGAGCGCACGCAGCACGGGCTCGATCCGCTCGATCGCCTGCTTCGGACCGCCGACCATCAGCGCATAGCCTTCGTCGCGTCCCCAGATCCCGCC
The DNA here is from genome assembly GCA_964388365.1 of uncultured Gammaproteobacteria bacterium. GTDB lineage: Bacteria > Pseudomonadota > Gammaproteobacteria > Steroidobacterales > Rariloculaceae > ZC4RG20. Next base: position 5,404 of record CAYMAF010000118.1, on the reverse strand, counting down.
CGAGACGCCGGCATCGACGAAGAGCAGGTTCCGCTCGCCGAGTCGCCGTCCCCGCTCGAGCGAGTCGCGATAGTGCGAGTTCGCGCCGTCGACGACGATGTCGCCGGGCTCGAGCCGGTCGGCGAGCGCATCGATATGCTCGCCGGTGACGTGACCGGCGGGCAGCATCAGCCAGACGACCCGCGGGGGCGCGAGCGCGGCGACGACCTCGTCGAGCGACGCCGCAGGAATCATCCCGCACTCCGCCGCGAGCGCGGCGACGGTGTCCCGATCGCGCGTCGTGCCGACGACGTCGATCGATGCGGCGCGTAGCCGGCGCACCATATTGCCGCCCATGCGGCCGAGCCCGATCATCCCCAAGCGCACGCCAGACCTCCTTCGTCGCTTCGCATCTCGAGGCAAGTAGCATGCCACGCGCTCGCCGACGGACGGCTCACCGGGGGGCCGCTCCGCACGCATTGTCTCGCGCCGCCTCGTCTTCGAGCCGCGGCGCTCCGGTCATGCCTGGCTGTAGAATTGGAATTAGCTGTATTACATAACTGTCGGTAAATTAATATAAAGATGCATAGGCGGCACGGCGCTTGCACCGTTCCAGGCAGGGCCCTCGGGACCGATAGGAGAGACGGGATGGACACGCAAAGCACGAAGGCGCTCGCGGCCGTGATCGCGGTCACGCTCGGTATCGGCGTGGCGGCCGCGCAGGACGACAGGCCGCTCGCGCCGGCCGACGACGTCGAGCGGGACGTGCGCGACGAGGTCGCCGAAGCGGGTGCCGAGCCGCGCGACGTCGAGGAGCAGCTCGAGGACGCGGCAGAAGCGGCGGCGCGCCGCGCCGAGATCTCGCGCATGGCCGAGGAGACGATCGAGACGCTGCGCGCCGAGAACCCGTCCGCGGCTAATCTGCTCGAGCAAGCGCACGGCTGGGCCGTATTCGACACGACGAAGGGCGGCCTGATCGTGACGGGCGCCGGCGGCACCGGAGTCGCTCGGGAGATCGCAACCGGCAAGGAGACGTTCATGCACGTCGGTGCCGCCGGCATCGGCCTCGGCGGCGGCCTCGAGAATTACAAGCTCGTGATGCTGTTCGAGGACCGGCCGACCTACGACGCGTTCGTCCGCGGCCAATGGGACGGCAGCATCTCCGCGCAAGCGGCCGCGGGCGCGGAGGGCGCCGCGGCCGAGGAGCCGTTCGTCGGCGGGATTCGGGTCTACCGGCTGACCGATGCCGGCCTGATCGCACAGGTCGACGTCAGCGGGATGCGCTTCTGGCCGAGCGACGACCTGAACGAGACGCAGCACGCCGCGCTCGACGGCGGTGACGGCGACGGCGGCTAACGCAGGCCGATCGACGGCTCGAGCTGCGCAACGCGGTAGCCGCCGGCCGCGGCGGCGAGCGTCGCGGCCGCGAGCGTCAGCACGAGCGCGAGCGCGAGGTGCCACGCGCGTATCCGGCAGACCGGCTCGCCGCCGCCGATGCTCGCGGCGAACAGCCCGTTCAGCAGAGCCTCGACCGCGAAGTACGCGCCGCACGCGAGCGCCCACGCTGCGGCCGCGGTGAACGCGGCTTGCACGATCGGGAACCAGACGATGTCTCGTGTGCGAAAGCCGATCAGCCGCAGGACGCTGAACTCGCGTCGCTTGCGGTCGACGTTCGCCCAGACGCTCGTCGCGAACGACAGGCAGTAGCCCCCGATCGCCATCCCGGCGATGATCCAGTAGACGATGCCGAGGTTGCGGTCGAGGGTTTGGACGAGCGAGATGTCCGCGATGCTCGTGCGCACGTCGATATCCTGCTCGACGAGGTCGGCCCTGAGGGCCGCGACGTCGTCGAGCGTGCGGGCGTACATCCGAAAACCCGCATACGCCCGGTCCGCGCCGCGCGGCGCGCTGCCGGCCCAGCCGAGCTCGGGCACCGCACGCCCGTCGAGGAAATCCTCGACGGCGACGAGCAGCGCGCCGGAGACGAACAGCCCGTCGCGTGCGAACGCGGCCGGCGGCGCGACGCCGGCGACCGCGAGCGGCAGGCGCACCGTCTCGACCTCGCCGCCGCGCGTGCGCGTCACGATCCCCTCGACGCGATCGCCGGCCCCGGCGCCGAGCCGCTCGGCGACCGACCACGACAAGAGCGCGGTCTCGAGGCCGGCCGGTGCTTCGAGCTCGGCGCCGAGGACCGGATCGCCGGCCGCGGACGGGATCAGCTCGACGTCGACGATCCGCCCGATCTCGCTGTCGGGCTTGCGGATCCGGATCGTCGCGGCCAGCGAGCGCGTCCGCGGCACGACGAACGCGACATCGTCGCGCGAGCGCATCGTCTCGAACCAGTCGGGCGTGAAATGGCCGCTCGTGATCGGCGCGATCTCACGGTAGCGCGGATTCTCGACGAGCGGATCGAGCAGGTTCGCGATGATGCCGTACCGCAGCCCGAACAGCACGAGCAGCGGGATCAGCACGGCCGCGAGCGCGAGCACCGAGCAGCTCGACAGCACCCATTCGTGGCGGTAGTCGTCGAATGCGAGCCGCGTGACGAGGCGGGCTCGGGCGCGCGCCGATTCCTCGGCCATTCCGCCGAGCGCGTCCTCGGAGTGATCGGTTACCGCGTGTGCCATCGTCGCTGCGAATCGGCCGTCCGGGACATTCGGGAAAGCGGCGAACGGGCGTCAGGCGGCCGCGAGGCTCGAGCTCGAGACGCAGACCGACATCGAGACGTCGTCGGCATATTCGACGTCGTGCGTCAGCAGCGTGAAGCCGGCATCGCGCATCAGATCCTGGGCATGGCTCGCGACGATCAGCGTGACGTCGAGCTCGTCGGCGAGGCGTGCGAGCAGCCGCGTGATGCGCTCGGCGTTCAGCGGGTCGATCGCCGCCGTCGGCTCGTCGGCGATCACGATCGGCGGCTCGTGCGCAAGCGCCCGCGCGATCGCGGCGCGCTGGCGCTGCCCGACCGAAAGCGCGGCCGGCAGCTTGTCGAGCTGCTGCTCGATGCCGAGGCGCGCCGCGAGATCCTCGGCAACCCCGTCGAGATCGAGCTCGAGCAGACGGCGCGAAAGCTCGATGTTCCGGCGGACCGTCAGGTACGGCAGCAGGCCGCCGTGCTGCAGCACGTAGCCGATATGCCGGCTGCGCCACGCGCTGAGCCGGTCCGACGCATCGGTGCGCCACGCGGCGACGACGTCGAGCTCGGCGCCGCCTTCGGCCGGCCGAAACCGAAACCGCTCGGCGTCGCCGGGCTTCAATATCATCGCGAGCAGCTCGAGCAGCGTGCTCTTGCCCGAGCCGCTCTCGCCGATCAGTGCGAGCTTCGCGCCGCGCGGCACGTCGAGCTCGGGGACGCGTAGCCGGAACTCGATGCCGCCCGCGCCGTACGTTTTCGTGACGTTGCGCAGCGAGAAAACGGCGTCGACGCTCAGGGCAGGGCCTCCAGGAGCAGCGGATAGACCGAGTCGCCGTCGACCGGCCCGCCGTCGAGCGAGACCCAAAGGTCGACGTTGTCGTGCAGCGCGCGGTAGTACGCGACCTTGCCGTCGAGCTGGTTGATGAACTCGAATTGCTGCTGTGCCGACCATTGCTGCCAATCGGAAAGGTCGAGGTGCATGACCTCGCTCTGGTACGGCAGCCCTTCGATGTACTCGCGCATATAGCCGAGCTCCGCGAGCGTCGTCCCGCCGCTGACCGCGGCCTGGACGGCTTCGGGGTCCCGGCTGATGATCGCCGCGAGGCTGCGCAGCTCGTCGAGGAAGCCCTGCGGCGCGATCGCGCCTTCCTCGGCCCGCTCGACGACGCGGCGCAGCACCTCGTGCAGATCGCTGAGCTGATCGCGCGTCAGCAGCACGCGGACGTCGATCGAGCGCTCGGCCGGCGCGGTCAGATCGCGGTCGATCATCCACGCGTCGAACAGCGCCGGCGCGCCGCCGTCGCCGCCGCGCTGCAGGTAGTCCATTCGGAGCGCGTATCCGAGCCGTGCGACCTTCTGCTGGAACGCCGAGAGCTCGCTGCCGTCGGCCGCGATATCGATCACCGACGTCGACTGGAGCGGCTGGAAGCCTTGCGCCGCGGCCGCGACCTGTGCCGTGAGCTGACGCATCATCGCCGCGAGCGCCGTGCCGAAGTCGTCGACGTCGCCGGCCTCGATCGGGTAGTAGAACGAGCCGATATCCGAAACGGTCGACAGCGCCCGATACTCGCGCTCTGCGAATGCATGATCGTCGCGGCCGATCTCGGTCTTCAGATGGATCGTCCACGCGGCGATCCGCAGGTCCGCGAGCCGAGCGGCGAGATCGCGCGTATCGAGCCCCGTCGTCGCGAGAGGGTCGTCGCCGAGCCGCGGGCCTGCGTCGGTGATTAAGATAATGTAGCGCGCGAAGTAGTCCTTCCAATTCATTGATTCAACAGCATCTAGGACGCCCGCGTAAGCGTCTTCGTTGAAGCCCCGGCTCGAGATGCTCGCGGCGTCGACCGTCGCGACCTGTGACAAGAACTCCTCGCTGCTGCTCGTCAGATTCGCGAACACCCGGGACACGTAACCGAGCCCCGGCACGGCGTCGGTGCTGTCGCGAAACCCGACGAGGCCGTACGCGACCTTGTCCGAAAGTCCGGCTTCTTCGAGCTGCGCATAGATATCGCGTACAACCTCGCGTGTGCGCTCGATATAGGGGCGCATCGACTGCGTCGTGTCGATGACGAACACGATACCCGCGCGATACGGATCGTCGGCCGGCGCCGGATCCCGGAGCGGCACGCTCGCGACCCGGAGGAGCCGTCCTTGATGCGGGCCGATCAGCACGTCCTCGTGGCTCAGGATCGGCACGAGGTAGAAGTTGCGGCGGATATCGATGAAGCCGTCCGGCTGGATCGCGGCGACCGGGCTGCCCTCGACGTCGCCCGCGATCGCCTGCTCGCGCAGCGCCTCGTACCCCGCCGCGTTGTTCGTGTCGACGAGACGCTTCAGCGCGTCGCGGTCCTCGAACAGCAGCACGCGCGGGTGCTCGGCCGGATCCTTGAAGCCGATCGTCAGCGTCTGCTGCCAGTCGATGGCTTGCTCGGCGGACAGCCAGCCGTCGATGCGCCCGGTGCTGTCGACGCCGACCTGCACGAATGGCTGGCCGTCGCGCGATTCCCGGCCGTAAACGTAGAACACGGTGAAGGGCGTGACCGGCTGCGCGTACGCGGTCGACGCGCCCGGCGCATCGAGGAGCACCGCGCCCGGAACGGCGATCACGCGCTGGTACAGCGCGCGCTTACCCTCGACTGTGAGCGGGCGGGTCGCTTGGGCGAACGCGGCCGCGTGCATCGCGGCGACCGCGGCGATCAATAGAGCGGATAGTCCGAGTCGTATCGTTCGGGCTCGCATGGCTCATTCCCATTGCAGCAGCAGGCGCTCGGCTTCCGCGTTGCCGCCCGCCGCCTG
>CAYMAF010000117.1:0-8682 GCA_964388365.1 uncultured Gammaproteobacteria bacterium | reverse complement strand
GTGCGCAAGCGCTCGGCGAAGGCAAGCCCGAGCAGATCGTCGAGAAGATGGTCGAGGGGCGCCTGCGCAAGCACTTCGACGAGGTGACGCTGCTCGGTCAGCCGTTCGTCAAGGATCCGGATCAGCGCGTGCGCGACCTGCTGAAGCAGGCCGGCGCGAAGGTCGTGCGCTTCGTGCGCTACGAGCTCGGCGAAGGCATCGAGAAGCAGAAGGTCGACTTCGCCGAGGAGGTCATGGCGCAAGCGTCGCAGACCCGCTAATCTAACCCATCCGATCGGCGGCGGGCATGCCGCCGCCGATTTCTGAGCATGTCGCGAGTCGAAATGTCCGAAGGGGAGCCTGCCTACCGAAGAATCCTGCTGAAGCTCAGCGGCGAGGCGCTGTTGGGCCGACAGCAGTACGGCATCGACCCCGAAGTCATCTCTCGAATCGCCTCCGAGGTGGCCGAGGTCGCGTCGCTCGGCGTGCAGGTCGGCCTCGTGATCGGCGGGGGCAATATCTTCCGCGGCGCGGGCCTCGCCGAGGCGGGCATGGATCGGGTCACGGCCGATCACATGGGCATGCTCGCGACGATCATCAATGCCCTCGCGCTGCAGGATGCGCTCGAGCGGAAGGGCGTGACGGCACGGACGCTGTCCGCGCTGCAGGTTCACGAGGTCTGCGAGGACTATATCCGCCGCCGCGCGATCCGCCATCTCGAGAAGGGCCGCATCGTGATCTTCGCGGCCGGCACCGGCAATCCTTTCTTCACGACGGATACGGCTGCAAGCCTCAGGGCCATCGAGATCGGCGCGGACGTGCTGATCAAGGCCACGAAGGTGGACGGCGTCTATTCGGCCGATCCGATGAAGGACCCGAGCGCCGTCCGCTATCGCAGCCTGTCTTACGATCAGGTCCTGTCGGACAAGCTGCGGGTCATGGACGCGACGGCCATCGTAATGTGCAGGGACAACGATTTGCCGCTCGTCGTCTTCAACCTCAACACACCCGGCGACCTGGTCCGGCTCGTCCGCGGCGATGCCGTCGGTACCGCGGTCGGCAACCAGTTGCCGATGACCGGGACGAGCTCATGATCGCCGATATAAAAAAGGATGCGGAGCACCGCATGCAAAAATCGATCGAGGCGCTGAAGGAGGAGCTTCGGCGGCTGCGTACCGGCCGGGCTCACGCCAGTCTCCTCGATCACATCACGGTCGAGTACTACGGCTCGCAGGTGCCGGTCTCGCAAACGGCGACCGTCACCGTCGAGGACGCGCGCACGCTCGCGGTCACGCCGTGGGAGAAGTCGATGGTGCCGGCCGTCGAGAAGGCGATCCTGAACTCCGATCTCGGCTTGACGCCCGTCTCGGCCGGCAGCGTGATCCGCGTGCCGCTGCCGCCGATGACCGAGGAGCGGCGCAAGGATCTCGTGCGCGTCGTTCGCCAGGAGGGCGAGAACGCGCGCGTCGCGATCCGCAACGTGCGCCGGGATGCGCTCGGGCAGGTCAAGGATCTGCTGAAGGAAAAGCTCGTCACCGAGGACGACGATCGCCGCGCGCAGGACGAAATCCAAAAGCTCACCGATCGCTACGTTGGCCAGGTCGACGCGCTTCTCAAGGAGAAAGAAGCCGAGATCATGGAGTTTTGAGAGCCCGACCGTGACGGAGACGGGCTCCTAGCTCCCGATGGCGGCACGCGCGGCTCGATCCGGCCGGAGCCCCGCGCTTCCGGCGCACGTTGCCGTGATCATGGACGGCAACGGCCGGTGGGCGCGGCAGCGCGCTCTACCGCGCGGAGCCGGCCATCATGCGGGCATCGGGCCCGCCCGCGCCGTCGTCGAGCACTGCGCGGCGCGTGGTGTCGAGGTGTTGACGCTGTTCGCGTTCTCGAGCGAGAACTTCCGGCGTCCGCCCGACGAGGTCAACGGCTTGATGTCGCTGTTTCTCGAAGCGCTCGACCGCGAGGTCGAGCGGCTCTCGGCTAACGGCATCCGGTTGCGTTTCATCGGCGATCTCGACAGTCTCGGCGAGGCGCTGCGCGTGGCGATACGCGCGGCGGAGCGCCGGACGGAGGCGAATCGGGGGATGACGCTCGTCGTCGCGGTCGCGTACGGCGGCCGTTGGGATATCACGCGCGCGGCGCGGCGGCTCGCCGAGGAGGCGGCGGCCGGCCGCCTCGATCCGCGCGAGATCGACGAGACGAAGCTGTCGACGGCGCTCGCGACGTGCGGCTTGCCGGCGGTCGATCTGCTGATACGGGCCGGAGGAGAGAAGCGCATCAGCAATTTCCTTCTCTGGGACATTGCGTACGCCGAGGTCTATTTCACCGCGTCGCTGTGGCCGGATTTCACGGCCGCCGAGCTCGAGCGCGCATTCGAATTCTATGCCGAGCGTCAGCGGCGCTTCGGCCGAACGGGGGAGCAGGTCGAGGCCATACGTTGCTGATCCAACGCGTCATCACGGGGGTGATCTTCGGGATCGCCGTCATCGCCGGCGTCATGCTGCCGTCGACCGCCGGCACCGCGGCGGTGCTCGGGCTCCTGTTCGTCGCCGGCGCCTGGGAGTGGGCCGGGCTCGCGCGGCTGCCGGGGCCCGCGCGCGCCGCGAGCGCGGCGGTCTTCGCCGGCGTCGCGATCGGCGGGTTCTCGTGGGTCGGCGAGCGGGACGTCGTCGTCGCGCTCGTGATCGCTGCCGCGGTCTTCTGGCTGCTCGCGCTCGCTGCGGTGCTCAGCTTCCCGCGCCGCCTGCCGCTTCCGGCCGTCGGCGTCGCCGGCATCGCGGTGCTGCTGCCGCCGTGGGCGGCGCTCGTCCATCTGCACGGCGCATTGCCCGAAGGGCGCGGGCTCGTGATGACCGTGTTCGCGATCGTCTGGGCCGCGGACAGCGGCGCGTACTTCACCGGCCGGGCGATCGGCCGGCACAAGCTCGCGCCGCACGTGAGCCCGGGCAAGACGTGGGAGGGAGTCGCGGGTGGCGTCGCGCTCGCGGCGGCCGTGTCCGGCGCGGCCGCGGGGCTGCTCGACGTTTCGGTCGGGCCGCTCGTCGCGGTCGGCGCGGCGACGGCGCTCGCGTCGGTGCTCGGTGATCTGACGGTCAGCGTCGCGAAGCGCAATATCGGCGTGAAGGATACGGGGCGGCTGCTGCCGGGGCATGGGGGGATGCTCGATCGGATCGACAGCCTGACGGCGGCGGCGCCGGTGTTCGTGCTCGGGCTGCTCGCGGCCGGATTGCTTTGAGGCTGCGACGCACGACGACTCATCCGAGGCGTGCCGTGGGGCTGCGCGGCACCTGTCCCGTTCGGGGGGCGTGGGCCGCCACGGACGGCGGCCCACGAGCCGCAGGGACGCTCTTCCGGCGTCCCCCCGGACGGGACAGGTGGCGCGCAGCTCCACGGCACGCCCCGGCGACGCTGTGCCAAGCGAAAGGAGCCAGGCCGAACGCGGCGTCTGCGGTGCAAAGATTGGGAACGGACGTCGGCGGGGATGGTCTCTTACGGTTAGGCCGCCGGGTGGGTAGCGATGTCCGCCGGCACGTCCCGCATTGCGTGGTTAGAATAGCCCCTCTTCCGACACCTCGAGGTCTCCCGATATCCCCATGCTCGACGTAGGCCTATCGCTCCTCGCATTCATCGTCGCGATCGGCCTGCTCGTGTCGGTGCATGAGTTCGGCCATTTCTGGGTCGCACGCCGGCTAGGCTTCAAGGTCGAGCGTTTCTCGATCGGCTTCGGCAAGCCGCTCGCGCGTTGGCGAGGCCGCGGGCCGGATCACACCGAGTACTGGCTCGCATGGCTGCCGCTCGGCGGCTACGTGAAGATGCTCGACGAGCGCGAGGCGCCGGTTCCGGAGGCCGAGCGCCCGCGGGCATTCAACAACCGGCCTCCAGCGCACCGTATCGCGGTGCTGCTCGCCGGACCGGGCTTCAATTTCGTGTTCGCGGTCGTCGCGTACTGGCTGCTGTTCATGACCGGCGTGCCGGGCATCAAGCCGTATATCGGCGCCGTCGAGCCGGGCTCGACGGCCGATGCGGCGGGGCTGCGTGCGGCCGACATCATCGAGGCGATCGACGGCGCGCCGACCGAGACGTGGGAGCACGCGACCCTCGCGATCCTCGACGGGCTCTTGGACGACGGACACCTCGAGCTTCGCGTGCGCGGCGCCGACGGGCGCGTCCGCGACATCGCGCTCGACGTCCGCGGACGGCTCTCGGAGCTGACCGAGCCCGACGCGCTCTTCTCGGGCCTAGGCATCCGCCCGGGCCCCGTGCCGCCGTCGCTGCCGCCGCAGATCGGCGAGGTCACAGCCGACGGGCCGGCCGAGCGGGCCGGGCTCCTCGCCGGGGACCGCATCGTCGAGATCGACGGCGAGCCGGTCGACACGTTCGAGGCGCTCGCGACCGCGATTCGCGCGCGCCCGGGAGAGACCGCGTCGCTGCTCGTCGAGCGCGGGCCGGGATGCGACGCGGCCACCGGTCACGACGGAGACCGGTCGTTGCAGGGCGGAGCGCCGTGCGCTCGGCTCACGCTGCGCGTCGAGATCGGGCGCGCGGACGTCGACGGACGCGAGGTCGGGCAGATCGGCGTCGCGAGCGCGCGCATACCGCCGCCGCCCGAATGGGAGCGGCTGATCGATAGCCTCGCGGCCGAGCAGCGCTACGGGCCGATCGACAGTGTCGCGAGGGCCGCGGCGAAGACCTGGGAGATGTCGGCATTGACCGTGCGCATGCTGGGGCGCATGGTTGTGGGCGACGTCTCGATGCGTAATATTTCGGGACCGATAGCCATCGCCGGCTATGCGGGGGACAGCGCGCAGGCGGGCCTCGGCGCGTTCTTGAGCTTTCTCGCCATCGTCAGCATCAGCCTCGGTATCCTGAACCTGCTCCCCGTGCCGATACTCGACGGCGGCCAGATCGTTTTCCAGCTCGCGGAGTGGATCAAGGGCTCGCCGTTGTCGGAGCGGGCCGTGGCTTTCGGACAGCAGCTCGGAATCTTGCTGATGATTCTTCTGATGGGTTTCGTCTTCTACAACGACTTGTCGCGGGTGTTCAGCTGATGGCTCGGCCCAGTTTCGCTTCGCAAGCGGCGTTGCGGGGGCTTGCCGTCTGCGCGCTGGTGATCGGCCTCGTCGCCGGCGTGCGTGCGCAGACTCCCGTCGAGCCGTTCGTGGTTCGCGATTTCCGTGTCGAGGGCGCGCAGCGGATCTCCGAAGGCACGATCTACAACTATCTGCCGATCAATATCGGCGACACGATCACCGCGCAGCGCGTCGCCGAGGCGATACGCGCGCTCTACTCGACGGGCTTCTTCCAGGACATCGAGCTGCGCGCCGACGGCAACACGCTCGTGATCGCCGTGCTCGAGCGCCCGTCGATCGAAGCGTTCACGTTCAGCGGTAACAAGGATATCCCCGACGAGGCGCTCGAGAGCTCACTGAGGGACGTCGGCCTCGCGCGCGGCAGGACCTTCGACCGGTCCGTGCTCGACGAGGTGCAGATGTACCTCACCGAGGAGTACTACGCACGCGGCAAGTACGGCGCGCGGATCACGCCAACGGTCGAGGATCTGCCGGACAACCGCGTCCGCGTGTCGCTCGAGATCGAAGAGGGCGAGCGGGCGAAGATCCGTCAGATCAATATCGTCGGCAACGAGGCATTCGACGACGACGAGCTGCTGAAGCAGTTCGAGCTGACGACCGGAAGCCTGCTCTCGTTCATCCGAGACGACAACCGCTATTCGCGCGAGGCGCTCGAGGGCGATCTCGAGACGCTGCGCTCGTATTACATGGACCGCGGCTATGCCGATTTCCAGTGGGAGGACGTCCGCGTCGCGATCTCGCCCGACCGCCGCGATATCTTCATCACGATTGCGGTCAACGAGGGCGAGCAGTACACGTTCGGCGAGATCGACATCGCCGGCAAGATGGTCGTCCCCGAGGCGCAGCTCCGCGCGCTGATCCTGCCGCGCGAGGGACAAACGTTCTCGCAGCGCCTCCTCACGATCACCGAGGAGAACATGAAGACGGTGCACGGCTTCGCCGGCTACGCGTTCGCCGACGTGCAGGCCGTGCCCGAGCTCGATCCGGAAACGAAACGGGTCGACGTCACGTTCTTCGTCGATCCGCAGAGCCGCGTCTACGTCAGGCGCATCAACTTCAACGGCGCGGACAATGTCGAGGATCAGGTCTTCCGGCGGGAGATGCGCCAGCTCGAAGGCGCGTACCTGTCCAATCAGGCGCTCGAGCGCTCGAAGATTCGCCTGCAGCGGCTGCCGTACGTGCAGTCGGTCGAGTACGACACGGTGCCGGTGCCGGGCACGTCGGACCTCGTCGATGTCGAGTTCGAGATCGAGGAAGGGCTTCCGGGGCAGTTCGGCGGCCAGCTCGGCTATGCGGAGTCGCAGGGCGTAATCCTCGGCGGCGAGATCATTCACTCGAACTTCATGGGCACCGGCAACCGGGTCGCGCTCACGGCGCGTGCGGGCCGGTACCAGAAGATCTACGACTTCCAGCTCACCGATTACTACCGCTCGATCGACGAGCTGTCGCGCACGATTCAGTTCACGTATCAGGACATCACGCAGTTCACTTCGTACACGTCGCACTTCTCGACCGAGACGCTGAGCGGCGGGCTGAGCTGGCAGTACCCGATCGGCGAGGTGCAGTACCTGAACTTCGGCTTCATCTATCAGGACGCGGAGCTCATCACCGGCGACTTCAGCTCCGATCAAGCGCGCCAATGGGTGCGGCAGAACGGCGAGCCGTTCACGGTCAGCGACAACGTCTTCGGCACGAAGGTGCGGACGTTCGAGCTCTCCGCGGGCTGGATGTACGATTCGCGCAACGCGTCGATCTTCCCGACCGCGGGGCAGCGTATCCGTGCGCGGCTGAACGCGGCGGTGCCCGGAAGCAAGGTCGAGTACTACGTGGCCTCGCTCGATTTCACAAAGTATGTGCCGCTCTGGGGCCGGTGGCTGTTCAAGGTCAATAGCGAGCTCGCGTACGGTGACGCGTTCGGCGATACGACCGCGTTGCCGCCGTTCCGCCACCGCTATGCCGGCGGGCCGGGCTCGGTGCGAGGCTACAAGCAGAGCTATCTCGGCCCGCGCGACTCGTGGAACAATCCGTACGGCGGCAACATGCTGTTCGCGAGCCAGTTCGAGCTCGTGATGCCGACGCCGGAGAAGTTCGGAAACTCCGCGCGGATGTCGCTGTTCTTCGATATCGGGAACGTGTTCTCGACCGGCGGCGTGGAGTTCCGCGATCGTCTCGGCGACCCGGTCGACTGGGGATTCGACTATGATAGGTTGAAAAAGTCGGTCGGGCTTGCGGTCGAGTGGCTTTCGCCGATGGGCCTGTTGAGCTTCAGCTACGCTCTCCCGCTCAATAAGGACGAGGAGACGGATCGCTTTTTCGCCGACCCCGTCGAGAACTTTCAGTTCAATATCGGACAAGCATTCTAGCAGTCGAGGATCGAATTCATGTTGAAGGCATTTCGGGCCTTGAGTCCGTTCGTATTCCTCGCGGGGCTGCTCGCCGCCGCTCCCGCGCAGGCACAGAAGATCGGCGTCGTCGATTTCGCGCGGCTCGTGCAGGAGTCCCCGCAGTACGAGGCGATGGCGCAGGCCCTCGAGACCGAGTTCGCTCCGAGGCAGCGCGAGATTCTGACGCTGAATCAACAGCTACAGGAGAAGCAGCAGCGCTTCGAGCGCGACCGGTCGGTGCTGAGCGAGCAGGAGAGGGCGCAGCTCGAAAGGGAGCTGCGCGACGGCGCGCGCGATCTTCAGCGTCAGCACAACCAGTTCCAGGAAGACCTGAACATTCGGCAGAACGAGGAGATCGCGAAGATCCAGCGCACCGTGCTGCAAGCCGTGCAGGAGTACGCACGGAAAGAACGGTACGATCTGATCGTCGCCGAGGCCGTGTACTTCAACAGCGACCTCGACGTGACCGCGAAGGTGCTCGAGCAGCTCAGAAGGAGCAACTGATGCTGCGGCGCGCTGCGGCGGCCGATGCGCCCTGCATGAGCCCCGTCGGCGCCGGCCGGAATGCAGGTCACTCTCGCTGAGCTCGCCGAGCGCTTCGGCTGCGTGCTCCACGGGCCGGCCGAGCGCACCGTATCGACGGTCGGCACGCTGACGGCCGCGGGCCCGGACGCGATCGCGTTTCTCGCGAACCCGGCCTACGCGGGCGCCCTTGCCGCGACGCGCGCGGGCGCGGTGATCCTCGACGAGCGTCATCGCGCCGCCTGCCCAGTGCCGTGTCTCGTCACGAAGAGCCCCTATGCGACTTATGCGCGGATCGCAGCGCTGCTGCATCCGCCGCCGCCGCCGGTCCCGGGCGTGCATCCGTCGGCCGTCGTCGCGTCCGACGCGATCGTCGCGCCGACCGCGGAAATCGCTGCGCACGCGGTCGTCGGCGCACGCAGCGAGATCGGCGACGGCGCGGTGATCGGGCCGGGCTGCACGATCGGCGCGGACGTCGAGATCGGCGCTCATACGCGCCTCGTCGCACGGGTCACCGTCCTCGACGGCGTCCGGATCGGCAGCCGCTGCGTGCTTCAGCCGGGCGCGGTGATCGGCGCCGACGGCTTCGGCTTCGCGGAGGACTTCGCGAACGGCGGGTGGGTCAAGGTGCCCCAGGTCGGCACAGTCGTCATCGGCGACGACGTCGAGATCGGCGCGAACACGACGATCGATCGCGGCGCGATCGA
>CAYMAF010000116.1:0-8692 GCA_964388365.1 uncultured Gammaproteobacteria bacterium | reverse complement strand
CTGAAAATCCGCGTGTCGGTGGTTCGATTCCGCCCCTGGCCACCAATACTTGCACGATCGTGCGCGTCCTAATGCCGAGTCCGTGTGGAATCTGTTGCACACGATTCGGGGTGAACTTCCCCGGAGTCTCCGAGATTCCCGAGACGGTTCTCAGGATCGCGAGAGTGCGCTGCCCATGATGGCCCAGGCGTGGGTGCGCCGTTGAGAGTACGCCGCGGTGATGAGTGCGACACCGCCGGTGTTATCTGCGCAAACGGTCGCCACTTGGGCGGCGGTCATATGACCAGGCGTCGGGTGGCGCGATCGCGGCAGCGGTCCGCGATTACCTGCCGACGCCGCCAGGACCGACGGGGTTGCCCCACGTTCTTCTCCTCATTGCGTCAATTGCGTCATTGAATCTCCAGGCAGGCACCAGGATCTAACGAAAGCGTGTTTTCGCATCGAACTAACGTACTTCGCCGGATGAATTATTTCCGCATCTATGTAATTCCTTACTTCGGTTCTTTTCCAAATTCTCTTGATGCCATAAGCCCGCTATTCGATACTCTCATCCTCGGCGAATCTGTGTGACACGTGTTGAGCACGTGCTTTGTGGCGCAGTCAATCGTTGAGCAGCGCACGTCATGGCGTAAAGGGGTATAGCGACGCGCACCAGAAAAGGGGGGGCCGCCGATAGAGAACGGTTGTAGGCTTCATGTCCCAAGGAGGCTGTCCCAATGTCTGGATGTCGGTCTAAGCGCAATCGCTCCACTTAAACGGAGCTAGACCAACACCTCTGAAAAGTGCGAGAAAAAACTGACGTCTTTGGCGGCTCGGTTCCCGTGCCGTGGGGGAAAACGTCGGATGTGGGGCGCCACCCTCTGGTGGACCATTGTCTCGACGTCGCTCTCGTATTACGAGCCCTACTGGATCTGCCGAACCTGGCTCGATTGGGCTCTTTGACCGAAGCGCAGAAGGACCGTCTCGCAGTCATCGCTTTCATCCACGACTTCGGCAAGTGTAACTGGGGTTTTCAAGCCAAGGCTGATCCGACCGCGAGAGATACGGCCGGACACGTGTTCGAAGGCGTCGCGCTGCTCGAGGAACTCGGAGACCGTTGGCCTCCGGCATGGCGCACACTGCTCGATGGCATCTGTACCTGGTTTCGAGACGAGGCACAGGCCTACGGCATGCTGCTCGCCAGCATCTCGCACCACGGCCGACCTGTTTCGGTCAAGGACTACTACGACTCGTGCGTAGAGCGTAAGGCAAGCGTACTCTGGAGCAGCAAGAGCGGATACGATCCGCTCGCGGCGCTGGACGGTCTGGCACGGGCCGCAATCACCGCTTTCCCGAGCGCGTTCGACGCAGCGACGCCGCGTCTCGACGCAACGCCGGCACTTCAACAGCGCTTTGCCGGCTTGGTGATGCTCGCTGATTGGATCGGCTCCGATACTACTTTCTTCCCGTACCGCGCGTCACCCGACGAGAACCGTCACGCTCTTGCTACGCGCCAAGCTCGCGAGGCTCTGCGTCTCATCGGTTTGACTCCACCGGGCGCTCGCGAGCCTCGACCGTTCGAAGAGATCTTTCGTGACAGGCTCGACACCCCGACGCCGCTACAAGCCGAGCTTGCCTACTCGTTGCCAGTGGAAGAAGACCAGCGGCTGTTACTGATCGAATCCGACACAGGTTCCGGCAAGACCGAAGCCGCGTTGGCTTGGTTTTTTCGTCTCTATGCGGAAAGCAAAGTCGATGGCCTGTACTTCGCGCTGCCGACGCGCGTCGCGGCGCGCGAGCTCTACGAGCGCATTCATCAGGCCGTCGACGCGGCGTTCGCGCCTGATGCCTCTCTACGCCCGGTGCTTTTGGCCGTCCCAGGCTATGTGAAGGTCGATGGCGTGGCCGTGCTGCCGAATCCTCGCTGCACGCTGTGGCACGACTCATCATCGGACGAGCGGCGCGAGCAGATCTGGGCCGCCGAACGTCCGAAGCGTTTCCTGGCAGCGCCCGTCTGCGTAGGAACGATAGACCAAGCGCTCTTGTCCGCGTTGCAGGTCAAGCACAGTCTGCTGCGCTCTGTCTGTCTCGATCGGCACCTGCTCGTCGTAGACGAAGTGCATGCCTCCGACACTTACATGAAGGAGGTGCTGCACGCCTTGCTGACTGGACATATCGAACGCGGTGGATGGGCCGTGCTACTGTCCGCGACGCTTGGCGAGTCGGCCGCGTCCGCTTTCTTCTGCCGACCCGCAGAGCCTCTGGAGAAGGCCGTCGAGCGCCCGTACCCCGCCCTGACTACGAGGGCCGAAGTCCGAACGGTGCCGCAATGCTCCCGCACGCGCCGTATCGAGATCACCCTCGAACGTACACTTACGGAAAACGCGGCGGTAGTGCCTCAACTGATCGATGCGATCCGGAAAGGCGCGCGCGTGCTCGTCGTATGCAATACCGTCGCGCGCGCAAACGCCTTGACGCGCCAGATAGAAAGCACATTAGAAGACGAGACGCCAGAATTACTGTCCGCCATCTTCGCGCTCAACGGCGTTCGCTGCCCCCATCACGGCCGCTTTGCTCGAGCGGACCGCGAACGGCTCGATGAGCATGTGACGGCCCTCATGGGCAAGCGTTCGACCGCAAGCCCCTTGCTGCTCGTCGGCACCCAGACGTTGGAACAGAGCCTCGACATAGACGCGGACTGGATCGTGACTGATCTCGCGCCGATGGACGTGTTGCTTCAACGTTTCGGCCGATTACACCGCCATGCACGGCCACAACGTCCCGACGCCTATGCGGCGCCACGCGCAACGATTCGTGCCCCAGAGAAACCGCTCGCAAGCTTTCTTGAGCGCGACGGCCGGCTGCGAGGTCCCGCCGGTATCGGTACCGTCTACGAGGACGGGCGTGTGCTGCAACGCACACTTGAAGAGCTAGAGCGGCGACGCGCGATTACGTTACCGGACGACGCACGCGCGCTCATCGAGCACACCACGCACCCCGATGCGTGGAGCGCCCTCGCCGTCGAATGGAGGGCACACGGCCACTGGTTGGACGGGAAGCGTCTGGCAGACATACGGGCCGCGCTTGCCGCCGTTTTGAAGAACGAGCCGTTCGGCGACTTGCACTACGGCGACAAGTCCGAGCGCGTCGTCACGCGTCTCGGCGCCGCATCGCTCGACGTGCCATTGTCTCGCGTTTGCCGCTCACCGTTTGGTGCGGATATCGATCGAATAACGATTCCCGCGCACTTGCTGCCTCCTCTTTCGGAGGGAACCGTGCCCGAAGCGATCGAAGCGATGCCCGGCCGCGACGGGTTCCGTTTCAGCATCGGCGACTGCCCGTTCCGCTACACACGCTTTGGCCTGGAGAAGGACGATGCATGACCTCCTTACGGATGAGCTGATTGGCATTCGCACGCCGCAGGGCTCACGTTTCGTCGACTTGCCGACACTGTTCGCATTGCTCGCCAAAGGCGAGGTCGACGGCTACACGGGCCAGCGGGCGCATCAGGCCGACCCGTGGCACGTCTTCTTGGTGCAGATCGCCGCTAGCATTCAGGCACGCAATCCCACTCAGTCGCTGCCTGATAATCCGGAATACTGGCGCGGCGGGTTGCTGGACCTCGCAAACGGCCAGGAGAGTGCTTGGCACTTGATCGTCGATGACGTGACAAAGCCGGCGTTTCTGCAGCACCCGTGGAAGAGCTGGGATGCTGATGCCCAAGACTACCGTGTTACTCAAAAGAAGGGTGTGATGTCGATCGAGACGAAGGCCGAATCACCCGACGAATTGGACGTCCTCGTTACCGCAAAGAACCACGACGTCAAGATAAGTCGTGTAAACCCAGACGAAAAAGAAGCTTGGGTCTACGCGCTACTGATGCACCAAACGAACAGCGGCTTTCTCGGAGCTGGCAATTTCGGCACCGTCCGCATGAACGGTGGCTTCGCTAGTCGGCCGGTGGTCGCTTGGACGACGAGCTTACATCCATCGCAAAGATTTATCGACGAGGTTCAACAAGTATGCGCTTTACGCGCAACCATGTGCGCTGCTTTCGGCTACCGTGAACGCGGTGTAGTGCTAACTTGGCTCACCCCGTGGAAGCGTGACGAGCACCAGTTCCAATTACAGGAACTCGAACCGTGGTTCATCGAGGCGGTTCGGCCGGTGCGGTTGCATCGAACCGCTCACGGGGCGCTGGTCGCCTTGGGAGCTACGAGTAAAGCTAGACAGATCGGCCCGAAGAGTCTCGAGAACGGCGACGTCGGTGACCCGTGGATACCGATCAATCTAAACGACAAGAAGAAGGGCCGATCGGCTCTCACGATTG
Organism: uncultured Gammaproteobacteria bacterium; assembly: GCA_964388365.1. Taxonomy (GTDB): domain Bacteria; phylum Pseudomonadota; class Gammaproteobacteria; order Steroidobacterales; family Rariloculaceae; genus ZC4RG20. Next base: position 4,383 of record CAYMAF010000116.1, on the reverse strand, counting down.
CAGCTGGCGGCTTCACACCGGAACGGTTGACCGACTTGTTGTTCGAGCAGGGCTTCGAGCTCACCCCGCTGCAGAGGCCGCGCCCAGGCAGCGGATCTGGGTGGTTCGTCGCCAGTGTTCTCGTGCGTGGTCAAGGTACCACCGACGGCTATCATCGCGTCGAGCTGCCCGTCCCAGCAAAAGTCCGTTTGGCACTCCTACACAAGGACCAGCGCGACCGGCTCGCCCAATTCGCAGAGAAGCTGCTGAGCGATGCCGCGGATGCCGCCAAGGCGTATAGGCGCGCCTTGACGGTGCTCGCCGAGGGCGGCCCCGACGAAGCAGATCGGGACCGGGAGGCCATCAAGAGTTGGGTGCAGCAGCGTTGTCGTGACCAGGCGAAGCGCTGGGAAAACCGGTACTTCGAGTTTCTGTGGAGGGCAGCCGACGAGGACGAGAAGGCCGTCCGTGACGCTTGGCAGCACTCGCTCGTGGTAGACGCTCACGACCTGCTCGAGCAAGCGATGACTCGCTTGCCAGTGCCGGCTAATCGCCGATATCGGGCGATCACGCGAGCGCAAAACACGCTTGACGGCATGTTGCGTAAGCAGGGGTTACTCACACCGAAATCCATTCTGATTACGAGTGAAGTCGATGAAGAGGTTACGGCATGACGATAACGATCGAGGCCGACGAACGGCCGACATCCTTGGGTGCAAGGGTCGGCCGGCTTGCCGCCATCATTGGCAACGGCAACTACCCGGCGGGCGATCGCGCCGCGCTCAAACGTTGGGCACCCGGCCAGCCTACGCCGCTCGCCTATTACCGTCTGTGGTTACGCGACGCGGGTGATGAGCTGCCGGCAGGCCAGAACGAAGCTTGGATGACCGTCGCTTGGGGGCTCGCTCTGATGGGGGAAGGTGGGCACCGCCCTGGAAGGCCGCTTGGGCAAGTGCTTGCGCAGACAGGCTATCACGAAGCGCGACTGGAACGCCTGCTTGAAGCGCCGGACGAGCTGCGCATCGAGCTATTCATGGGCTTGGTCCGGTTTCTGGCAGCCAAGGGCGAAGGCTTCGATTGGACGGGAGCTGCCGCTTTCATGCTTGCGGGCGAGCCCGAAGCTCGCGAAGCCGTGCGACGCCGTATTGCTCGCGACTACTACGGCCACCTGCCGAAAGAAGCGCAAGCCTAGCTAGGAGTATCACATGTTCCTTCAGATCCATACGCTCACCGCTTACCCCGCGAGCCTTCTCAACCGCGACGACGCAGGCTTGGCCAAACGGATCCCGTTCGGTAACGCGACACGTCTACGCGTTTCCTCCCAATGCCTGAAACGTCATTGGCGGGAGGATGTGACTCGGCAGATGCCTGATGTGCCGGATAGCCAACGTACGCGTGCGTTCTTCACTCGCACCGTGCTACCGCGTGCCGTCAAAGCGGGCGTCGACGAAACTGTGGCCGGTGCACTCATCGAGCCCTTGGCTAAAGCGCTAATCGACGGCGGCGTCAAAGAAGGCGGCGACTTGAGCCAACCGGTCCTCTTTGGCGTACGCGAAGCCGACTATTTCGCGCAGATGCTGCTCGAGGCCAGCCGCGAGGCCGACCCCGAGAAGGCTCTGGAGACGCGCCTGAAATCGAAGGAGGAAAAGGAGAATCTCCGAGCCATGAGCAAGTCCGCGTCTGGGCTCACGGCTGCTTTGTTTGGCCGCATGGTCACGTCAGACCTGCTGGCGCGTGTGGATGCACCCGTGCACGTGGCGCATGCATTCACCGTCCACGCGGCTAATACCGAGATCGATTACTTCACGGTAGTGGATGACCTCAATCGCGACGATGAAACAGGTGCGGCTCATGCGAACCAGGCGGAGCTAGGCGCTGGTGTCTACTACGGCTACGTCGCCGTTGATGTGCCGCTCCTTGTTTCTAACCTGACGGGCTGCAGCACCGACAACTGGCAAGAACAAAACCACGATTTTCCCAAACGAGTGCTTTCCGCGCTCGTTCGCAGCATCACCCAGCAGAGCCCAGGTGCGAAAAAGGGTAGCACGGCGCCTTACGCGTGGGCGGATCTCGTGCTGCTGGAAGCAGGTGAGATTCAGCCGCGTAGCCTCGCAAATGCTTTTCTCGACGCACTGCCAGCCAAGGGGGATGTGCGTCAGCTCGCGGTGGAGCGCTTGCTTGATTACATGAAGAAGCTCGATGAAATGTACGGGGGTAGTGTCGAGCGCCAACTCGCAACCACGATGAAAGTGTCGGCACCACTAGCAACACAGTCGCTCGATGCAGCTGTCGGATCCGCCCTGGACGCGGTCTTTCGGCGGAGGACTGCGTAATGCAATGCCTGATGCTCCGATTCGATGCGCCCCTGATGAGCTTCGGCAGCGTGGAAGTCGACCAACTTAATCCCGTCTGGCGCTTCCCCGCGTGTTCGATGCTCACTGGACTGTTGGGCAACGCGCTTGGGTGGGATCACCGTGACGAACAACGTTTGCAGGCTTTGCAAACGCGTCTGCGGTTTGCCGCGCGATGGGACGCGGAGCCGGAGCTCATCACGGACTATCAGACCGCCGATCTTGGGCAAGACTTCATGATCGACACGGGCTGGACAACGCGTGGTAAGCGCGAAGATCGCAAGGGGGGCGATGCAGCGCGCACAGGTACGCATCAGCGCTGGCGCGATTATTGGGCTAACGGCGTGGTGACGGTCGCCCTCGCGCTGGACACCGACGACGAGCCTGACATCGATGCGCTGGAGCGCGCACTGCGCAGTCCGGCGCGTCCCTTGTTTATTGGCCGGAAGGCGTGTTTGCCCGCCGCACCCATTCTGATCGGACGCCGCGAAGCAACTAGCGTAAAGGCTGCGTTGGCAGCCGAGCCATTGGCAGACGTCAGCCCCCGGCGCAGGCCGGAGCGTGTGTTTGCTTTGTGGCCGGCATCGGAAGGCGATGGGGTGCAATGGGAGGAGCGCTTCGATCTACGTGACTGGGGGAACAACATTCACAGGGGTAGTGCCCTGTACGCCGTCGGCCACATCGAGGTGGCGCTGTGAGCTTGCATCTCGTGCGCGTCCCAGTGCGCCCACCACAGCTTCTGCGTTTCGCAACCGTGCACGGTATCACGCAGGAGGAGGACGGCCTGGGGTATACCTTGCACGCTTGGCTGGCGGCACTGTTCGCCGAGGCAGCCCCCAAACCGTTTCGGTACTTCGAGCGACGCCAGGAGGTGCTGGCGTATGCGCGGTATGAAGCGGAGGAGCTACGGCAAAGAGCGCAAACCTTCGCAGATCCGGTTGCATGGGCAGCGCTCCAGCCGGACGGATTACTCAGCAAGCCAATGCCCGCCGAGTGGCGGACGGGACGGCGCCTGAACATCGAAGTATTGACGTGCCCAGTATCACGCAAGGACAGCGAAGAGAAAGACATCTTCTTGCGCGCACTCGACCGTCTCGGTGCTGCCGCACCTTCTCGCGGCGAGACGTATCGGCAATGGTTTCTACGCCAATGGGACGGTGCCGTGCAGTTCGAGCGTCTTGATCTCCTTGGCATAGAAGCCAGAGCACGCTTGCTGCGGCGTGCTCGCAATGGCTCAAGTCGCCTGCGCGTAATCGAGCGGCCGCAGGCGCTGTTCAGAGGCCGAGCGATCATTCAGGACGCAAATCGATTTGCGACAGTGCTCGCGCGAGGCATCGGACGGCATCGCGCCTTTGGCTTTGGGATGGTCTTGCTCTCGCCTCCGCGATGAGTTCTGGTCCAGGGCTGCTTCACGGGCGGCTTGGGTTAGCCGCTTCGCGAATTCCGCATGCGGACCGTCACGGCTTGCTATGGCTAGAGCATGGGAGGCTTTCCGTCGAGGACGGAACCCTGCGTTTCGTGGCGGCGAAGAGCGAAACGCTCGATGCGGGCGACTACGCTATTCCGTACCAGGCTGTGTCGATGATCCTGCTGGGTCCCGGGACGAGCATCACCCACGACGTGCTGCGCCTTTGTGCACGACACAGCGTGCTCATCGCAGCCGTCGGCGAAGGCGGTGTGAAAAGCTACACCGCCCCGCCGATGGGAAAAGGTCGCTCCGACGTGGCCCGAGCCCAAGCATCTCGGTGGGCCGATCCCAAGCAGCGCCTCGATACTGCCAGGCGCCTCTATGCTTGGCGCTTCGGGCGCGTGCTACCGCACCGAGACATCGAAACTCTGCGCGGCATCGAGGGCGCGCGCATAAAGGAAAGCTACAAGCTCGTTGCGCAACGGTTCGGTATCCCATGGCAAGGCAGACGATACGACCGCGCTAACCCAAACGCTGCCGATCCACCTAATCAAGCCATCAACCACGCGGCCACTTTCGTTGAAGCTGCTGCCGACATCGCCGTGGCCGCAGTTGGGGCGCTGCCGCCGCTCGGGTTCATACATG
>CAYMAF010000115.1:0-8851 GCA_964388365.1 uncultured Gammaproteobacteria bacterium | reverse complement strand
TCGAGAGCAGCGCGGCGAGCGCGCATCGTCGTTGACTCGCGGTCATGGCTCCCCCCCCCCCCGGGTTACCCGTCGTCCCGCTAGTACCACGCGGGGCGACGGGCCGTCAACGAATCGCCGGATCCCGAGCCAAAGCGACGGCGTGGGCCGCGAAGCGGCTCAAGATCGTCGCCGATTCGGGGGTCTCGCGGCAGGCCGCGGAGAGCGCGTCCGGATCCGCGCCTTCGTCGATCAGCGGCTGCCGCAACGCGGCGATGTAATCGCGCATCACCGTCGCGCCGAACTCCGGGTGAAACTGCACGCCCCACGCGCGCCGGCCGAACCGGATCGCCGCGTAGCGGTCGAGCGCCGTCGCCGCGAGCGGCTCGGCGCCCGGCGGCAGGCGCAAGACGACGTCGAGATGAGTCATCGAGACCGGGAAGCGGCGCTTGGCAGGAAGCAGATCGCCGTCGCCGAGCACCTCGAGCTCGACCGTGCCGATCTCCCGGCCGTGCGGGTTCGGGCCCGACAGGCCGCCGAGCGCCTGCCCGAGCAGCTGATGGCCGAAGCAGATGCCGAGCACGGGCACTTCCTCGTCGACGAGCCGACACAGCGCATGCTGCACGCGCACCATCCACGGCAGCTGGTCGGCGATCCGCGCCGGCGACCCGGTGACGATCACACCGGCGACGTCACGCGGAGCCGGCAGGAGCGCGGTGTCGTCGGCCGCATCGACGATCGACCAAGGCCCCGGCCATGCGCGGCCGACGGTTGCGCGGATCATGTCCGCGAACGTGCCGGCGCGACGCGCCGCGGCCGGAACCGCCGAGCCCGTGACCCAGATGGAAATCGGCAGCGTCGGCGCTTCGGTCATGCGCACCCTCCTTTGCGGAGGCCGGCTCTTCGCCGCGACGGCCGCTCAGGAGCTCGCCGACGCGAGGAAGCGTTCGACGATTCGCTCGGCCTTCTCCCGGATCTCGCCGTTCGACGGGATCCGATCATCGCCGAGGAACAGCGCCTCGACGAGCCAGGAATGGATCAACGAGCCGATGAATAGATCGGCGACGTCCGTCGCCGTCCCGGCGCGGAGCACGCGGTCGCGCTCGAGCTCCTTGAACAGCTCCACGAGCGCGCGGCGGCCATGCATCGGCCCGTGCTCGTAGTATTGCCGCGCAAGGTCGGGGAATCGTTCCCGCTCGGCGATCGTAAGCCGCAGCAGCGCGCGATGGCGCGGGGCGGACAACGTCTCGAACGTGTTGACGACGTACTCGGTCAGCGTCGTCTTCGCGTCGCCGAGCCTCTCGAGACGCGGCGGGCTCATCGTGCGGATCGCCTCCTCGACGACCGCGCGGAACAGCTCCTCCTTCGTCGAGAAATAGCTGTACAGCGTCGCCTTCGATCCGCCGGAGGCCTCGAGCACCGCTTCGATCGACGTCGCGAAATAACCGTCCCTGAGAAACAGGTCGGTCGCGGCCTCCATGATCCTCGCGAGTCGCTTTCTCCCCCGCGTCGACGCCGGCGCGAGCGTGCCGTCGACGTACCCTTCGAAGGAGTTGCCCGACTGCGGCGAGGCGCCGACAGATTGGCGCGCAAACGCCTCCGTGCGCGTAGCTTCCAACCTCATCCCTCCAGCCTCTTAGCTGCCCCTCTCCCGTCGATACTCCACGACTCGGAGGGGAAAGAAAAGGGCTGAGCGCGCCCGCTGACTGGTCCAGATTTCACACGGACCCGTCGCGCTCGGGCCGAAGGCGACGCGATCGGCTCGTGCGGTCAGTCCGCGGCGAATAGCCCGAGGTCTATCGACTCGGCGATCGCCCGATACCCGGCGTCGCTCCCATGGAGGAAATCGCCGCTGTGAAAGCCGTCTCTGATTCGAGACGGCCGCTCGGGATCGCGCAGCACGGCATCGAAGTCGAGGACCGCGTCGAATTCCCCGCCGTCGCGAATCCAGCGGTTGACGGCCTGCCGAACGGCCTCGCCTTGCTCGGAGTAGTACGCGGCGCCTTCGTACGGCGCGATCGTCGCGCCGATGACCACAAGCCCCGCGGCGCGGCCGCGCGCGATCAGTTGCCGGTAGGCCGCGATCATCGAGTCGACGTTCACGTCGATACCGGCGGGGAACCCGAACCCGCCGCCGCCCGGCGGGCCGAATGCTCCGAATGCAAGGCCGAGATCGTTGACCCCCTCGAAAATGATCAGGTGCGTTGCACCCGGCACCGACAGCACGTCGCGATCGAAGCGCGCCAGCGCGCTGACCCCGGCGCCGTCGCCGAGCACGCGATTGCCGCTGATTCCGTGATTCACGACGCCGAATCGGCCGACTTCGGCGAGCCGCTCGGCGAGCAGATCCGGCCAACGGCGGTTCGCGCCCGGCGTCGAACCGACGCCGTCCGTGATTGAGTCTCCGAGCGCGACGATGACGCCGCGCGCGTCGGTCAGCACCTCGACGCCCGACAGGAACGCCCGCGACTGAATCGTCTCAGCCGGCTCGAACGCGCCCGACGTATGGTCGCCAGGCTCGGAGACGAAGGCCGCTTGCATCCCGGTCGCATGGCACGTGCAAGCACCCGTGCTCTCGGGGAAATAGAGGCTCACGGAAAGGAGCGCGAGATCGTCGACCCGAAGATCGATCGGATCGCTGAGCCACGGTGCGCCGGCCGGCACGACGGCCGAGACTTCGCCGCCGAACGTCACGACGCGCTCCGTGTCCGCGATCGGCCGGCCCTCGCCGTCCGCGATCGCAACCCGCGCCGCGCCGACGACGAGGGGCGCCGTGCCGTACTCGTTCGTGATCCGCAGACGCAGCCGTGAGCCGCCGACGCTGACGCGCACGATCTGCCGAATCGTCCGATTCTCGAATGACGGCGTCGCCGGGAACGGACCGCCGCCCGGAGTCGGCGGCTGCGGAGACGCGCCCCACGAGCCGATCCACGCCTCGTCGGCGGATGCGCCGAAGACGCACAGCACGAGCGCGGCGAAGGCCGCCCAGCGTAGCGATGAGATCATCCTGCCCCCTCCTCGGCTCTCGAGAACCCGTACGCCGCCCGGCCCTGCGAACGGGCCGGAGCCACCTCGATCGAGTTCTCGGTCGTCGTTGTTGTCGCCGTTAGCGCCGCCCGGCGGCTGCGTCCGCGGACAGAGCTGCCCCCGGCGGGGGATTCGCCGCCATCAGCCGCTCGATCACCTCGGCCGTCTCGTGATGAGGCTCGACCGGGGCACGCGCCGGATAGCGGCCGAGTGCGAGATCGAGCGGCGTCGAGCCATTCGCGTCCTGCGCGTACAGATCCGCGCCGTGCTCGACGAGAAACTCGACGAACGACGTGAAGCCGTTCCGCGCCGCGCCGTGCAGGGCCGTCCGGTGCGGCACGGCGCGCGGGCTCGGCACCTGCCGGCCGCGATAGTCGTAGCTGTAGTCGTCTAGCCGCTGCTCGATGACGAGCAGGTGCGCAGCCGTCTCGCCGCGACGCTCGATGATCGAGCGCGCATTGATGTCCGCGCCGGCCTCGAGCAGCAGCCGCATCGTCTCGAGCACGCCCTCCTCGGTGCGGTTGCGGCCGCGCGTGACGCGCTGTCCGTACTCGACGCCCGCGGCCGCCATCAGCGGCGTCACGCCCTGGTTGCTCGGCAGGTCGACGAGCGCGCCGTGCTCGAGCAGCAGCTCGACGAACGGCGCGTCGCCGGCGCGCGCGGCGCGCAGCAGCGGCGTCGCGCCCTGAGAGAGGATCGAGTCGCCGCCGCGGTCCTGCGGCACGTTGCGATAAGGCGGACGGCGCTTCAGCTGGATATTCGGATCGGCGCCGCGCTCGAGCAGCATACGCGCGATATCGAGCGCGGTCCGCTCGTCGGGGCTCGGAAGCACGACCATCGCGCCGTTGCCCATGACCGGCAACGTATTCGTGTCGGCCGCGAGGTAAAGCGGCGTGCGGCCGTACAGGTCCCACTTGTTCACGTCCGCGCCGGCCTCGATCAGGTACGCCGCGAGATCGAAATGCAGGTTCAAAAGCGCCATGTTCAGCGGCGTGACGCGATGCGGATCGGCGAGATCGATGTCCGCACCGCCCTCGACGAGTTGCCGCGCGCACTCGATGCACCCTTCGCGCGCCGCGTACAGCAACGGGGTGAACCCGCCCTGGTTCATGTCCTTCGGCCGCGGCTCGCGAATGACCTTCCGCTCCCAGCGGCGGATCGTGCCACGGGCATCAACGTCGGCGCCGCGTTCGATCAGGAGCTTGACCATCGCCGGCTGCCGCTGCGCCGCGGCCCACATCAGCGCGGACTGTCCGCCCCAGCGCTCCGTCGCGTTGACGTCGGCGCCGGCGTCGAGCAGCAGCTTCGCGCCTTCGACGTTGCCGGCGCGCGCGACAGCCATCAGCGGCGTCTCGCCCTCGGGGTTCTCGGCGTTCGGATCCGCGCCGGCGTCGAGCAGCACGCGGATCACCGGCGCTGCGCCGACGATCGCGGCTTCGGCGAGCGCGAACGTGCCGAACTCGTTGCGTGCGTCGACGTCGGCCCCGGCATCGACGAGCGCCCGCGCGAGCTCCGCGTCGCCGTGATACGCGGCCCACATCAGGGGCGTCGAGCCGTCCGGCCCGCGCTCGTTCGGATCCGCACCGGCCGCGACGAGCTCGAGGGCCGCGGCTCGATCGCCCGCCTCGGCGGCGGCGATCAGCGAGGAGCGCTCGCCGCCGAGCGCGGCATTCGCGAGCAGCGACGCGAGCGCGGCGGCAGCGATCGTCGCGGCCCGCATGTTAGACCTCCGCGAGCGTGCCGCCGCTGTCGCCGATCGACTCGACCGGGATCTCGGTGCGCTCGAGCAGCGTCAGCAACAGGTCCGCGTAGCGGGAATTCTGCGGATACACGAGATGCTGCCCGCCCTTGATACGCCCGTGCGCATGCCCGAGGATCGCCGCCGGCAGCGGATCGTTGTTGTGCAGATTACTGTCGCTCATGTTGCTGCCGAACAGGATCGCCGAGTGATCGAGCAGCGAGCCGTCGCCGTCGGGCGTGTTCGCGAGACGCTCGACGAAGCCCGAGAAGAGCTTCGTGAAGTATGTCTGAATGAGCGCGAGCCGATCGAGCTTCGACGGGTCGTTGCCGTGATGGGATAGCGGATGGAACGCCTCGGAGATCCCGATATGGTTGTAGGTCCGCATGCTCGCTTCGCGATCCATCGAGAACGTGATGATGCGCGTGAGATCCGCCTGGAACGCGAGCGCCATCAGATCGAACATCAGCTTGAAATGCGCATCGAGGTCGTTCGGGACGCCGACCGGCGCATCGGGGATGTCGAGCTCGGAAGTATCCTGCGCCTGCGCCATCTGCACTCGCCGCTCGATCTCGCGGACCGAATCGAGATAGACGTCGACTGCGACGCGATCGGACGGGCCGAGGCGGCCCTTGAGACGCGCCGCCTGATCCTTGACACGGTCGAGGATGCTGCCGGTCTCGGCCATGATCGCGGCTCGCTCCTCGTCCGTATCGCCCTGGCCGAACAGCTTGTAGAACACCGCGCGCGGATTGCGCTCCTGCGGCAGCGACTGGGTCGGCGTGCGCCACGACATCTGCGCGCCGCGCTGCGCCGTCGTCAGCTCGAGCGACGGCAGGCGCGTATCCTGACCGATATACCGCGCTGCGAGCTGATCCGCGGTGACCCCCGCGTCGGGCCCGATCACGCCTGCATCCTTCGGCGAGACGCACGAGAGCCACGTCCGCTCGATGAACTCGTGCGGCTCCGGGCTCTCGGCCGGCCGGTTGCGCAGGCCCGAGACGATCGTCAGATGCTCGCGGAACGGCGCGAGCGGCTCGAGGATCGGCGACATCACATAATCGCGTCCGGCCTGCGCGGGAGACCATTTGCTCATCACCGCGCCGTGGGGGAAACCGACGAACGCGAGACGATGCGGTGCCTTCCCGGCCGCGGTCCGTCCGAATGCGACACCCGCGGGATTCATCGCATCGAGCAGCGGCAGCGCGATGCATGCCCCGGCCCCGCGCAGTACCGCGCGGCGCGATAGGTGCTTCTTCGTGATGAACATGCCTTCCTCTCCCTTCCCGAACGGAGCTTGCCCCTTCCCTCAGGCCGAATCGTTCGCGGCCATCGTGCCCCCGGGCTGCAGCACGGGGGCACGCCGAATCAGGAACGGCTCGCTGAGAACTATTTGCCGGACGATCGGCACGAACCGGTAGTCGTCCTTCGCGGCCTCGCGGACGATCTTGCGCACGGCCGGCATATCGTGGTGGTCGAGCGTGCGCCCGAGCGCGTACTTCAACAGCCCTTCGACGAACGTCTGCACGAACTGCTCGGGCTTGCGCACGAGCGCCTCGCGCAGATCGTCCGGGCCGTTCACGAGCGTGCCGTCCGGCAGCTCGGCGCCGGCGTCGATCTCGGTGCCGGTGAAGCGGTCGCGGTCGCGCCACGTGCCGACCGCATCGAAATTCTCGAGCGCGAAGCCGAGCGGATCCATGACCGCGTGGCAACCGCTGCACGCAGGATTCGCGCGATGCTGCGCGAGGATCTCCCGCACCGTTCGCTTTTGTCCCGCACCGATCTCGTTCTCCGGGAAGGCTTCGACGTTCGGCGGCGGCGTCGCCGGCGGCGTGCCGGTGATATGCTCCAGCACGAACGCGCCGCGAAGCACGGGCGACGTGCGATTCGGGTACGCCGCGGCCATCAGCACCGCGCCTTTGCCCAGGAGCCCCCAGCGCGTGGAATCCTCGAGCTCGACGCGGCGGAAGCGATCACCTTTGACGTCGGTGATCCCGTAAAGCAGCGCGACCCGCTCGTTGAGATACGTGTGGCGCGCGGTCATCAGATCGACGACGCTGCGATTCTCGTCGAAGATGCTTTTGGCGAACAGCGTGAGCTCGGTCAAGTAGTCGTCGCGCGGGTCGCCGCGGCCGGACGCGTACGGGAAGATCTCCGTGTCCGGATCGACCTCCTCGAGGCGCTTGATGTCGAGCCACTGGTGCATGAAGTTGCTCGCGAGCGTCTCCGCGCGCGGATCCTTCAGCATGCGCTCGACCTGCGCCAGCAGCTTCGCGTCGTCGGCGAGATCGCCGCGCTGCGCGGCCGCGAGCAGCTCGTCGTCCGGGAGCGAGTTCCAGAGGAAGAACGAGAGCTTCGACGCGAGTGTCCAGTCGTCGATTCGATAAAGCTCGCCGGGCGCGACACCTTCGGGCGCTTCCTCGACGCGGTACAGGAAGAACGGGCTCGCGAGGATACCGGTCAGCGCGGTGCGGATCCCCTCCTCGAAGCCGCCCCGCTCGACGCCGTCTCGGTAGTACGCGAGAAGCTCCGACAGATCGTTTTCGCCGAGCGGCCGTCGATACGCACGCGTGCCGATCTGCGTGATGATCTGCTCGGCGCAAAGATCGGCGTCGTCGCCATCGTCCGGATGGCACGTGAAGATACGGTTGCGGCTCGGCGTCGCGCTCAGTCCCCGCGCGTTGAACGGCCCGCTGATCTCGAACGAGCTGACGCGGTAGACGCGGTCCTGGCCGCCGCCGGGGATGAACATTCGCTGCTGGTCGTCCGACTCCGCGAACGTCCTGCGGCGAAACGTCACGCCGATCTTGTGCGGCCCCGCGGTCGCGAAGAAGCGGATGTTCTTCAGCCGCGCGTTGATCTGCTCCATGACCCCGTCCTGGATCTGATCGTACGCGCGCATATCCTCCTCGCCGCCGATGACCGTCTCGTACACGAGCTTGCCGTCGAGAAGCACAACGACATGGTTCTCGAACTCCATGTCGTTGCCCCAGATATGCGTCGCCATATCAGCGATGTTGATCACGTACTCGCCGTCGGACGGAAAGTAGTGCTCGACGAGCATGCCGCCGCGCGTGCCGAGCGGCAGGCCTTCGACGTGCGCGTGCTGCGTTCCGGGCGGGGCGAAATACGTCTGGCTGCCGGGGCGCGCATCCGGTCTGCCGACCGCCTGCACCGCGACCATCCGCGCCGCGCCGACGTACTGCTCGATGAACGACGGCGAGACCTGCAGGCCCGACGCGATATTGTCGAAGTACTCGACGACCTCGTCCTGAGGCAGGAGCGCCGACGCGTCGATATCGAGCGCGAGCAGATCGCGGACGGCGTTCTGGTATTCCTTGCGGTTCAGTCGGTGCGGCGGCACGGCGCGCGCCCACCCGCTCGCGTCGGCGGCCTCGTCGAGCGCGCGCTCGAGCCAGGCGATCAGTCCCTCGAGCACGGGCTCGTCCGGGCGCGGCGCGCCGCCGGGCGGCATCAGGCCGCCGCGGAGCTTGCGCACCGCGAGCTCGAGCCGCTCGGCATTCTCCGCGATTCGGTCAGGCCCCATGCGGTCGAACGCGAGATCGCCGGCGAACTCGATCTCGTTGTGGCACTCCGTGCAGTAACGGTCGATCGTCTGCCAGTGCACCTTTCCGGCTTCAGCCACCGTCGGCTCGCCGAGCTTGCCGCAGCCCGCCGCAAGCACGAGCGCCGCGACCAAACCTGCTTTTCTTATCATGGCCTTACGCGTTCCCGCACTGGCCCCATTGTACGTGCTCTTTGGCGCGGATTTAACCGCGTGGTCCACGGAACTAGGCATCGGGCGAGAGGTACGGCCACATGCTCTCGAAGGCGCGCACGATGAAGGCCTCCGGATCGCCCATCAAGTCATTGAATTCCTTCGTCGGCTCGGCCGCGAGGGCCTCGGCCGGTCCACCGCCGGAGTACAGCACCCGGAGCAGGCGCTCCCAGATCACGCTGTACATCCGGTACTGCTCGATCACGTCCGCCTTCGACAGCACCGGCCCCCGCGCCGGCACGAATCTCGTCTCGTCGTTCGAGACGGTGAGGAGGATGTCGAGGCCGCCGACGAGCCCGCCGATCCAGCCGCCGGTCCACCAGTCGATC
>CAYMAF010000114.1:0-8865 GCA_964388365.1 uncultured Gammaproteobacteria bacterium | reverse complement strand
GCCTGGTGCACGGCCGGATTCGGCAACGGCACCGGCTCGCCGTAGTCCGGTATCGTCACTTCGATGACCCGCTCGTTGCCGCCGACGACGTCGACGATCTCGAAGGTACGGGTCGGCGTCGGCTCGGACAGCGCCGTGAGCCCGAGCGCGCGGCCGATGCCGAGCGGATCGATCCCGTACTCGGCCGGCAGCACGAACCCGACGAGCGCGACCGCGGCGGCGCCGGCGGCGATCGCGGCGCTGACCGCGAGCCGCTTCCCCGACGGCGGCTCGAAGCCCGAATCAGTTGGCGTCTGCGGCATCGAGTCGAGAGTCTCCCCTGAACGGAGCGCACAGTTTACACGCTGGCCGGCGCAATGGAGGGCCCCAACCGGGCAAACGGCCCGTCACTCGGGATCGCTGCGGCGAAAGAGCTCCGGCTCGAGCTCGTGCTTGTGCAGGAGCTTGTAGAACTCGGAGCGGTTGCGCTCGGCGAGCCGCGCCGCCTGCGCGACGTTGCCCTCGGTCATCTCGAGGAGATGGGTCAGATATTCGAACTCGAACCGGTCCCGGGCCTTCGCGAACGGCAAAAACGCCTTTTCCTTGCGTCGGAGCGCGCGCTGCACGAGGCTCGCCGGAATCAGCGGCGCAGTCGCGAGCACGACGCACTGATCGACGACGTTGCCGAGCTGACGGATGTTGCCCGGCCACGGAGCCGACATCATCAGCTCCATCGCTTCCTTCGAGAAGCCCGTGACCTCGACGGCCGCATTGCGGCGCTCCTTTCGCGCCCGCTCGAGCATGTAATCGGCGAGAAGCGGAATGTCCTCGCGGCGCTTCGATAGCGGCGGGATCTCGAGCGTCACGACGTTCAGCCGATAGTAGAGATCCTCGCGAAACGTCTTGTCGGCGACCGCCGCCTCGAGGTTCTGATGGGTCGCAGAGATTACGCGCACGTCGACCGGGGTCGCTCGGGTCGATCCGACCGCGCGTACCTCCTTTTCCTGCAGCACGCGCAGCAGCTTTGCCTGGAACGGCAGCGGCATGTCGCCGATCTCGTCGAGAAACAGCGTGCCGCCGTCCGCCGCGGCGATCAGGCCTTCCCGTGCCTGCGTCGCGCCGGTGAACGCGCCTTTCTCGTGACCGAACAGCTCGGCTTCGAAAAGCTGCTCCGGAATCGCGGTGCAATTGACGGCGATCAGCGCCTTGTCGCTGCGGCGGCTCGCCTTATGGATCGCGCGCGCGAGCAATTCTTTGCCCGTGCCGCTCTCGCCGCGGATCAGCACGCTCGCGTCACTCTGCGAGACCATCCACGCCTCGCGAAGCAGCGTCTTCATCGCCGAGCTTCGAGTGATGATCTCCTTGCACCACTCGGCGTCCTCGAACGGCTCGTCGGAAGATTCGCCGAACATTCGAAGCGCCCGCTCGACGATCTCGATCAGCTGGCCGCGCTCGAACGGCTTAGTGAGGTACGCGAAGACCCCGCGCTGCGTCGCGTCGACGGCGTCGGGTATCGTGCCGTGCGCGGTAAGCACGATGACCGGCAGCGTCGGCTCGCGCGCACGGATCGCATCGAAAAGCGCGAGCCCGTCCATGCCGTCCATGCGCATGTCGGTGATCACGACGTGCGGCTTGAAGCCGGGGAGCGCGGCGAGCGCCCGCTTGCCGCTCTCCGCGGTACGGACGTCGTATCCCTGCCGCTGAAGCCGGATCGCGAGCACCTTGAGCAGGCTCGGATCGTCGTCGACGAGAAGGATCCTTGCCTTGTCCGGCATCTCAGCGCCGTCCGAGCGAGTCGAGGGAAAGCTGCTCTTCGAGCTTGCGCAACGCGTCAAGCTGCTGCTCGAGCGTCTGGCGCCGCTTGCGCTCGGCGTCGAGCTCGGCTCTGAGCGCCTCGAGCTCCTCCGTCAATCGCTCGTTGCGGTCGCGCGCCTCGCCGAGAAGGCTCGCGAGGTTCTCGTCCGCGGCGGCCGCGTAGACGCGCTCGTTCAGCAGGTGGTGCAGCAGCACCGCGAAATCCTTGTGCTTCGACGCGGCCCCCGAATCCCGCTCGATCACGTCGCGCAAGAAGCGCGTCGCCTGGTCGATATCGTGGTACGGGCTATTCGGCGCGCTCAGCAGCAGCGACAGCCGAATCGCCGCATCGTTCGACCAGAACGCGTCGCCGAACGCGAGGCTGCGGTAATGCTCGGCGAGCTCGCGGGCATCGACCTCGCGTACGCGGATACCGAAGCGCACGAGCTCCTCGAGCTCGTCCGGCCGCTCCGTCTCTACCGCGGCGGGGACGGGCTCGACGAGCGCATCGCCGCCGCGGCAGCCGAACGAAAGCGCCGCGGACGCGGCGATCAAGAGCGCGCTAACGCGACGCTTTGCGCTCCGGTCCCGAGATCGGAATTGCGGCTCGAAAATGCGCTCCCTCCGTCGAGGCGACGACCTCGATATAGCCATCGTGGGCCTCCACGTATTCCTTGGCGATTGCCAAGCCGAGCCCGGTCCCTTTGACGCTCGACTGGTACTCTGCACGACCTTGCTGAAACGGCTCGAAGATCTTGTCCTTCTCCGCATCGTCGACGCCCGGGCCGGTATCCTTGACGTCGACGACGGCATAACCGTCTCGCTCGGTCAACGTCAAAGAAACCCGCCCGTCGGGCGGCGTGAACTTGATCGCGTTGGCGAGCAGATTGTCCAACACTATTCTAAGCTTATTCTCGTCGCCGCGGACATGCACCGGCGCGAGGTCCTGTGCGATGGTGATGCGTTTCGCCGTCGCGGCAAGCTTGTGCGCTGCCGCGACGGAGACCGCGAGATCCCGCATCGATACCGCGTCCGTCACCTTGAGATCGGTGACGATCTCGAGCGTCTTGCCGAACTGCAGCAGGTCCTCGATCAGCTTTTGCAGATGGATGCTGTTCGAGCAGATCAGGCTCGAGATCTCGGCTTCCTCTGGCGAGTTGTCGTTCAGGCTCTCGGCGAGAAGCTCGGCGCCTTCGCGGATCGTCGTCAGCGGCGTCTTGAGCTCGTGCGAGATGTGCCGCAGGAACGTCAGCTTTTGATGCTCGAGCTCCTGGATACGCAGCCGGAGCCAGTCGAGCTCCCGTCCGAGCTCCTCGACGTCACGGGGGCCGTGCACCTCGATCGGCTCGGAGAACTCGCGTCCCCCGAGCCGGCGGATCGCGCGTCCGACTTCGCGCATCGGGCGGGTGATCAGGACGACGAAGACACCCCCGAGCACGAGCGTCGCAGGGATCACGGCGGCGGCCTGCAGCAGCAGCGTGCGCTGTACCTCCGCGGCCGTCGTCGTCGTGTAGTTGCCTTGCTGCTCGATCAGCTTGCTGCTCTCGGAAAGCACGATACGCGCGCGGTTCGCGAGCTCGGCCCAGATCTCCGGCCGGTTCTCGTCGGCCAGCGTGTCCGAAGGCTCTCCGGACGGCGTATGCAGCCGGGCGTAGAACGCCTGCTCTTCCTCGCCGAGCGCCATCAGCTGCTCGCGGCCGAGCTCGGTGAGGTTCAGCTGGGCGAGGTTGTCGACGGCGTTGCGGAAGTACGCTCGGCGCTCGAGATAGCTGGCATGGAAGCTCTCGTCGCCGCCGAACGCGTAGAACTGACCGAGCGCGCGCTGCATCTCGGTGAGCTGCTCGACGAGCGAGCGGCTTTGCTGCGTCGCGATCTCGGCCTCGATCAACGCCGCGCGGCTGACTTGGGCGAGGCGGTCGACCTGAATGATCGCGGTCACGACCGCGGCGATCAACGGTGCCTGCACGACGGCGAAGCCGAAAAGGATCAGCCGAATGATCGAGCGAGGACGATACAAGGTCGGTCTCTTGGTACGCGGACCGCGGCATGGTGAGCGGCTCGCGTCAAGGCTACCACCGTGCGAAAGAAAAACCGACGGGAAGCGGGGAGGAGGACCTCCCGTCGGTAAAGGCCGGCATGCAAACCGCAGGGTTCCGAGCCCGGATTAGCGGTTGAGACAAGCGGCAGGCCGCCATGTTCCGCGCCGGAGTGACGGCGCCGATCGGCGAGTCACGGCCGGTGCGCGGCTTTCAGATACTCGAACGGTGTGAGCTCGCCATCGTCGTTCTCGTCCGCATCGGCGAACAGCGCGGCTAGGGCGACATCGCGCGCGGCTTCCTCGTGCGATATCCGCCCGTCCCCGTCCGCGTCGAGCTCGGCGAACGGCGCGACCGACGGTTCGGCGCACGCGGCGAGGAGCAGTGCGGCCGTCGCGGCGATCGGGAATGCTGTCGTGCACGTTCGCATCATCTCGTCGATGACTTTGCAAGCGACATGCCAGCCCATCGAACGGGAATTTGCCGGGCTTTGGTGCATTCGGGATCGATTCTCAACGCAACGACGCCTCGGTTTCGCGCCGCTCGTGCACGTCGTTTCGCTCGAGTGTCGTCTATAGGCGGCAGTGCATTCGAGGCCGGAAACCCTGTGTCCGCGCGGCCTGCTTCTCGGTGTGCTCGCGAACCTCGTTGGCGGTGTCGGGCAGGGGTAACACGTTTCGCGCGTTTTCGTTTCGACTCTTCGCTGCGAGCCGCGCAAACACGCGCCGATAGGGCGTGGCATACGTCTTGCAACCGGGCTCGGCGAGGGGAGGCCGGAGTGCTTCCCGGGTTCGTAATAAAACGCATCACATGGAGAGAAGACAGATGAAAGCACGAGTACCCGTTACGCTGCTGGCGCTTGGATTTTCCGCGGCTGCTTTTGCGCAAGGTCAGGCTCCGTCCTTCGAGGAAGTCGACCAGAACGCGGACGGCATGATCACGCAGGACGAAGCGGCGCAGGTCGAAGGCCTGGACTTCGCGACGGCGGACCTGAATCAGGACGGCCAGCTCGATCGCGAGGAGTATCGGCAGGCGACCGAGCAGCAGCAGTAAAAGCACGAAGCAGCCGCAGCAGCGGCGGCTCAGCGGGCGGTCGAGATTCGGCCGCCCGCGCTCATTTCCGGTCGGGCTCAACCCGAAAATTACTCTGCACCGCCAAGCGCTTCGCCTTTCTCGGTCAGTATTCTCCGTGTTACTCCCGGTTGGACTTGCGGCTTCGCTCTAGGCTAGTCTTGTTCTCGTAGCCGGTACGGTGTTCCGGGCGGGGAGCGGGCGATGCGGGTCGCGCACCATGTTGCAGGCGCCCTAGCGGCGCTGGCGTCACAGGGCCTCCTTGCACAGCCGGCCGGGGAGCCGATCGAGCAGATCGAGGTCGTCGGAACGACTCCGCTCGGCGCGCTCGCCGACGCGGACAGCATCGCGGCCAACGTTCAGCGCGCGACGTCCGAGCAGCTTCGCGAGCGCAGCGCGCTCGACCTCGCGGATTTCATGCGGCGTAGCCTCGCGAGCGTGTTCGTCAACGAGGCTCAGAACAATCCGCTTCAGCCGGATCTTCAGTACCGCGGCTTCGTTGGCTCGCCGCTGCTCGGGCTACCTCAAGGGATCGCGGTCTATCAGGACGCGGTGCGTCTCAACGAGCCGTTCGGCGATACGGTCAACTGGGCACTGATCCCTGAGTCCGCAATCGATACGGTCTATGTGATGCCTGGATCGAATCCGCTGTTCGGGCTGAACGCGCTCGGCGGAGCGATCTCGATCGAGACGAAGGACGGCTTCACGCATCCGGGAACGCGGGCGGAAGCGTACGTCGGCTCCTTCTCGCGCGTCGGGATGCAAGCGGAGACCGGCGGTTCTATCAACGACCGGCTCGCGTGGTTCGTCACCGCGTCGCGGCTCGACGAGGACGGATGGCGGAATTATTCCCCGACGGAGGCGACTCAGCTCTTCGGTAACATCGCGTGGAAATCGGACCGCAGCTCGCTCGAGCTCAGCGTGACGTACGGCGACACGGACCTGATCGGCAACGGCGCGGCGCCGGTGCAACTGCTCGAGGTCGACCGGAACGCGATCTTCACACGCCCGGATCAGACGCGCAACGAGCTGATGCTGCTGAGCGTGAAGGGAGAGCACCGGGTATCGGATCGACTGACGCTGAGCGGTAACGTTTACCGTCGAAGCAGCGATATCGCGACCTACAATGGCGACGACTCGGATTTCGAGGAGTGCGAGGACGCGCCGGGATTCATGTGCGAGGAAGAGGACGACGAGGAAGAGCTCGTCTTCGATCGAGACGGCGTGCCGATCCCCGCGTCCGACGTGATCGAGGGCGCGACGATCAATCGCACCGATACGCAGCAGGACGGCACGGGCGTCGGTTTGCAGGCGGTCTGGTCGGCGGCCGTCGCCGGGCGGGAAAGCCGGCTCGTCGTCGGCGCGGTCTACGACGAGAGCGATATCGTATTCGACGCGAGCACTGAGCTCGGCGCGCTCGATTCGACGCGACTCGCCGTTCCGGGCGGCGTATTCGTCGGCGACGCGTTCACGAGCATGAACGCCGATACGCGGAACTACGGTCTTTATGCTTCGGCTACGATGATGCTCACGGACCGGATGAGCCTGACGGTCGCCGGCCGTTACAACTCGAGCGAGGTGACGCTGACCGATCGGCTCGGCACCGCGCTCGACGGGCATCACGAGTTCGATCGTTTCAATCCGGCGGTCGGCATCACGTATGCGCTCTCGGACAACGTGACGGCGTACGCGGGCTATAGCGAGTCGAGCCGTGCACCGTCTCCGGTCGAGCTCACCTGCGCCGACGAGAACGATCCTTGCCGGCTCCCGAACGCGTTCGTCGCCGATCCGCCGCTCGAGCAAGTCGTCGCGAAAACGTTCGAAGCCGGAGTCCGCGGCGCGACGGAGGGCGTCACGTGGCACGCCGGCGTGTTCGCGACGACGAACGAGGACGATATCCTGTTCATCAGCGCCGGCGCGCTGACGAACCAGGGGTTCTTCGACAACGTCGGCCGCACGCGGCGTATCGGCCTCGAGCTCGATGCAAGCGGAGAGCTCGGCGACCGATTTGGTTGGTTCGCGAGCTACACGTGGCTCGAAGCGACGTTCCGCAGCTCTTTCCTCGTTCCGAGCCATCATCATCCGCTCGCCGTCGACGGCGAGATCCTCGTCGAGCGCGGCGATCGGCTGCCGCTGATTCCGACGCGACTGTTCAAGGCGGGCTTCAGCGCGGAAGTGACGCCCCGCTTGACGATCGGCGCCGATGTGTTCGCGAGCGGACCGATGTATCTGCGCGGCGACGAGGGGAATCTGCTCGACAAGGTCGACGGCTACTCGATCGGCACGCTGCGAGCCGAGTACGCGGTGGGCGATAACACGCGCCTGTTCGGGCTCGTCGAGAACGTGCTCGATCGCGACTACGAGACCTTCGGCGTGTTCGGCGAGCCCGAGGAGGTGCTCGGCGACGAGTACGACGACCCTCGCTTCTTTTCTCCCGGCGCACCGCGCGCCGCCTGGGTCGGGATACGCGTCTCGTTCTGAGCCGCGTAGACGACGGGACCTGCGAGCCTCCGTTCCGCCGCCGCTGCGGTTCGTGACGAAGTTCCGCTACATCTGCTTTCGATTACGGTTGAATTCCGAGCGGGCTCGCGCCCGAGCCGGCAGCGGCGCCCCTTAGTTTCATGTGTTGGCGGAGGCGCGGCCACGGAGGCAGAGGCGCGTGGGTGAGCAGGCCGCTCTCAGGCTGCCGGGCTACGAGGTCCGGGAGATCTTGCATCACGGCGGCACGTTGCTCGTGTACCGCGCAGTGCGTTGGGCGGACCGCCATCCCGTCGTCGTGAAGCGCTCGCTCGGCTCGCCCGTCTCGGCGCGGCAGCTCGCGCGCTACCGGAACGAGCTCGATCTCTTGCGGTCGCTCGATCTCCCCGAGGTCGTCAAGGTGTACGACGTTGTTCCGCACGACGGGCACGTCGCGCTGATACCAGAGGATTTCCCCGGCATCTCGCCGAAGCGCTGGCAGAGGACCGCGGCGCCGCCGCTCGACGTGCGCGTCGAGGCCGCGGAGCTCGCGGTCGCTGAGCGCGGGCTCGGGCCGCTGCCGAAATTCGTGCTGACCATTCCGGCCGGCGGCTCGGAGCGCGCGATGCTGCCCGGCGGCACAGCCGAGTCCGGGGGTTGATGAAAGGATGCATTCGGAGAGCGTTTGGATGGCAGCGGCGAAGAAACCGGAGCTCGACAGGAACCGCCGGATCCTCGTGGTCGACGACAACCGTGCGGTTCACGACGACTTCTACAAGATCCTCGCGGGTGGCCAGCGGCATTCGGAGCTCGACGTGCTGCACGCGGAGCTTTTCGGCACCGAAGAATGCCGGCCGGTCGGCGAATCGTTCGAGCTCGATTCGGCATTCCAGGGCGAGGAGGCGGTCGAGCGCGTCCGCAACGCTCGGCGAGAGGATCGTCCCTACGTGCTCGCGTTCGTCGATATCCGCATGCCGCCCGGGCTCGACGGTATCGAAACGATAGCGAGCTTGCTGAAGGAGGATCCCGAGCTTGCCGTCGTGATCTGCTCGGCTTATTCCGATTACAGCTGGGAGGAGATCGCGGAGACGCTCGGTGACACCGATCGGGTGCTGATCCTGAAGAAGCCGTTCGATCCGGTCGAGGTGAGACAGCTTGCGCACGCGCTGCAGAAGCGCTGGGAGCTTGCACGCGCGCTCGCGATGCGCGTCGAGGACCTTGAGGCGATCGTCGCCGAGCGTACCCGCGAGCTCGCCGAGTCGAACGAGAAGCTGCGCTGCGAAGCCGCGGCCCGCGAGGAAGCGATGCGCAAGCTCGCCGAATCGAACGAGCGGATCAAGGCGCTCGCGTACCAGGACGGGCTGACAGGCCTGCCGAACCGCCGGCTTCTCGACGAGCATCTCGAGAAGGTGCTGGCGCGGGCGCGGCGCAAGGGTACGCAGTTCGCTTTGCTGTTCATCGATTTCGATAACTTCAAGCTGATCAACGATACCGTCGGTCACCAGGCGGCCGACGGCGTGCTGAAGCA
>CAYMAF010000113.1:0-8886 GCA_964388365.1 uncultured Gammaproteobacteria bacterium | reverse complement strand
TGACGTTCGGCGCGGGTCCGCCGTAGCCGAAATTCTTGCCCGTCGAGATCGGGTAGAGCGGCACCTTGTAGCGGGCAGCGGTCCGCACGACGGCTTGCACCTCGCCGACGTCGGCCGGCGCGACCGCGGCCGAGGCTCGCCGCTCCTCGTCCGTGTTCCAAACCGGTGAGAAGCTATCCCGGTAGGGCCCGAGATCCTCGTCGCTCGACCAGACCCAGTCGGCGCCGACCGCGCCGCGAAACTCCTCGAGCAGCCGCGCAAAGGCCGCGTTGTCCATATCAGGAGGCAGTACCGCCATGGCCTCAGCCCCGGACGCTCGGATGCACGGGCACGATCAGCCAGCTCGACGCTTCGCGGCCCTCCGGCCCGCGAAGCGCAAGCTCACGCCGCGCGACCACCCGGCGGCCGCGGTCCCATGCGAGCCGCTCGAGCACGAAGAGCGCGTCGTCCCCGGTGACGCCGGCGAGCACGAAACCGCGCTTACGCCACACCGGGTCGAGCGTCTCGTACCAGATCCGCGTGAGATCGCCGTCGAACGTGTAGATTCGCGGCGCAACGGCCCCGCCGACGGGCGGACGGACGACGCGGGTGTCGATCAACACGGCATCGGCGCCCGTGGGGAGCCGATCGAGGACGGTCGCGTTCGCGGCGACCGGCGCGGCCGCCGCGGCGGCCGCGCTCCACTTCAGCAAATCTCGGCGGCTGATCATCGGTTCTTCTCCTTTTCGCGCAATGCCATCATCTCCTCGGCCAACAGCTGCGCATACGCGCCGCGCTCGTCGAGCGGCGCGGAAAGATACGCACCGATCGCGGCGACCTCGGCATCGGTCAGCTCGGTCGGGCGGAACGGCGCCATCCATGCGACCCCGTTGCGAACGAAATATTCGACCAGCTGCGGCGTGAGATCGGTGCGGTCCTCGAGCGCCGCGGGGATGCGGCCTTCGTATTTCGTCTGCAGCGCAAGCGTCCCGGCGAGCCGCGGATTCGGCGCGTGGCACGGGGCACACCATACCGCATAGGCCGCCTTGCCTTCCTCGAGATGCGGCGCGGTCTCGCCGCGCTCCGAGTCCGCTACGCCCGCGGCCGCGAAGCCGAACACCGCGAGCGCCGCGCAAGCCGACAGCAGCCGCCTCCTCATGCCGCCCCCCGTTCGCGCAGATGCTTCGGCCATATGCCGTACCGCCCCGCGGACAGGATCCCGCTCGGGTCGAGCGCGTCCTTGATGCGCTCGTTGACGCGCCGCAGGATGTTGTCGTTGAAGCTGTAGCTCGCCATCACCGCATCCTGGAACGCCGGCGGGCAGCGGTACTCGCCCCAGCCATGCTCGGCGCAGATTCGGATAATCTCGTGGATCTTCTCGCGCAGGGCCCGATTGCGCTCCTCGTCCTTATAGACAGGAACCGCCGCGAACAGCACGAACGAGCGCGTCCAGCACGTGACGGCGGGGCTGAACATGAACAGCGGAACGCCGAGCCGCGCGCATTCGCGGCGCATCACGCGGTTCGCCTCGACGTAGCCCTTGCCGGTCCGCGGGATGATCGCAGAGAACCAGATGTGGCCGTCGCTCGGGTTGAAACTTCCGGCGCCCCGTGAGCCGACGGCGAAGATCTCGAGGCTCGGGATACCGAACCGCGCTTTCGGGATCCGCTCGAGGTCCTCGGCCGACAGCGGCAGCTTGACGAACAGGTTTTCTCGAAACGCGACGCCCTCGAAGCGCGCGAACCGCTCTTGCACGTATTCCCACTGCGCGCGGATGACTTTCTCCGGGCCGTAGAACGTCAGCGAGCCCCGCCACGCCGGCAGCCCCGTCTCGCGGACGAGGCGATTCATCTCGTCGGGCTCGGGAATTTCCTGCATCATCATCGGCGTATCGCGGGTCAGCACCGGCGACGTGATCGACGGCATACCGTTGAAGAGGTTGCCGTACTCGAGCTCGTTGAAGAGGTCGACGAGCGGCTCGATGTCCTCGAAGCGCTGCAAGTCGACGGAGCAGCTGAGGTACGCCTCCGGCTGCGGGAAAAGCCAAAAGCCCATCTTCGTGACAATGCCGAGCGACGACTGGCGGAAGAGCCCGTCGAGACACGGACCGATGCCCATGCGGTATTGCTGCCACGTCTCCGCGCCCGGCAGCGCGCCCATGCCGGTACGGAACAGCTCGCCGTCCGCGAGCACCGCTTCGATCCCGCAGACCGCCTCCCAGTGGCCGCGATACGGAGCGGCCGTATAGCCGCCGCCGGAATCGAGCGCGTTGCCGACCATGCTTCCCCAGCCGGGATCGGGCACGTCGATCCAAAGCTTCGAGCCCGTCTCCTGGAGGTGGCGGTACATGTCGAAGTACGTGACGCCGGGCTCGACGAGGCACGACGCGTTGCCTTCGTTCACGTCGAGAATCCGGTTCATGCGCTTGAGATCGAGCACGACGCTGCCCGAGTAGACCGGCGCGGCGCCGCCGTAGCCCAAATTGCGTCCGGTCGAGATCGGATAAAGCGGGATTCGGCGCTCGTTCGCGATCCGAACCACTGCTTGCACCTCCTCCACGCGGGCCGGCGCGACCGCCGCGGACGCGACGCGCTCCTCCGGCTCGCCCCACAGGACCGAATAGAAATCCCGATAGGTATGGAGGTCTTCCGGCGCGTCGAAGACCCATTCGTTGCCCACGATCGAGCGCATTTCGGCGAGCGCGTCCGCGAAATCCGCCTCGCTCACCCCCGGCGGTGCCGCCATCGTTCCAAGGCCTCCTGGTCGGTCAGCATCAAGAACGGTGCCGATTGTACCGGTCCGGCGACGCGACGGCGCCCGAAGCGGCGCACGGTGCGGGTAGCGATTCGAGCGTACCGATCGGGACGGTGCTTCCCCCGAGGTCCCGCGTCGTCGGCAAGTCAATCGGTACGCGCACCAAGCGGTGCCACCCCGACCGCCCGCGGGCCGCGGCTGTTTTATTTTGAGCGACGGGGGTTGTCGGCCACGGACAGATTCGGAAGGGATTCGTCATGCGCAAACCGTTCGCCTCGATTTTCGTCGCCGCCGCGCTCGCGAGTGTCTCCGCCCTCGCGCAACAAACGATCGACCGGGAACAGCTCCGCGCGACCGCGAAGCAGCTCTTCGAGCCCATTCCGGAGCAGGTATCCGAAGTCTACGGCCGTCCGCTCACGCCGGAGCAGGTCGAGCTCGGCCGGATGCTGTACTTCGAGCCCAGGCTTTCCCGGAGCCACATCATCAGCTGCAACACCTGTCACGCGATCGGCACCGGCGGCGCGGACAACGTGCCGAGCTCTGTCGGTCACGGCTGGCAGAAAGGGCCGCGCAATGCGCCGACGACGTTCAACGCAGTCTTCAACATCGCTCAGTTCTGGGACGGCCGGGCCGAAGATTTGAAGGAGCAAGCAAAAGGCCCGGTCGAAGCGAGCGTCGAGATGAACAACACCCCTTCGAGGGTCGTCGCAACTTTACGCAGCATCCCCGGCTACGTCGAAGCGTTCTCGAAGGCATTCCCGGACGCCGACGAAGCCGTGACGTACGAGAACATGGCGCTGGCGATCGAAGCGTTCGAGGCGACGCTGCTGACGCCGAACTCGCGGTTCGATCGGTTCCTTCTCGGCGAGGACAGCTTGACCGACGAAGAGATCGAGGGGCTGTCTCTCTTCATGACGAAGGGTTGCGTGACCTGCCATCGAGGCGTAAACCTCGGCGGACAGGCCTACTTCCCGTTCGGCGTCGCCGCCAAGCCCGGCGCCGAGGTCCTGCCGGAAACCGACAAGGGCCGGTTCGTCGTGACCCAGACGCCGTCGGACGAATACGTATTCCGCGCGAGCCCGTTGCGGAACGTCGAGCTCACGGCGCCATACTTCCATAGCGGCCAGGTCTGGGATCTCGTCGAAGCCGTCCAGATCATGGGATCCGCCCAGCTCGGCCAGACGCTCGACCAGCACGAAGCCGAGCGGATCGCGGATTTCCTGCGGACGCTCACCGGCGAGCAGCCAAGGGTCGAGTATCCGATCCTTCCACCGAGCACGCCGAGCACGCCGAAGCCGATCATCGACGTCGACGAGGGCACGGCTTTGTCGTCAGCGCAATGACGAAAGCGACTGCGGACAGGGATACCGGCACGGATACGATACGCGGCATCAACCGCTCGTGCGCCGCCGCGGAGTCGCGCCGATCAGTGTCGCGTGACGACGATCGGAGCGCCCTTCGTGATGATCAGCGTGTGCTCGTACTGCGCCGACAGGTTGCCCGGAGCGCCGAGGAGCGTCCAGCCGTCGTCGGCTTCGGTGACGCGCCGGCTTTTCGTCGACAGGAAGGGCTCGATCGTGATGACCATGCCTTCTTGCAGGATGCGAGTGTCTGACGGATCGAAATAGCTCGCGATGCTCGTCGGCTCCTCGTGCAACGCTCGGCCGACGCCGTGGCTCGCGAGATTCTCGATGATTTTCAGCCCGTAACGCTTCGCGGTGCGCTGAATGGCCGCACCGATCCGATTGATCGGCTGGCCGGCCGTCGCGGTTCGCATCGCATTCTCGAGCGCGGTGCGCGTTGCATGACACAGCCGCGTCTTTAGCGGCGTCGTCGGCGGCACGACGATCGTCCCGCCGGTATCGGCGAAGTAGCCGTCGAGCTCGGCCGAGACGTCGACGTTCACGACGTCTCCGGCTCGGATGATCCGATCGCCCGGGATTCCGTGCGCGGCTTCCTCGTTGATGCTGATGCACGTCGCGCCGGGGAAGTCGTACGTCAGCCGCGGTGCCGACCGGGCACCTGCCTCCGCAAGCCACCGCTCGCCGAGCGCATCGAGCTCTCGCGTGCTCATGCCCGGCTCGACGGCGTCGAGCATTCTCTGCAGTACCGAGGCGACGACCTTACCGATGCGCTCGAGCGCGATGATGTCGTCTTGCGTTTCTATCGTCATGGGCTCGACTGCGCGCCGAAGGTCGAGGACAGCCTAACGCTTTGCGAGCACGGGGTCGAGGCTCATTCCGCACCGAGCTGCACTTCGATCCAGGCGCGAACGCGCTCCAGAACGTCGTCCGAAACTGTTCGCTCGATCCGTGCATACTCTGCCGGCAATCCGGTCTCGCTCGGCTGCAGCAGGTGATTGAGACCCGGCAGCGTGACTACCGTCGCCCTTCGGGCCGTACCGGTCTCGAAGGCCTGCCGCGCGCGCTCGGCATTCGCCGCCGCTGGGACCTGCAGATCGTTCTCGCCGTACAGCGCGAGAACGGGTTGGCGCAGCGCGCGGAGATCCGCGTACGGATCGTACTGAAGGAAGTGACGAAACCATGCGGAGTCGCCGGCACCGAGCAACGTCCTCGCAAGTCGTCGGGCGGGCTCGTCCTGACCGGTCGAGAACTCGGCTCTGAACGCCGCGGCGACGTCGTTGACGACTTCCGCTCGCGCGGATTCTTCGAGGCCGCGGCCGCCTGCGTCGAGCATCGCCCGATACACGCGCTCTCGTACGAACCGGTCCCACTCTATCGCGCGCTCGTCGGCACCTTGGGCGCGCAGGAGACCCGCCGCCTGCGACAACAGCAGCTCGTCGCCGCGCACCGCCGGTCCCGCGAGCGCAACGACGAACTCGATGTCGTCGCTCCGAAGGGCCGCCTGGATCGCGACGAGCGCGCCCTCGCTGTGCCCGATGATTCCGATCCGGCCGATGTCGGCGCGGCTCGCGAGGTACGCGACGCCGGCGAGCGCGTCCTCCGCGAGATCGGCCGTCGTCGGCTCGGCCGTGCCGCGTTCCGACGCTCCGGTCCCGCGGTCGTCGGTGCGCAGCACGGCGAGGCCCGCGCGTGCGAGGTAGTCGGCCCACACCCGAAACGGCTCGTGACCGAAGACGGTGCCGTTTCGGTCCTGCGCACCGGAGCCCGAGACCAGGATCACCGCGGCGAAAGGAGCCTCGCCGAGCGGCAGCGTGAGCGTGCCCGCGAGCCGCACGTCGGCGGCAGGGACGTGGAACGTGACCTCTTCGTCGCGGTACGGGAAAGGCGGCTGCGGAGTCTGCGGCCGGCGGGGGCTCGGCTCGGCGTTCGCCGGGCTCCGATTCAGCTCGAACGGAAAGCGGCCTCCGCTCTGCTCGAACCGCCCCGCGAGCGTCTCGCCGCGCAGCTCGCCTGAAAAGCGCGCATTGCCGGGCACGCTCGGCAAACGGAAAGAGACGTGCGCCCCGTTCACGGCGATGTCGCCGAGCGGCAAGCCGACCGCCCCCTGAGCGGGGATATCGATCGTGCCGCGCGTGACTTTGCCGTCTTCGTCGGCCGCGAAGCGCACGACGATATCGAGGCTGGTGCCGGGCAGCTCGATTCGCCCGCGCCAAGGGGCGCTGTGAAGCACCGCATCGAGATCGGGTTGAGAGCGGGCCGGCGGAATCGCCGTTACCGCCGCCAGCGCCAAGACCCATATCATCGCCGTTGGAAGGTGCAGTGAGCGTGCTCGTACCATGGTTTCACTCGTGATGCGAGAGCCCGATCTAGTTGCGATCTTAACGGATATCTTATGTCAGAGACCATTGGCTCGGGCGATCCGCTGGCGCTCGGCCGCAGGATACGAAGCGCACTCAGCACAAGGCGCTTGCCGCCCCTGTGTAATCGCTGCACGGCGCGCGCCCGAGAACGCGAAGCGTGCGTGCGATGAAGGCGGGCGACGGGTTCGATTTGACGAGCGATATCGGATCAACGAGCGCGCCGTCGCCAAGGTCGAGCACCATCGCGTGGACGCGCTCGAGCGTGGCGCGTACTGCGTCGCCGGCGGCGCGTCGCCGGGCGGGCGTCTGTCGATGCCGACACTGATCGCCGACGTATCCCACGATGCGCTGCTCACGCGTGACGACACGATCGGCCCGCTCGCGGCGGTGATCGCATTCAAGGGTTTCGATGAAGGCCTACGGCTCGCGAACGATACGCCGTACGGCCTTGCCGCGTACCTTTGCTCGTCGGATCCCGCGACGCGCGGGAGCCCGCTGCGTGCGGCTATCGCGCCCGACGGTGCAGAAAGCCGTCGGGCTGATCGTGCGGCGCGATCAGCAGCTCTCGACGGCGGCGTTCGCCGTGAGAGCCGCGATGCGGGAAGCGTTCAAGCTCGGATCGAAAGCCTCACGCGGAGAGCTCGACCGTCCGCTCAGAGGGCGATGACCGTGCGTACGAGCAGGATCAGCAGCACCGCGCTGCCGACCACGAAAATCGCGAAGCGCACGATGATGACGTTGGCCGTGGCCTGAACCAGCGAATGGACGACGCGCGTCAGCACGTACGTCCATGCAAGACCGATGCTGACGGAATCCACGGCGCCGATCAGCTGGGCGGCGAGCGCAACGGCGTAGAACAGCGTCGGCTGCTCGTGCAGGTGGTTGTAGTTCTCGGCGACTCGAGAAACCTTAGCCGGCAGCTCGGGCTTCGCTCCGGTCCTCGAAAGCTCGTCGAGATCGACCTTCGCGCGGCGCATCGCCGGAATGCGCGTCGCGTACAGCCAGACCAGCATCACGAAGGTCCACGCGACGAGCGCGAGGACCGGCGGGATCATTCCGTGCTCGTACACGATGACGTGTCCTCCGGCTTCACGATTCCGTCGGGCGGCGACGGCGCACGATGCCCCTCCGCGCTACGTTTCAGCGCTTCGGCCTCCTGCTCGAGATAGGCGCGTGCAATGGACCCATAAGCGGCGGCGAGCAAGCGGCCGAGCCATCCGCCGAATTCGAAGCCGAGCCGCGCATGCGTTGCGCCCGTTGCGATGCGCTCGAGCACGTGGTCGGCGACCATCTCGATGCCGGGCGACCGGGCGCGCCACTCGAACCGGAGCGGCGGCTGGAGCTCGGTCACGGTCCATACGGTCGGCCTGAGCTTCGGCTGAGCGAGCCTGAAGCGCGCACCGAGCCGGAGAGACGGCCCGTCGAGGGCATCGACTTTCGTGACCGTCGGAAGCCATTGCGGCCAGCGGTCCACGGCGGCAAGCCGCTCCCAGACGCGCTCCGGCGGGGCGTCGATCTCGACCGTCGCTTCGTAAGTCGCCATTGCCTCGTGTTACTGCTTGCTCGGCCCCGAAAGCGCCGCGGTAAAGCCGAGCACGGCGAACGTCAAGCCGAGGAATACGATCCGCGGCGGCGCTCGGGCGCCGGGAGCCGCAGGACGGCACGGTCGCGGGAAGCCCGCGCACGTCCGGCTCCGAGGATAGCCGGCGGAAGGGGCGGCGTCGATGCTCCGACGGTTCGACGCTCCGATCGCTCCGCATCGCCTCCCGACGGGCGCCATCGCCCCGTGCATCCCGCGGCCGCGGATACGGCCGAGCGCCGATGCCGGCCTGTCACAACCCGGGCATCTCGATCGTCTATCGTCGATACTGGAGCTGACAGGAGGTCCGGCATGGACGAGCGCACCCGCCTGTTCGACGAGCAACGCCCGCGGCTGCTCGGCCTCGCGTACCGCATGCTGTGCGTGATGGCCGATGCCGAGGACGTGCTGCAGGATGCCTACCTGCGCTGGCGTTCCGTCGAGCTCGCCGAGATCGAGTCGCCGCAGGCGTGGCTCACGACCGTCGTCACGCGACTGTCGATCGATCGGCTGAGACGGGCGCGGATCGAGCGCGAGGCGTACGTCGGACCGTGGCTACCGGAGCCGTTGTCGGACCGCGACGTCCCGAGCCCCGAGTCCGCGCTCGAGCTCGAAGGCGAGCTCTCGATCGCCTTCCTCGTCCTGCTCGAGACGCTGTCGCCGAACGAGCGCGCCGCGTTTTTGCTGCACGATATCCTCGACGAGGACTATTCCGACGTCGCCGCGATGCTCGGAAAGACGGAAGCCGCCTGTCGGCAGATGGTGCACCGCGCCCGCGAGCGGGTCACCGCGAAACGCCGGCGCTTCGTCGTCGACGACAAGACCCGGGTCGAGATGCTGCGTAAGTTCG
>CAYMAF010000112.1:0-8956 GCA_964388365.1 uncultured Gammaproteobacteria bacterium | reverse complement strand
TCTGCTCGATCGCCGCGGCTACGACACGGGTCACACCGATGCCGTAGCAGCCCATCTGCATGAATCTCGGCTTGCCCTCGGCGTCGAGCACGGTCGCGTCCATCGCGCGGCTGTACTTGTCGCCGAGCTGGAAGATTTGCCCGACCTCTATGCCGCGCGCGATCGAAAGCTTGCCGCCGCCGCCCGGGCTCGGGTCGCCGGCCACCGCGTTACGCAGGTCCGCGACCTCGGGCAGCTTCACGTCGCGCTCCCAGTTGACGCCGCGGTAGTGGTGGTCGGCGCGGTTCGCGCCGCAGACGAAGTCCGCGAGCGGCACGGCGTACTGGTCGACGTAGGCCGGAATGTCGAGCCCGACGGGGCCGATGAAGCCGGGCACCGAGCCGAGCGCTTCGACCTCGGCGGGACGCAGCATCGTGAGCGGCGTCGCGACGCCCGGGAGCTTCTGCGCCTTGACCGCGTTCAGCTCGTGATCGCCGCGGAGATACAGCGCGACGGCCGGCGATTCGGTTCCGCGGACGAGCAGCGTCTTCAAGCACTTCTCGGGCGGGACGCCGAGGAAGGAGGCCAACGCCTCGATGCTGCCGACCCCCGGCGTCTCGACGAGCGTCATCGGCTCGCTCGGCGCGCTGCGCGGCGTGTCGGGCGGCGGCAGGTCGACGATCTCGATGTTGCCGGCGAAACCGTCCTCGTCGCAGTACGCGATGACGTCCTCGCCGGATGCCGCGAGCACCTGGAACTCCTCGGAGCGGCTGCCGCCGATCGCGCCGGTATCGGCCTGGACGATGCGATACTCGAGCCCGAGCCGGTCGAAGATGCGCTTGTACGCTTCGCGCATCACCCGGTAGCCCTCGAGCAGCGACTCCTCGTCCAAATGGAACGAGTAGGCGTCCTTCATCACGAACTCGCGAGCGCGCATCACGCCGAAGCGGGGGCGGATCTCGTCGCGGAACTTCGTGCCGATCTGATAGTAGTTGACCGGGAGCTGCCGATAGCTTTTCAGCTCGTTGCGGGCGATATCGGTGACGACTTCCTCGTGGGTCGGCCCGAGACAGAAGTCCCGCTGATGGCGGTCCTTGATGCGCAGGAGCTCCGGTCCGTAAGCGTCCCAGCGCGTCGACTCCTGCCAGAGCTCGGCGGGCTGAACGACCGGCATCGAGATCTCGAGCGCACCCGCTCGATCCATCTCTTCCCGGATGATCCGCTCGACCTTGTGCAGCACGCGGCGGCCGAGCGGCAGCCACGTATATAGTCCGGAGGCGAGGCGGCGAATCAGGCCGGCGCGCAGCATCAGCTGATGGCTCACGACCTCCGCGTCCGCCGGAACTTCCTTCAGGGTGTTGATCGGGAGCTTGCTAAGATACATTTGTTCCGCGGCAGCTCGGTGGACGGTAACGAGAACGCGGGATTGTAGCGGCGCGGCCGTTGCCAGAGCTAGCCGAGCCGTTTGCGGCCGGCCGATGCGATAGGATTGGGCTGTGGAAGGCGAACAGGCGAGCTCACCTCGCAAAGGAATCTATCTGCTCCCGAACTTGCTGACGACCGGCGGGTTGTTCGCCGGTTTCTATTCGATCGTCGCGGCGATCGACGGCAATTTCGCGGCCGCTGCGTGGTCGATCTTCATCGCCATGTTCCTCGACGGCCTCGACGGGCGCGTCGCGCGGCTCACGAGCACCGCGAGCGACTTCGGTAAAGAGTTCGACAGCCTCGCGGATATGGTGTCTTTCGGCCTCGCGCCGGCGATCGTCACCTATCAGTGGGGCGTCGAGCGGCTCGCCGAGTACGGCGCGGTCTGGGGCCGGCTCGGATGGCTCGCCGCGTTTCTGTACTGCGCCGCCGCCGCGTTCCGCCTCGCGCGCTTCAACACGAACTCCGCGATGCTCGACCGTCGATACTTCCAGGGGCTCGCGAGCCCCGCGGCGGCGGCCGGCGTCGCGTCGATGGTCTGGCTCAGCACGTCGTACGGCATCGACGGCCTGTTCGCGCTCGTCGGCGGCATAGCGATCACCGCGACCGCGGGCCTCTTGATGATGTCGCGTTTCAGCTATTTGAGCTTCAAGGAGATCGAGCCGGGCCAGCGTGTCCGATTCGGCAAGCTGCTCTTGATCCCGCTCGTCATCATCGTGATCGCGATCGAGCCCGAGCTCGTCGTGTTCGCGCTGTTCGTCGTCTACGCGTCGTCGGGCCCGGTGATGTGGCTGATTCGGCGCCGTCGGGTCCGCCAAGAGCCTGCCGTGCAATGAGCCGCCGCGTCCAATACCTCGCAGCAATGGGCATTCCGGTCTACGCGCTCCGCCGCGCGGCAAGCGGCGCGGGCGCGGCCCCGGTTGCATCGGATGCGGCCCCGGTTGCGTCGGACGCGGCCGCGGTTGCATCGGAGGCGGCCCCCGTCGCGTCGGACGCGGTTGCGCCGGACGCGGGCGCGGTCGCGCTCCGCGAAACGCGTGTCGGCGCCGCAGCTGCCACACGGCTCACGCTCGCCGACGCGTGGCGGGCGCTCGAGGCCGAGGTGCGCGACTGCACGCGGTGTCCGCTTCACCGCGGGCGCACGCAGACCGTGTTCGGTGTCGGCCGCCGCGACGCCGATCTCCTCGTCGTCGGCGAGGCGCCCGGAGAGGAGGAGGATCGGCAAGGCGAGCCGTTCGTCGGTCCTGCGGGGCGGCTTCTGAACGCGATGCTGCGCGCGATCGGCCTGTCGCGCGAGCAGGTGTACATCGCAAACATTTTGAAGTGCCGGCCCCCCGGCAACCGGGATCCGCGGCCCGACGAGGCGGACGCGTGCGCGAGCTTCCTGGACCGGCAGATCGAGATGATCGGGCCGCGCGCGATGCTCGCAGTCGGAAGGATATCGGCGCAGCGGCTGCTCCGGACGGAGCAACCGGTCGGGAAGCTCCGCGGCGTCGTGCATCGCTACGGCCCTACGGGCATTCCGCTCGTCGTGACGTATCATCCTGCGTACCTGCTGCGAACGCCGATCGCCAAGGCCAAGAGCTGGCAGGACCTTTGCATGCTCGCGCCGTTGCTGTCGTCGTCTTCAGCGTAATCGAAGGGCAGGGTCGATGAGCGCCGCCGTTCAACCGCAAGCGCAGATACGCATGATGCAGCCGACGGACCTGAAGGCGATCGCCGAGGTCGAGCGGGCCGCGTACGAATTCCCGTGGAGCCTCGGTATCTTCCGCGACTGCCTGCTCGCCGGCTATTACTGCATCGTGCTCGAGATCGACGGCACGGTGTCCGGGTACAGCATCATGTCGATCGCGGCGGCCGAGGCGCACGTGCTGAACATCTGCGTGCACCCGCGCGCGCAGAGCCGCGGCTACGGCCGTCGGCTGCTGAACACGTTGCTCGACAAGGCGCGGGAAGCAGGCGTCGACAAGATCTTCCTCGAGGTGCGGCCGTCCAATAAGCACGCGATCGCGCTCTATCGCTCGGTCGGCTTCGAGGAGGTCGGCATTCGGCCGGCCTATTATCAGGCCCGGTGGGGGCGAGAGGACGCGGTGATCCTCGCAGCGACGCTGAAGCCGAAGCCCGAAGACGAAGCGCAGCCCGCAGGTCCCGCCGAGCCTTAGCGCCGCGTCGCGCACCATCCGTTAAGATACGCGCCCGCCGGGAGGCGGGGAGATAAGGGACCGATCGATCCCGAAGGCCCCGAAGCCCGGGCCGAGCCTCCGCCGACGCCGCTTTCGCGCATCGCGTTGCCCGCCGGGCCGACCGAGGATCCCCATTTTTCGATGCCGCGCACCGACGAGCGGTGCGTGAGGAAAAGAACGATGTCCGATTTGCTACGACAGGAAATCGAGAAACGCCGAACGTTCGCGATCATCTCGCATCCGGACGCCGGCAAGACGACGCTGACCGAGAAACTGCTGCTGTTCGGCGGCGCGATCCAGATGGCCGGCGCCGTGAAAGGGCGCAAGGCGCGGCGTCACGCGACGTCGGACTGGATGCAGCTCGAGCAGGAGCGCGGCATCTCCGTGACGTCGTCGGTGATGCAGTTCCCGTACGCGGGCCGCGTCGTGAACCTGCTCGACACGCCGGGCCACGAGGATTTTTCCGAGGACACGTATCGCACCCTGACCGCGGTCGACAGCGCGTTGATGGTCATCGACGCAGCGAAGGGCGTCGAGGCGCGCACGATCAAGCTGATGGACGTCTGCCGTCTGCGAACGACGCCGATCATGACGTTCATCAACAAGTTCGACCGCGACGGGCGCGAGCCGCTCGAGCTGCTCGACGAGATCGAGACGGTGCTGAAGATCGAGTGCGCACCGGTCACTTGGCCGATCGGCATGGGGCGCGAGTTTCGCGGCCTCTATCACATGCTCGAGGACTGCATCTACCTCTATCACGGGCGCGACGGCAGCCTGCTGCCGGAGGTCGAGCGCATCGACGGGCTCGCATCGGCGGCGGCGAGAGAGCGGCTCGGCGACGCCGCCGAGCGTATCGCCGAAGAGATCGAGCTGATCCGCGGCGCGAGCGGCGCATTCGATCGGGAGCGCTATCTCGCGGGCGAGCAGACGCCGGTATTCTGCGGCGCGGCGATCCACAACATCGGCGTGAAGGAGCTGCTCGACGCGTTCGTCGAGCACGCGCCGTCGCCGCTGCCGCGCGACACCGAGACGCGGCGAGTCGACCCGCTCGAGCCGGCGCTCACGGGATTCGTGTTCAAGATCCAGGCGAACATGGATCCCGCGCATCGCGACCGGATCGCGTTCATGCGGATATGCTCGGGCAGCTATCGACCCGGCATGAGGCTTCACCACGTCCGCCTCGGCCGCGAGGTTCGCGTCTCCGATGCGATCACGTTCATGGCCGCGGACCGGCAGCACGTCGACGAGGCGTTCGCGGGCGACATCATCGGCTTGCACAATCACGGCACGATCAACATCGGCGACAGTTTCACCGAGGGCGAGCATCTCGTGTTCACGGGCATCCCGGATTTCGCGCCGGAGCTGTTTCGACGCGCCGTGCTCAGGGACCCGCTGAAGCTGAAAGCGCTGCAGAAGGGGCTCGCGCAGCTCTGCGAGGAGGGCGCGACGCAGCTGTTCAGGCCGCTGACGAGCAACGACCTGATCTTGGGCGCCGTCGGTCCGCTGCAGTTCGACGTCGCGGCATTCCGTCTCAGGGACGAGTACCGCGTCGACTGCGTGTTCGAAGGGGTGAACGTCGTGACCGCGCGGTGGGTGCGTTCCTCGAATCGCGCGAAGCTCGAGGAATTCAAGAAGCGCCTCGCGGCGAACCTCGCCGAGGACCACGCGGGGGAGCTCGTCTATCTCGCGCCGTCGACGGTGAGCCTGAGCTTGACGCGCGACCGCTGGCCCGAGATCGAGTTTCACGAGACGCGCGACCGGCGCAGCGCCGCCGCGTAGCGTCGCGATCCGTCACGCGCTCGTAGGCGCGGGCCGCCGTGGTCGACGCGGCCTGAAGCGCCGCACGAGCGCTTCGAGCCGTCGGCGCGCGTCGCCGTCGCGGTCGGGTTCGTAGCGCGCGGCGAGATACGCCGCAGCAATCTCGCGAAGCGCCGCGGCATCGCCGGGCAGCGCGCGCGCGGCGCGTTCGGCGTATGCGCTCGGCGTCTCGTGCGGCGCCGGCGGGCGGACGCCGTGTCGGCGGAGGCGCCGGACGAATCGCCCGAACGCGCGTGTGACGGGATCGGGCCCGCGCTGCAGCCGCGACGCGATCGCATGACCGATCGTGAGCAGCGCGAGGATCGACGCGACGCCGACGGCCGCGGCGCCGAGCAGCCGAGCGGCACTCGTGGAGACGAAGCCGAGCCGCTCGAGGAACAGGCGCTGCGTCGTTTGACCGTACCCGACGACGAGCTCGTACCAGCGCATCTCGAACGTATCCCAGAGATGCCGCATCGTGCGGATCCAGCCGACGCGGCCGATCGCGGAGCCGAGACCCGCGATGGTCGAAGCGGCGCCGCGCTCGATGCGATCCGGTGCGATCGCCGCGGTCGGATCGATTCGAATCCACCCTCGGTCGTCGAGCCAGACCTCGGTCCACGCGTGCGCGTCGGATTGCCGCACGACGTAATAGCCGCGGAACCCGTTGCGCTCTCCGCCGTGATAGCCCGTCACGACGCGCGCCGGCATGCCCGCGGCGCGCGCCATGACCGCGAGCGCGGACGCGTAGTGCTCGCAGAAGCCTTCGCGCGTCTCGAACAGAAACTCGTCGACGGGGCGCGCGCCGAGGCGCGCGGGCCGCAACGTGTAGCGGAACGGCTCCTGCGTGAAGTAGTCGAGCGCGCGGCGAATCAGCGCTTCGCCGTCGAGGCCTTGTGCCTTCCAGCTCGCGACGAGCGCGACGGTGCGCGGGCTCGAGCCCTCCGGCACGTGCGTAAGGCGCTGCCGATCGTAGAGGCTCGGCGGCTCGAGCGTGCGGTAGCGCGTGTGCGAGACCACGTGGTAGTCGAGACGCCGTCCGTGGTCGCGGCGCGCCCGTGCGACCAGCTGATAATCCGTCGTCATCACGAGCCGCTGGGGCTCGCTCCAGCTGCGCGGCATGTCGAGCGCGAAGGTCCAGCCCGGCGTGCCGGGCTCGAGCAGCACGCGATACTCGACGGGCGGGCCGAGATACTCGATCTGCGGCGTCTCGTCGAGGCGGCGCGTGAACCCCCGCGTCCAAGTCCGTCCGTCGAACTCGGCCAGCACGGGGCCGCGCCAGTAGAGCTCGCCGAGCGGCGGGGCCTCGCCTTCGAACTCGACGCGGAACGCGACCTCGTCGGACAGCACGAGCTCGGTCAAGTCGCCGGGGGTCATCGAGTCCGACAGACCGGTCGTGCCGCTCCCGGGCGCGGTCGGCAGCGCCCAGAGCGGGCCGGGCAGGCGAGGGAAGAGCACGAAGAGCACGAGCATGACCGGCAAGGCCTTCACGAGCAGGCCGGCGGCGACGCCGACCGTGCGCGCGGACGGCAGCAGCGGGCCGCCGCGACCGAGCTGCACGAGACCCGCGGTCGTGACGAGGACGAAGACGATGAGATAGGCGCCGACCAGCGGGCTTTGATGCTCGAGCAGGCTCGCGAATACGAGGAAGTAGCTGATGATCATCAGCAGCACCTCGTCGCGGTGCGTTCTCGTCTCGACGAGCTTGAGCGCGACCATCGCGACGAGCAGCGAGCTGCCTGCGATCACGCCGTTGATCGTGCGGAACTCGGCGAGCACGCCGAGGAGCGCCGCGGCGGCGAGCACGATGCGCAACGGTCGTCCGGGTGTGCGCCAGCCGAATCGGTCGGCGGACAACCGCCACGCGGAGGCGGCGAGCAGGAGCGCAGGCAGCCACGCGGGGAGCAGCGGCCAATGCGGCAGGCTCGCCGCGACGACGACGCCGGCCGACCAGACGAGGCGCGCCCGTGTCGAGACCGAGGTCGAGGCCGCGCTCATCGCTTGGCCTCGCGTGCCGCCGGGAAGAGGGCGAGCGCCTCGAGGCAGCGATGCAGATGGGATTCGCCGGAGCCGATAGGCACCGTTTGGCCGGGCAGGCGAAGACCGAAGCTCATGCCCTCGGCGGCCGCGTCGAGGCACCAGCGCGCGAGCACGGACAGGCGCTGCTCGGGATCCTTGCCCGGGGCTTCGTCGTAGTCGAGCACGTCGACGCGGTCGCCGCCGCCCGCGAACTCTTTGAGAAGCAGCTCGTCGGTGCGCGCATAGGCCTTCCACGCGATGCGCCGCGGCGGATCGCCCGGCAGCGCGTTACGCAGTCCCGCGAAATCCGTGTCGCCGCGCTCCGCCGTGTCGCCACCGCGCTCGGCATGCATCGCCGGCCGCGGGATTCCGGGCGGCGCGGGCTCGGGATAGACGATGCACGAGACCTCCATGCGCGCATACGTCCATGCGCGAAAGAGCGCGCCGGGATGCCGCGTCGCGATCGAGAAGCGCGGCGCCGCGAGCCGCCCGCGACGCGTCGCGGGCACGCCGAACGCGATGACGACGCTCTCGCCGGCGGGAACGTCGACGGGGCCGAACTCACGGCCTTCCGCGCCGAGCACGATCTCGTAACGGGGCATGCGCCCCGGATTCGAAAGACGAAGCCTGAAGCTCGCCTGCCCGCCGGCGAAAACGGGCGCCGCTCCGGCGAACGAAACCTCGAGCCCGAGCAAGTTCGCGTGGCAGTGGTGCAGCATCGCGACGCCCAGGCCGACGAGGAGGAAGGTGAGCGCGAATCCGAGGCTCGCGCTGTAGTTGATCGACGCGAACAGCATCGCGAGGACCACGCCGCCGAACGCCAGCCCGAAGCGCGTCGGGAGGATGTAGATGCGCCGACGCCCGAGCACGAACGAAAGCGGATCGGACGGCCGAGCGCGAGTAAGCCACGCGGCAAGGGGTCCCTTCGATCGGGCTTCCGCTTGCGGTCTAGGGAACGCGAACAGCTTGGAGAACGGCGACGCCGACGTGGCCACGGGATTCGGGCGGCAGTTT
Organism: uncultured Gammaproteobacteria bacterium; assembly: GCA_964388365.1. Classification (GTDB taxonomy): domain Bacteria; phylum Pseudomonadota; class Gammaproteobacteria; order Steroidobacterales; family Rariloculaceae; genus ZC4RG20. The sequence continues at coordinate 539 of CAYMAF010000112.1, read as the reverse complement.
CGACACGGGCTCGAGCCGATGCGCGACGACGCTCGGAAAGACCGCCTGCACGTCCTCGGGGTAAACGCCCGCGTGACCGTGCATCAGGGCCCATGCCTGCGCGGCGCGCACGAGCGCGATGCCGGCGCGCGGCGAGAGGCCCGCGGCGAACTCGCCGCACGTGCGCGTGTGCTCGATGAGCGCCTGGATGTAGTCGAGGATCGGCTCGGAGAGATGCACTTTCGGCACCTGCTCTTGGATGCGCAGCAGCGCGTCGACGGAAAGGCAAGGCTCGAGCTCGGCGACCAGCTCGCGGCGCTCGCCGCCCGCCAAGATCTGCCGCTCGGCGGCGCGGCCGGGATAGCCGAGCTCGATCTGCATCAGGAAACGGTCGAGCTGCGACTCCGGCAGCGGGAACGTGCCGATCTGATGCGAAGGGTTGCGCGTGCCGATCACGAAGAACGGCGACGGCAACGAATACGTCGTTCCGTCAGCCGTGACCTGACGCTCCTCCATCGCCTCGAGCAGCGCGCTCTGCGCCTTCGGCGTCGCGCGGTTGA
>CAYMAF010000111.1:0-9093 GCA_964388365.1 uncultured Gammaproteobacteria bacterium | reverse complement strand
GCGGCGACTTGCCGAGCACGTTGACGAGCACGTTCAGCCGCCCGCGGTGCGCCATCCCGATGACGATTTCCTGAACACCCCGCTCGCCGGCGCGCTGGATCAGATCGTCGAGCATCGGGATCAGCGTCTCCCCGCCCTCGAGCGAGAAGCGCTTCTGCCCGACGTACTTCGTGTTGAGGTAGCGCTCAATGCCTTCCGCGCGCGTCAGGCTGCGCAAGATCGCGCGCTGCTCCTGCGCAGAGATCTGCCAATGCACGCGGCAGTTCTCGAAACGCTCACGCAGCCACAGCCGCTCTCGCGCACGGGAAATGTGCGCGAACTCGGCCGCGAGCTTTCCGCAGTAAATCTTTCTGAGCAGCGCGAGGATGTCGTGCAGCTTCATCCGCGCGTGCCCGGTTCCAGCGAGCCCGCCGGTGTAGAACTCGCGGTCGAAATCCGCCGGCTCGATACCGAGGAAGTCGAGCTTCAGCACGGCCGGCGTATGCCGCTTCCACAAGCCGAGCGGATCGAGGTCCGCGATCTGGTGGCCGCGCAGGCTATAGACCTGGATCAGCCGCGAGACGGCCGCCTGCTTCTCGCTCGCCGGCGTATCGGCGGGCGCCGAGACGCGCGCGGCCGAGGGCGCAGGCTGAGCCAGCCGTTGGCCGATCGCCTCGCGGATCGGCCCGTGCGCAACCTCGCCGCGGTCCGGACCTATGCTGCCGAAGAAGCGGCGCCATCGCTCCGGAACGCGATTCGGCGATTCGAGATAGATTTCGTAAAGCGCCTCGACGAACGAGGCATTTGCACCCTGTAGCGGAGTCGACTCGAGCTGCTGCTTGAATTCCGTACTGTTCATTACCGGAGACCCGAGCTCGAGGCACGACGACGCTGCGCCCGCTAGCGTCCTGCCCGTCGAGCGAAGAAGGGCCGGCGTAGTGTAACTAAATGAGTATTAACTTGAAACGCGAGTACTCACACTACTTGCTGCAGCAGCCAGCACTCGTACGCGATCAGCCCCGCATAGCCGAACAAGCAGCAGCGCAGCACCGAGCTTACACGAATCACACGAAACACCGTCGCTCGCGCGCACGCGACGAGGGCGAGCACTCCCATGCCGGTCAAAGCCATCTTCACGGCCGCAAACAGCTCGGGCTGGCGCTGGAGCACGAAGCTCATCACGGGATTGACCTCGTAGGCGCCCGCGGCGAGCAACGTCAGCGTCAGGAACGCATCGCTGACGCTGAGCAGCAGGATCGCGACCGCGAGGAACATCAGATGCGGCTCGTGCCAATCCACGAGCACGCCGGTGTCGCCGCGGCGCCGACCGCCGGTCCTCCGCCGCGGGTTGAGCGCCCCCTGGAGGAACGTGCGGATGCCGAGCCGACGCCGGTCGTAGCCGCTGCGCCGCTCGACGACGTGCGGGCGGGGTATCGCGGAACGTGTGCCGCTCGGCGAGCGTAGGCGGTCGGTCGAGGACCGCGAAAGCTCATCCGTACGCGAGATCGAGCGAACCGCGGCCGCGGTTCCGGGGACTTTGTCGTTGTGCATCCCACCTCCCTGACAGCGGATGCGCGACGGAATGCAAGAAGCGGGCCTAGCCCGAAATCCGCCGTTTCAACGTGATTCTCGTCACACTCGCACGCCGATCGTAAAGCGATCCGACGGTCACGGGGACTTTCCCGTCTGCTGCTCCAGATAAGCGATCAGCGCCCGCCGATCGTCGGCGGAGCGAAAGCCGGCGAACGCCATGTTGTTCCCTGGGATGTACTCGTCGGGGCGCGCGAGCCACGCATCGAGCGTCTCGGCCGTCCAAACGATCCCCGAGGCCTTCAAGGCCGGCGAGTAATCGAAGTCGGGCAAGCTCGCCGCGGGCCGCCCGAACATGCCGTGCAGCGGCGGGCCGAGCGGGCTCGGCTCGTCCGGCCCGATCCCATGACAGGCGCGGCACGCGAAGCTCAAGATCTCCCCACGTGCGAGGTCGGGACTTTCCGCCGTCTCGGAGCTCCGCTCCGCGCCGGCGCCGCCGCAGCCGGCGACGAGCCCCGCGGCCGAAGCGAGAGCGAGCGCGAGGGCGCCTCGGAGAACGGAACGGCGACGGCGCGGCGAGAACGAGCCGCCGCCGACGCGAGCATGGCGTTGCGACGCGATTCGAATCATCTAGGAAGTTTCCAGATCAGGTTCACGTGCAGCACGACGTCCGGCGACGTGCTGACGGCAAGGTCCTCGTTGACGGCGAGCTCGATGACGGCGCGCGCGCCGAGCTCCCGCCATCCGCCGATCGTCAGCTGGACGCCGGGATCGCCGAGCTCCTGCAGCCGGGAATCGTAGAGCGCGCCATGCAGCTCGATCTGCGCCTTCAGCCCGGTCCGCGGCCACACCCTAAGGCTGCCGCCGGCCATGCCGAGCGCGGTTGCGCGGCGGGCATCATAGCGGATGCGCTCAGGATCGCCGAGCCACAGCCCGCCGACGCCCCAGAAATAGCCCGCAGGACGACCGCCGACGCTCACGTCCACGCTGCGCAGCAACGTCACCGCGAGATCCGCCGAGCCGCTGCCGGCGAGGATCGCCTCGTCGCCGGTCGGCAGCTTCATCGTCGCGCGAAGGTGCGTGCCGCCGTTCGGGCCGAGCGCACGGCCGACGCTGACGAGCACGTCGCCAAGCCCACCCGAGCTTCGTTGCAGCGAGTAGAACGGACCGCTGCCTTCGCTCAGCACGTAGACGAGTTGCCCTTCCGGGCGGCGATTCCGTCCGCCGTCCGGCAGCCCGAAGGCCGAATGCCACGCATCGATGACGTCGTCGAGCAGCCCGCCCGATTGCCGCACGTACGGGAGCTCGAGCCCGACGGTCCAACGCTCGCCGACGGGGCGTTGGAGCCACAGGCTCGTCCGCCACGTCTCGCCGTCGAGGACGAGGACCTCATCGCCGCGGCGCGAAAGCCGGTAGTGATTCGCGAGCTCCGTCGTGATGCCCGCGCGCAGCCGCTCGCCGCGCGGCGCCTCCTCCCACGCCGGGACGCCGAAGATCGACACGAGCGGGCTGAGATTGCGCGTACGGAAAGGCGCCGTCTCTTCCGCGGCCGCCGAGACGGCCCAAGCCGAGCACGCGAGCAGGATCGCCGCCGCGAACGGCCGGCGTCGCGAGACGCGCCGGATCACCGAATACGTCTCTCGACGATCATAACCTCGTAGCGTCCTTTCGGACCGATGAAGCCGGACGCGAGCCAGCTCACGATCGAGACGATGAGCCACCCGAACAGCGCGGAGAAGAAGCCGTCGACGGAGAATCCGGGCAGCATCCACGCGACGAGGCCGAACATCGCGGCATTCACGACCAGCAGAAAGATGCCGAGCGTGATGATCGTCAGCGGCAGCGTCAGCACGATCACGATCGGCCGGATCAGCGCATTGACGATGCCCATCAGCAGCGCCGCGAACAGCAGCGTCCACGGTCCGTCGAACGACACCCCGGGAACGAGGAGCGCCGCGGCCCAAAGCCCGATCGCGTTGATCAGCAAACGTACGATGAAGCCCGTCACGTGGTTCCCGCTCGCCGCGACGACAGTCTCGCCGAGCGCCATTGTAGCGGCCCGGCGCACGCGGCGGGATCGGACGCCTACCGTGCCGTTCCGCGCGCGCCGACGAGAAAGGCCGCGGAGCGCGCCCCGCGCGGCGCGGCCGGCGTTCGCAGGCGGAGCCTGCCCGGCCTTCCTCGAAGCAGTCCCGTGCCTGTACCATTGAGCGCCACTCAGCCACCCCCTGTGCGACGATGAGACTACGTAACCGTCATGCGGCCGCCACGGCCCTCGTCTTGGCTACGACCGTGCTGGCCGGCTGCGACAGCGGCCGCACGCGCCCGCCGCAGGTCACGGTGGAAGTCGTGCACGCGGCCGCCGAGCGCGGAAGGATCGATTTTCGGCGCATTCAGCGCAGCGAGTCGCGCCTGCAGTTCCGCGAAGCGTCGGAACGGCTCCGATTCGATGTCGACACTTACGACTTCAACGCCTACGTCGAGCGGCCCGGCACGACCGACGATTGGACACTGCTCGCCACATTCCCGGTTTCGCTGACCGAGGACACGGACTACCTCTTCGTGCTTACGGAAGCGGACGGCGCCTTCAAGCCGATCATCGTCGAGACCCCGGTCGTCGAGGAAAGCGACCGAAGCCGGCTCGTCGCCGTGCACGCCGCGCCGTCTCTCCCGCCGATGTCCGTTTACGTCGAGCCGCCCGGCATCGACCCCGCCGGCGTCGCACCGCTCGGAACGCTATCGTTCGACGAAGCAATCGACGACACGTCGCGCATGCCCGGCGAGTACCGGCTGCTGCTGACCGAAGCGGGCAACCCGGAGAACGTGCTGATGACGTCGGCCGAGTTCGAGCTCGCGGCGGGCACGCGCTATGCGTTCACGATCATCGATCCCGCCGCCGACAGCGTCGCGCCGGTCGGCGTCGTCGTCACCGGCTCGGAGCGGGCGCTGCTGATCGACGAATCCGTCAGCGCGCTCGCCCGCGTGATCAACGGCGCGGCCGACGCCGCGCCGCGCGACGTTTATGCCGACGAGGACCTCAGCGAGACGTTGGTCGCCGGGGCCCCGGCGCTGACCGAAGTCCTCGCCGACCTCGCCGCCGGCAAGCAAACGTTCAGCGTCACGCCGGCCGGCAACACCGGGGTCGTCGAAGCCGAGAACGAGGCGACGATCGTGGCCGGGAATATCTATACGTTCCTGATCACCGGCGAAGCGGGCGAGCTGCGGCTCGCGACCCCGGTCGACGACCGGCGGGTCCTCGCCGACAACGCGCGGCTGCGCTTCTTGAACGTCGCGAACCGGCTCGAGCCCGTGGAGATCTTCGTCCTCGCGCCGGACACCGAGATCAGGGAGCAAGATGTGCCGACGTTCACGCTGACGGTGCCGGGCGCGACGCCGCGCATGAACCTGCCAATCGGCGACTTCGATCTGCTGTTCCGCGATCGGGAGACGCAAGAAATCCTTGCGGGCCCGCTGCGCGTCTCGCTCGGCGAAGGGATCTACACCGTGCTGATCGCGAACGGCGCCGAGCCCGATACCGCCGAGATCCTCTATCTCGACGATTTCGAGTGATACGAGCCGGTAGCTCCCCGCTCTCGCCGCGGCCGCGGCGGCGCGGATAATCGGACGGAACCCATCGCCGCTCGAGCCGTCTCGAGCACCGAGGGCTTGCAGGATACACCGATGGAGCGGATCGTTCAGTTGCTCGACGAGATCGACGATCTGATCGCGCTGCTGCGCCACGTTCTCGCGCGCTACGCGGCGGCGCCCGACCGCGCCACGGCATGCGCGCGGGCGCGGCATGCATTGAACGCGGCGAAAGCAGGCGTGGTGCCCCGAGCAGGATTCGAACCTGCGACCTTCCGCTTAGGAGGCGGACGCTCTATCCCCTGAGCTACCGGGGCGCTCGGCGCGACGAGGAGCCGACGAGCGGCTCGTGCCGGACGTGCGCCGTTATTATGCCAGGGCGACGGCGTCGATTCTCGCCGGGACCGCTCCTCTGCCTGCCGCAAGCCGCATGAGATCGCCCCGTCGCGGATCACCCGCGGAGCGCGTCGGCCGCCGGTCCGTTGGTCGGCTCCGCGATTGCCGCTAGACTCGGGACGTTCTACGGCGGAGGAGCCTCATGAGCCGCACCCCGATGCGCGCGGCCGCAGCCGTCCTCGTTGCGTCCGTCGTGCTCGCAGCCTGCGAGCGCACGCCCGAATCGACGGGACGAAGCCGCACACCTGCGCTTCACGCGTCGATCTTGACGCTCGACTCGCACGTCGACATCCCGTTCGAATTCGCGACGCCCCGGATCGATCCTCTGAACGCTCCGCTTCAGGTCAACCTCGAGACGATGCGGCTCGGCGGCCTCGACGCGGCGTTCTTCATCGTCTACGTGGGTCAGGGCCCGCGCACCGACGAAGGCCACGCGGCCGCGCACGAGCGCGCGCTGACGAAGTTCGCGGCGATTCGCCGCATGACGGACGAGCTTTACCCCGAGCGGATCGGCCTCGCGTACTCAGCCGACGACGTCGAGCGGCTCGTCGGCGAAGGCAAGCTCGCCGCCGCGATCGGCATCGAGAACGGCTACGTGATCGGCACGGATCTTTCGCTGCTCGACCGTTACTACGAGCTCGGCGCGCGCTACATGACACTCGTCCACAACGGGCACAACGAAATCGCGGACTCCGCGCAGCCGATCGCCGATCTCGGCGATTCCCCGTCCGAGCACGGCGGCGTCAGCGCTTTCGGCGAGCAGGTCATCGCGCGCATGAATGCGCTCGGCATCATGGTCGACGTCTCGCACGCGTCGAAGGAAAGCGCGCTCGACGCGATTCGTCTCTCGCGAGCGCCCGTGATCGCATCGCACTCGGCGGTCCGCGCGCTCGCCGACCATCCGCGCAATCTCGACGACGAGACGCTCGTCGCGCTGCGCGACCGCGGCGGCGTCGTGCAGATCGTCGCGTTCGACGCGTACCTGAAGCACGCCCCGGAAGCCGCGGCGCAGCAGGCCGCGCTGCGTGAACGTTTCGGCGTCGCATCGCCTCAGGACGTCGGAGCGCTGCGCGACGACGAGCGCTACGAATTCCTGCGCGCGCTCCAGGCGATCCAGCAGCGCTGGCCGCCATCGACGGTTGCCGATCTCGTCGACCATATCGACTACGCTGTCCGGCTGATCGGCATCGACCACGTCGGGATCTCGTCGGATTTCGGCGGCGGCGGCGGCGTGCTCGGCTGGACGAACGCGGCGGAGACCGGCGCGGTCACCGACGAGCTCGAGGCGCGCGGCTATACGCCCGAGGAGATCGCGAAGCTCTGGAGCGGCAACCTGCTGCGCGTCTGGCGCGACGTCGAGCGCGTCGCCGCGGGCGGGCCGTCGGGCTAGCCCGCCGACCGCTCTTTCGGCAGCGGCTCGACGACCGCTACTCGACGACCCACGTATTCGTCCGACGGAGCGTTTCGGCGATCTTCGCGGTGCGTTTCATCCGCGTCGGATGCCGCGCAAGGAACTCCTGCTCGAAGCTCGGCTCGGGATTGCGATAAACGACGCCGAGCGCGACCGGAAATTCCGGCGGCTCGAGCCGGAGCAGCAGCTGAGCGAGCGTCGCGTTGGTCTCGTCGTGCACGAGCACGTCGGCCGCCCGCTCTCGCGCGTCGACGACGGTCAGCGACAGCGTCCGCGGGTCGAATGCGAGCCCCTTGCTGCCGTCTTCCCCGAACACGAGCGGCCGCCCATGCTCGACGCGCAGCTGTGCGTCCGCGGCGCGCTCCTTCGCGGTGAACGCGCCGAAGACGTCGTCGTTGTAGACGATGCAGTTCTGGAAGATCTCGACGAACGCCGCCCCGTCGAACCGATGCGCCGCCGCGAGCACGGCCTCGAGTCCCGCCTTGTCGACGTCGATGCCGCGCGCGATGAAGCGCGCACCGGAGCCGAGCGCGAAGAGGCCCGGCACGATCGGCGTATCGAACGAGCCGTCCGGCGTCGACGGCGAGCGCGTCCCGCGCCGCGACGTCGGCGAGTACTGCCCTTTCGTCAGGCCGTAGACCTCGTTGTTGAACAGCAGGATCTTCAGCCCGACGTTACGCCGCAGCGCGTGCAACAGGTGATTGCCGCCGATCGAAAGACCGTCGCCGTCGCCGGTCACGACCCATACGTCGAGATCCGGCTGCGCGAGCTTCAGTCCCGTCGCGATCGCCGGCGCGCGGCCGTGGATCGTGTGGAAGCCGTACGTCTCGACGTAGTACGGGAAACGCGACGAGCAGCCGATGCCGGAGACGAATACCGTTCGCTCGGGCTGCGCGCCGACCTCCGCGAGCACGCGCGTCATGGACCTCAGGATCGCGTAGTCCCCGCATCCCGGGCACCAGCGCACTTCCTGCTCGGCCGCGAAATCCTTGGCCGTGAGCTTGCTTTCGGCCGCCGCGCTCATCGTTCCTCTCCGGTGCCGCGCTTCGTCCCGCGATCGCGGGCCGCGGCGCGTCGCAATCTCTCGTTCACATCGCCCTCGTTGCGAGTTGGGCGCCCGGGACGGCCGCAAGTTCCCGCCGGATCGCCGCGACGACCTCGGAGACGAGGAACGGCTGGCCGGTCACCTTGTTGAGCTGAGCCGGACGCACCTCGAGCCGGTCGCGCAGCAAGGTCGCGAGCTGCCCCATGTTCATCTCCGGAACGAGCACGCGCTCGTAGCGCGACAGCAGCGCGCCGAGATTGCGCGGGAACGGATTCAGATGACGCAGATGGATCAGACCCACGCGTGCCCCGGAGCGCACGGCCTGCTGGACCGCCTGGTACAGGGTGCCGTACGTCGAGCCCCAGCCGACGACGGCGAGATCGCCTTCCGGCGCGCCGACCGCGACCTCCTGGTCCGGAATGAAGTCGGCGACCGACTCGACCTTACGCGCGCGCAGCTCCGTCATCGCCTGATGGTTCGCGGCGTCGTACGAGATATGGCCCGTGCGGATATCCTTCTCCAGGCCGCCGATTCGGTGCATCAGCTCCGGCATCCCGGGCACGATCCACGGCCGCCCGAGACTCGCGGGGTCGCGCTCGAACAGCGCGGTGCGGTCCGCTTGCGCGCGGCTCGGATCGAGCGCGGGCGCGGCGATCGGCGGATAGGCGTCGATATCCGGGATCCGCCACGGCTCGGCGGCGTTCGCGAGATAGCCGTCGGTCAGCAGGAAGACCGGCGTCATGTGACGCAGCGCGATCCGCACGGCTTCGATCGCGACGTCGAAGCAGTCGCCCGGCGAGCGCGCGGCGAGCACGGGCAGCGGCGCATCGGCGTTTCGGCCGTAGACGGCCTGATACAGATCGGACTGCTCGGTCTTCGTCGGCAGACCGGTCGACGGCCCGCCGCGCTGCGAATCGACGATCACGAGCGGCAGCTCGGCGGCGATCGCGAGACCGATCGCTTCGGTCTTCAACGCGATGCCGGGCCCCGAGCTCGACGTGATGCCGATCGCCCCGCCGTACGATGCGCCGATCGCGGCACAGACCGCGGCGATCTCGTCCTCGGCCTGAAACACGCCGATGCCGTGCTCGCCGAGCTGCGCGAGCCGATGCAGCAGCGGCGACGCCGGCGTGATCGGGTACGAGCA
>CAYMAF010000110.1:0-9113 GCA_964388365.1 uncultured Gammaproteobacteria bacterium | reverse complement strand
CGTCGTCGTCGATCGCCTCCCAGTCGATCCAGCTCGTCTCGTTGTCCTGGCAGTAGACATTGTTGTTGCCGCCTTGCGTATTCCCGATCTCATCGCCCGCGAGCAGCATCGGCGTGCCGTGAGAGAGGAGCAGCGTAGCGAGGAGATTGCGCTTCTGCCGCGCGCGCAGCGCATTGATCGCCGGGTCGTCCGTTGGGCCTTCGGCGCCGCAGTTCCAGCTATGGTTGTCGTCGGCGCCGTCCCGGTTGTCCTCGCCGTTCGCGTCGTTGTGCTTCTCGTTGTAGCTCACGAGGTCGTGCAGCGTGAAGCCGTCGTGGGCCGTGATGAAGTTCACGCTGGACCACGGCCTGCGCCCCGCGCGGTCATACATGTCGCCCGAGCCGGTGACGCGTGCGGCGAGCCCGCGTATCTGCCCCGGATCACCCTTCCAGAAGCGGCGGATCTTGTCGCGATACTTGCCGTTCCATTCGGCCCAGCCCGGCGGGAACTCGCCGACCCGGTAGCCGCCGGGCCCGATGTCCCAAGGCTCGCCGATCAGCTTGACGTGCGCGAGCGTCGGGTCTTGAACGACCGCGTCGAAGAAGCCGCCGCGCGGATCGAAGCCGTGCGGCTCGCGGCCGAGGATCGTGCCGAGATCGAATCGAAAGCCGTCGACGTGCATCTCGAGCACCCAGTAGCGCAGCGAGTCCATGACCATCTGCAGCACGCGCGGGTGACTCGTGTTCAACGTGTTGCCGGTGCCGGTGTCGTTGATGTAGTAGCGCGGCTCGTCCGGCATCAAGCGGTAGTACGACACGTTGTCGATGCCCTTGAAGCAGAGCGTCGGTCCGAGCTCGTTACCTTCGGCGGTATGGTTGTAGACGACATCGAGGATGACCTCGATGCCCGCGTCGTGGAAGCGACGTACCATTTCCTTGAAGGTCGCGAGCCCGCCGGGACCCAAGTAGCGCGGCTCGGGCGCGAAGAACCCGATCGAGTTGTAGCCCCAGTAGTTCGAGAGCCCCTTGTCGAGCAGGATCGAATCCTGCGCGTACGCGTGGATCGGCAAGAGCTCGACGGCCGTGATCCCGAGGCTCTTGATGTAGTCGACGACGGCCTGTTGACCGAGCCCCTTGAAGTTGCCGCGCAGCTCAGGCGGGATCGCGGGATGCAGCATCGTATACCCGCGCACGTGCGTCTCGTAGAAGACGATTCGCTGCCACGAGACTTGCGGGCGCTCGTCGCCGTTCCAGTCGAAGCTCGGATCGATCACCTGGCATTTCGGCATGCCCGGTGCGCTGTCGCGCGTGTCGAACGAGAGATCCTTGTCGTCGTCCTCGGCCTCGAGACGGTAGCCGTAATGGGCCGGCGACCAGTCGATCGAGCCGACGAGGGTCTTCGCATACGGGTCGAGCAGGAGCTTGTGCGGATTGAAGCGATGGCCGATCTCGGGGTCGTACGGCCCATGGACGCGATAGCCGTACAACGTGCCGGGGCCGACCTCGGGCAGATAGCCGTGCCAGATCTCGTTCGTGTACTCCGGAAGCTCGATCCGCTCGACCTCGATCAGCTCGTTCGGATGAAACAGGCACAGCTCGACTCGCTCGGCGTGCGCCGAGAACAGCGCGAAGTTCGTGCCTTCGCCGTCCCAGGTCGCGCCGAGCGGTGCAGGTTCCCCAGCCAGCACCCGCCGGGCATTCGTCATGCGTCGTTCTCCTTGCCGCCCCGGGGCGGGATCGGCTTTCCGATGCACGACGCGTGCCACGGCCTCGGCGCGAGCGCCGCGGCGGAAAGCCGTGGCATGCGACTTGCACCCGCCGTGACTCCGTGGGGGTTCGATCGCAAGCCACGAGACCATCGGGAGTCGGCCATGAGCAAGATGGGTACGAAGGCCGTCGCTGCCGAGCAGCAGCGCGCCGCGGAGCCGCAGCGCGCCGCCGAGCGTCAGAGACAGCCTCCGCCGCCGCATGCGCCGGATCAGGCGCGGCCGCCGGCGTCAGGGCAGACCAGCCCGCCGCCGCCGGGCCGCGCGGCGGCCGGTGAGGCGCCGTCGCCCGGCCAGCCCGAGGCCGCCGAAGCGCCGCCGCGGATTGCCGCGGATCGCCCCTTCGACGAGGTCGACCGCGACTCGGACGGCTTCGTCGGACGTCGCGAGCTCGCGATGATCGAGGGCCTCGAGTTCGCCGAGCTCGACACCGATCAGGACGGCCGCATCGCGCGCGAGGAATGGGAAAGCTCGGCCTACCGGCAGTGACGGCGGCGAGCGCTCGGCACGACCTCGCGCACGCATCGGGTCGACGCGCCGCCGCGACGCGGCGGGGACGCGCATGCCGCGCGTCGCGAGCGTGCCGCGGCGCGATCGCGCTGCTCGCCGTAGGCTTCGGGGCCGCGGCCGTCGGCCAGTCGCCGCAGACATCGTTCGACGACGCGAGCCGGAGCGCCGCCGAAGCGATCGACGCGGCCGATCTCGAGCGGGTCGTTGCGGAGCTTGCGAGCGATCGCTATGAGGGGCGGGCTCCCGGAACGCGCGGCGACGAGCTGACGCTCCGCTTTCTCGAGCGCGAGCTCGAGCGCCGCGGCTTCGAGCCCGGGATGTCGGACGGCAGCTGGCGGCAGTCGTTCGACCTCGTCGGCATCACAGCGTCGCAGCCGGCCGAGTGGCAATTCGTCGGCGGCGCGGAGCGCGTCGTGCTGTCGCAGGGGGACGATTTCATCGCCGCGAGCGGCGTTCAGCGCGAGCGCGCCGAGATCGACGGCGCGGAGCTCGTGTTCGTCGGTTTCGGCATCGTCGCGCCGGAGCACGACTGGGACGATTTCAAGGGCGCGGACCTCGCCGGCAAAGTGCTTCTGATGCTGAACAACGATCCGTACTGGGATCCGGCGTTGTTCGCCGGTCGGGAGCGACTCTACTACGGCCGTTGGACTTACAAGTACGAGAGCGCCGCGGCGCAACGTGCCGCGGGCGCGATCATCATCCACACGACGCCGTCCGCCGGTTATCCGTGGCAAGTCGTGCAAAGCTCGTGGACCGGCACGCAGTACGAGCTGCCGGCCGGCGGCGAGCCGCGCGTCGAGATCGAGGCCTGGGTCACCGAGCATGCGGCGCGGCGCCTCGCGGCTGCGGCCGGCCACGATCTCGACGACCTCGTCGAGCGCGCGCAGCGGCGCGATTTCGAGCCGGTCCCGCTCGGGCTGGCGACGTCGATCGCGTTCGAGAACACCCTTAGAAGCACGTCGACCGCGAATGTGCTCGGCGTGCTGCGCGGCCGCGACCCGGTGCTCGCCGACGAGGCCGTAATCTATACCGCGCATCACGATCATCTCGGCAAAGCGGCGGACGGCACCCGCGATGCGATCTACAACGGCGCGCGCGACAACGCGAGCGGCGTCGCGATGGTTCTGGAGATCGGCTCGGCGTTCGCCGCGCTGCCGGAGCGGCCGCGACGTTCGATCATGCTGCTGCTCGTCGGCGCCGAGGAGCAGGGGCTGCTCGGCTCTCGGCACTTCGCCCGCGATCCGACGATCCCGGCCGGGCGAATCGCCGCGAACGTGAACTACGACAGCGCGAACATCTGGGGCGCGACGAGGGATATCGCGTTCGTCGGCATCGGCAAGTCGACGCTCGACGACGCCGCGGCCGCGGCCGCGGCGCATCAAGGACGCGTCGTTGTGCCCGACGAGGGCATCGATCAAGGTTACTACTATCGATCGGATCAGTTTAATTTTGCGAGGATCGGCGTGCCGGCCGCCTACTTCCGTACCGGCATCGATTTCATCGGCCGGCCCGAAGGCTGGGGCCGCGCGCGGATCGACGATTACAACGAACGGCATTATCACCAGCCGAGCGACGAGCTGACCGCGGACTGGCGCTTCGACGGCATGGTTCAGGATGCGCGCTTCGGCTTCTGGGTCGGGCTGATCGTCGCGAACGACGACGCGATGCCGCAGTGGCGTCCCGGTGACGAGTTCGAGGCCGCTCGCCGCCGAGCGATCGATGCGCTCAAGTAGAGGAGGCTCTCAGTCCTCGTGGGATTCGTAGATCACGGGGATCGCGTGCTCGCGCGCGAACGCTTCGGCGATGAAGACCGCGTCTTCCTTGGTCATTGCTTCCCGGTCGATGATGGTCCGGCACTCCCAGCCGCTCGGGCGTTCGCCGGCCGGGCGGTAGCAAAAATGCTCGAGCGTCACGATCCGATCGGCGGACGCCTCGGCCGGCGCGGTGAAGAGCCGGAGAAAGTTCGACTCGGTATACGTTTCGCTGTGACGAAGATCAGGTTCGCGTCTCATAGGCTCAACGCTGCAGCAAGCCCCCGCCAGCCGCGGCCTGCGCAGCCGGCGGCAGCTCCCGAACGGGAACTATGCACGGTTAACGAGGGCGCGGCCGTGAAGCTTCTCACAGCCGAAACGCGCCGCGAATGGTGAAATCTCGATTTCGGTGCCACACCGCAGCGCTCTCGCGGTCCGGCTCCAGGGTTGGGCGTCGAGCATGTCAGAGCAGGGCCACAGTCAGGCGAGCACGCGCTTAATCGAACGGTACCTACGCCAGTCGCCCGGCCGGTTGACCGGGCTGCTCGTCGGTCAGCTCGACGCCTTCAACCGTATCGCGGCAACCTTCGGTAGCGACGTCTCCGCGCGCTTCTGCAGCGACTACGTCGAGGGGCTGCGCGGCGTGCTGCCCCGCGGTGCGCCGATCGTTCGTCTGAGCAAGCGCCGCTTTTTCGTGCTCCTGCCGATCGATTCGATCGGCGCCGTCATGGTCACGGCGGCCCGGCTCGTCGAGGACGAGCGGGCGCACGTGAATATCGCCGGCGATACGTTCGTCGTCGACCTGACGCTCGGCGTCTCTGTCTATCCGACGCATGCGGACGATGCCGCGAGCCTGATCCGTCGAGCCGAGCTGGCGCTGACCGAGGCCCGGGAAAACGAGCTTGCGGTCGTGATGTACAGCCCCGACTCGACGCGGCGCCAGGCCGCGTTGTGGAAGCTCGAGAGCGATTTCGAGCGTGCGGTCCAACGCGGCGAGCTCGAGGTTCATTTCCAGCCGAAGATCGGGCTCGCCGAGCATCGCGCCCGCGGCGTCGAAGCGCTCGCCCGCTGGAGGACCCGATCCGGCACGTTCGTTTCGCCGCAGCAGTTCGTGCCGCTTGCGGAGCGCTCGGGCGCGATCGTGCCGATGACGTGGCTGATATTCGACCGCGTCCTGGAGAGCCTGCCGGCTTGGGCGTGCCACGGCGATTCGCTGTCCATCGCCGTGAACGTCGCGCCGCAGGTGCTCACGCACCCCGACTTCTTCGCGCGTCTCGGCGAGCTGCGCGAAGAGCTCGAGGCCGCAGAGGTCGGGCTCATCGTCGAGCTGACGGAGGAGAGCCTCGTTTGCGGCGATGCCGCGTCGACGGCCTGCCTCGAGCGCGTGCGCAAGCTCGGCGTAGGCCTGTCGATCGACGACTTCGGCAAAGGCTATTCGTCGCTCGCGTATCTCAAGGAGATTCCGGCGACCGAGGTGAAGATCGACCGACGATTCGTCTCCACCGCGGCGACGGACGAGAAGGACCGACAGGTCGTGAAGGTGATCGTCGAGCTCGCACGAGCGTTTCAGATGAGCGTCGTCGCCGAGGGTGTCGATAGCGACTTCGCGCTGCAGACGGTGACGTCGCTCGGTTGCGACGCCGCGCAAGGCTTCTATATCGCACGCCCGATGCGCGCGGAGCTCGCCGCGCAATGGCTGCGCGGCCTGCGACGCGAAGCCAAGCGCTTCGCCGCAGCCGGCCGTGCCGCGCAGCCCGGACAGCTGGACGCGCCGACATGAGCTCCGGGCCGGCCGCGCCGCCGCGGTAGGGGTCTCGAGCCAGGCGGGCTAGAATGGGCCGCCGTTCACTCTCTTGCCCGCCGATGCGGGCCGTTCCGATGCGCCTGCTGCTCGATTTCGCCTATTCGTTGGGACTTGCGATCGCGTCGCCGTGGGTGCTGTACCGCCTCGTGCGAAGCGGCGGCTGGCGCGATCTGCCGGCCCGGCTCGGCGCGCGGCTCGGCGAGCCCGTCGAGGGGTCGATATGGCTGCACGGCTCGTCCGCCGGCGAGGTCTCGCTGCTGCGTCCGCTCGTCGAAACGCTCGAGCGCGAGCGGCCGGGCGTGCCGATCATCGTGTCCGCCTATACGGCGACCGGCCTTGCCGCGGCGCGCAAGGCGTTCCCTCGCCACCGCGTGATTCTTTTTCCGCTCGATCTATCGTTCGTCGTCCGGCGCTTCATGCGCCGCTTCGATCCGCGGCTCGTCGTGATCGTGGAGTCGGAGTACTGGCCGAACTTTCTGCTCGCGGCACGGCGGCGCTGTGTGCCGGTCGCCGTGCTGAACGGCAAGATCTCGGCACGCTCGTTCCGGGCGTACCGCCGCAGCGTCGTCGTGCCGCGCGTGCTTCGCGGCCTCGAGCTGATCGCGGTGCAGAACGAGGAGCATGCGGAGCGGCTTCGGCGGCTCGGCGTCGACGCCGAGCGCATCCACGTGACCGGCAACATGAAATACGATCTCGCCGCTGCCGGCGAAGGCGCGGCGGCGCGCGCCGCCGCGAGACGGCAGCTTCGATACGGCGACGACTGCCTCGTCGTGATCGGCGGGAGCCTCCATCCCGGCGAGCCCGAGGCGCTGATCGATGCGTTCGCGGGCGCCCGCCGCGGCCGCGACGCTGCGCTCGTCCTCGTGCCCCGCTATCCGGCCGATGCAGACGCCGTCGCGGCTCGGGTTGCCGAGTCCGGCCTCGCGGCGGTCAAGAAGACCGACATCGACGCGGGCAGGGCCGAGCCGCCCGGCGCGGACGGTGTGCTCGTCGTCGATACGATCGGCGAGCTCGGGCGGCTCTACGCCGCGGCGGACATCGCGTTCGTCGGCGGCAGTCTCCACTTTCGAGGCAGCAACAAGGGAGGGCACAATCTGATGGAGCCCGCGATACTCGGTGTGCCCGTGCTGTTTGGGCCGTACAATTTCAGTTTCAAGGAGACGGTCGATGACCTGCTTGCGCGCGATGCCGGGATCCTGGTTCGGGATGCCGACGAGCTCCGGCACGCGCTCGACTCGCTGCTCGAGGATCCCGAGCGGCGCCGCTCGGTCGGCGAGCGCGCCCGGCGGGTCGTGCTCGACGGGCAGGGCGCAACGGCACGCAATTTCGCGCTGCTGAATCGCCTCTTTGTCGGAACGGGCGCGAGCTTGCAGCCCCAAGCCTTTGAACGCACAATGCCGCGAGCTAGCGGCCACCTGGATTCTCGATGAGCACCAAGCACGTACAAGTCGGCAACATCGACTGCGGCTCCGATCAGCTTTTCCTGATTTGCGGGCCGTGCGTCATCGAAGACGAGCCGCTGATGATGCGGACGGCCGAGCGGCTCAAAGGCATTGCCGAGGAGCTCGGCGTGCCGCTGATCTTCAAGTCCTCGTTCTCGAAGGATAACCGCAGCTCGCTCGACTACTACCAGGGCCCGGGCCTCGAGGAAGGCCTGCGGCTGCTCGAGAAGATCAAGCGTGAGTTCGAGCTGCCGATACTGACCGATATCCACTATCCGTCGCAGGCCGCGCCCGCCGCCGAGGTCGTCGACGTCCTGCAGATTCCCGCATACCTCTGCATGCAGACCGAGCTCGTCGTCGCGGCGGCGAAGACGGGCGCGGTCATCAACGTCAAGCACGGCCAGTTCATCGCGCCGGACAATATGGTGAAGCCGGTGCAGAAGATCGAGGCCTCGGGCAACGAGAAGATCATTCTGACCGAGCGCGGCTATACGTTCGGCTATAACGATCTCGTCGTCGATCCGCGCAGCTTCTACCTGCTTGCGCAGCCGGGTTATCCCGTCGTGTTCGACATCACGCACACGATCCGCAAGTACGGTATCCCGAGCAGGGACCCGCGCGGCGGCACGCGGCAGTACCTATCGGTGATCGCGCGCGCCGGGGTCGCGGCGGGCGTCGACGGTCTGTTCATCGAGGCGCACCCGAATCCGCCGGAGGCGCTCTGCGACGCCGCGAGCCAGTACGAGCTCGACAAGCTCGCGGATTTCGTCCGGCCGCTGCTCGAAATCCACAATCTCGTTCGCTCGCACGCGTCACACCACGCGACACATTGAGAAGCTAAATGGATCTTTATCTCGACTCGGTAGATTTCAAGGAGATCGAGGCCGCGTTCGATTTCGGCTTCGTGAAGGGCCTGACCACGACGCCGACGTTCATGCATCGGCACGGCATCACGGATATCGACGGCGCGATCGTGAAGCTGTCGGGCATGGTTCCCGAGCTTCAGGTCGAGGCGCTCGGCGACACGCCCGATGCGATTGTCGCCGAGGCGGAGCGTATCCTGTCGCTCGGGCTAGAACGCGAGCCGGTCTTCAAGGTGCCGATCTCGAACGCCGGCGTGAAGGCCTGTAAGCGTCTGACGGACCGCGGCCATCGGGTCAACGTGCACCTGATCTATACGCTGAACCAGGCGTACATGGCGATGGAGGCGGGCGCGTCGTTCGTCTGCCCGCTCGCCGGACGCATGCAGGACCAGGGCCACGACGCTATCCAGCTCTTCGAGCAGCTCGTCGAGGTCGTCGAGATCCACGGCTACGACACGAAGGTGATGTTCTCGTCGGTGCGGCACGTCGAGCACGTGCGTCAGGCGCTGCTTGCCGGCGTGCACGTCTGCACCGTGCCGTTCGCGGTTCTGCAGCGGCTCTGCGACAACTCGCTGACCGACGTCGGCACGGCGCAGTTCCGCGAGCACACGCAGCTTATGACGGTGAAGGTCAAGGATCTGATCCGGGAGCAGAATCCAGTCTGCCGCGCGACCGATACGCTGACGACCGCGATGGTCGCGATGACCGAGTCGCGCCTCGGCGCGGTCACGATCGTCGATCCGGCCGGCGCCGTCGTCGGCGTCTTCACCGACGGCGATTTGCGGCGCCGGCTGCAGAAGGACGGCCGCTCGATTCTGGATCAGACGCTCGGCGAGATCGGCTTCACGAAGAGCCCGGTCACGATCGGCAGGGAGAGCCTGCTGAACGAGGCGGTCAAGCTCTTCAAGCAGTTCCAGGTCGACAGCATCATCGTCGTCGACGGCGAGCGGCCCGCCGGCATTCTCGACATCCAGGATCTCGTGCGCCTCGGTCTGCTCG
>CAYMAF010000109.1:0-9232 GCA_964388365.1 uncultured Gammaproteobacteria bacterium | reverse complement strand
TATCGCTCGGCCGAGGAATGGCTCGTGCGCTTCGGCCGCGAGCGCGTCGCGACGGCCGTCGGACCGATGAACGGCGATTCGTTCGGCATCGTGTTCGAGGTCGAGTCGTACCTCGAGCACCACGCGAACAAGTTCACGGGGCAATTCGATCCGAACTGCTACCTCTACCTGTCGCGGGCGAGCGATCTCTTCGACGTCGCCGATCACGGCGGCACGGTGATGGACGGCCTGAAGCGCATTCAGGCGCGGCGCTCGATGATCATCGGTGTGAAGACGGATTTTCTGTTCCCGATCCAGCAGCAGCGCGAGCTCGCGGAGGGGCTGTCGGGGCAGGGCCGCGACGTCGAGTTCGTCGAGCTCTCGTCGCTGCAGGGGCACGACTCGTTCCTCGTCGACATGGACAATTACCGGCCCCTGGTCGCCCGGTTCTTCGCCTGAGCGCACGCCGCTCCGCCGTCGAAACGCTCGCTGCCGCAGCGCCGGCGCGCACCGCGCGGCGCTCGCTGGCTATTCGCCGCTTTCGGGCTCGGCCGAGTCGACGGTCGCCGCGAGGCGGCCGCGCGCGAGGCGGACGACGATGCCGGTGCCGGGGCTGACCGCCGCGCTGTCGGTCAAGACGTGCCCGTCGTCGCGGCGCGAGACGATCGCGTAGCCTCGATCGAGGGTCGCGAGCGGGCTCAGCGAGCGCAGCGCGCGCTCGGTCATCGCGAGCCGGTGGCCGAGCCGCTCGACTCGGCCCCGCATCGCGCGCTCGAGCCGCTCGCTCGCGAACCGGCAGCGCTGCGCGGCGGCGGCGACGCGATGGCGCGGATTCCTCGCGGATACGGCGGCGGCGAGGCGCTTCAGGCGCGCGCGCCGCTCGTCGAGCACGCGCGCGAGCGCGCGCCGCAGCCGCACATCGAGCTCGTCCGCGCGCTGTGCCTTCTGCCGGAGCACGAGGCCCGGATGGCAGCGGCCGAGGCGGTGCTGGAGCGCCGCGAGCCGCTGCGCATCGGCGCGCACGCGCCGCGCGGCCGCTCGCTCGAGATGCGCCGCGGCGCGGCGCAGCCGCACGCGCCACTCGGCGCAGTCGGGCACCGCGAGCTCGGCGGCCTGCGACGGCGTCGGCGCGCGCAGATCCGCGGCGAACTCGGCGATCGTGAAGTCGGTCTCGTGGCCGATGCCGACGATGATCGGAATGCCGACCGCGGCGACCGCTCGCGCGACGATCTCCTCGTTGAACGCCCAAAGATCCTCGAGCGAGCCGCCGCCGCGTGTCAGGATCAGCACGTCGCAGTCGCGGCGCCGGTCCGCGAGCTCGAGCGTGCGCGCGATCTCCTGCGCGGCGCCGTGGCCCTGGACGCTCGTCGGGTAGATCAAGACCGGCACGGTCGGAAAACGGCGCTTCAAAGCCGTGAGCACGTCCCGGATCGCGGCGCCGGTCGGGGACGTGATGACGCCGATGCGGTGAGGCACCCGCGGGATCGGGCGTTTGCGCTCCGAGTCGAACAGCCCTTCGGCCTTGAGCCGCCGCTTCAGCTCCTCGAAACGCCGGCGCAGCAGCCCTTCGCCGGCTTCCTCGACGCTCTCGACGACGAGCTGAAACTCGCCGCGCGCCTCGTAGAAGCTGACCCGCGCGCGCACGAGGACCTGCTGCCCATTCTCGAGCGCGAAGTCGACGAGCCTCGCCCGCTGGCGAAACATCGCGCAGCGTACTTGCGCGTTCGCGTCCTTCAGCGACCAGTACAGGTGGCCCGACGCGGGGCGGGACAGGTTCGAGATCTCGCCCTCGACCCAGATCACGCCGAAGTTGCGCTCGACGAGCAGCCGCGCCTCGCGGTTCAGCGCCGAGACCGTCAGGATTTCGCGCGTCTCGCGGAACGCGAGCTCGAGGTTCTCACCGCTCTGCATTCGCAGAGTATACTTCGGCAGGGCGGGCATTTACCGTCGCGCCCGCGGGCATTAAACTGCCCGGCTCATCCACCATTCGGCTGGAGCTCCAATGCGGATCATTCACGAGGCGCTCACATTCGACGACGTCCTCCTCGAGCCCGCTTACTCCGAGATCCTGCCGCGCGAAGTCGATCTTCGAACGAACCTCACGCGTTCGCTGAGGCTGAATATACCGATCGTCTCGGCGGCGATGGATACGGTCACCGAGGCGCGGCTCGCGATCACGCTCGCGCAGGAAGGCGGCATCGGCATCATTCACAAGAATATGTCGGTGCAGGAACAGGCGAGCCAGGTTCGTCACGTCAAGAAGTTCGAGAGCGGGATCATCAAGGATCCGATCACCGTGAGCCCGAACGCGACGATTCGGGAGGTCATCGAGCTGACGCGGGCGAAGAGCATCTCGGGCGTGCCGGTCGTCGAAGGCGAGGATCTCGTCGGTATCGTCACACACCGGGACCTCAGGTTCGAGACGCAGCTCGACGCGCCGGTCTCGACCGTGATGACGCCGAAGGAACGTCTCGTCACGGTGCGCGAGGGTGCGCGTAAGGACGAGGTGCTCGCGCTGCTGCACCGTTACCGCATCGAGAAGGTGCTCGTCGTCGACGATCGCTTCCACCTGCGCGGGATGATCACGGCGAAGGATTTTCAGAAGGCCGTCGACTATCCCTACGCGTGCAAGGACGAGAACGGCGCGCTGCGCGTCGGCGCGGCCGTCGGCACCGGCATCGACACCGAGGAGCGCGTCGCGGCGCTCGTCGAGGCGGGCGTCGACGTGATCATCGTTGATACCGCGCACGGGCATTCGCGCGGCGTGCTCGAGCGCGTTCGCGAGATCAAGCGCGAGTATCCGAGCCTCCAGCTGATTGCCGGCAATATCGTGACCGGCGAGGCGGCGCGGGCGCTCGTCGAGGCGGGCGCCGATGCCGTCAAGGTCGGCATCGGCCCGGGCTCGATCTGCACGACGCGGGTCGTCGCCGGCGTCGGCGTGCCGCAGGTCACGGCGGTCGGGGAGGTCGCGGCCGCGCTCGAGGGCACCGGCGTGCCGCTCATCTCGGACGGCGGCATTCGCTACTCCGGCGATATCGCGAAGGCGATCGCGGCCGGCGCGTACACGACGATGATCGGCAGCCTGTTCGCCGGCACCGAGGAGTCGCCCGGCGACGTCGAGCTCTATCAGGGCCGCTCGTACAAGTCGTACCGCGGCATGGGCTCGCTCGGCGCGATGTCGCAGCGCCACGGCTCGTCCGACCGCTACTTCCAGGACGCGAGCGAGGAGCTGCAAAAGCTCGTCCCGGAGGGCATCGAGGGCCGCGTGCCGTACAAGGGCAGCATCGTCGCGATCATCCACCAGCTGATCGGCGGGCTGCGCGCGGCCATGGGCTATACCGGCTGCAGCAACATCGCCGAGCTGCGCACGAAGCCGCGGTTCGTCCGGATCACGGGCGCCGGCCGGCGCGAGAGCCACGTCCACGACGTCACGATCACGAAGGAAGCGCCGAATTACCGTATCGACTGAGCGGCGACGGCTGACCTCTTCTTCGAGCGAAGAAGGGGCAGCCTCCTTTTCTCGCCTTTCTCTCGCTAAGAAGTAGGGGGCTCACCCCTTTTTTCGTCCCTCCGATATGGAATGTAAGATCCTCATCCTCGATTACGGCTCGCAGTACACGCAGCTGATTGCGCGGCGCGTTCGCGAGGCCGGCGTCTACAGCGAGATCTACTCGTGCGATGCGCCGCCGGACGCGATCGCGGCGTTCGGCGCGAGCGGCATCATCCTCTCGGGGGGGCCGGAGTCGGTGGCGACGACCGGAGCGCCGACCGTTCCCGACGTGGTGCTCGATGCCGGCGTGCCGCTGCTCGGCATCTGCTACGGCATGCAAGCGCTCGCCGCGAAGCTGGGCGGCGAGGTGCGTCCGTCGACGCAGCGCGAGTACGGCTACGCCGAGGTCGAGCTCTGCGGCGACGACCCGCTGCTGTCAAGCCTCGCGGGACCAGGCGAGGTCTTGAAGGTCTGGATGAGCCACGGCGACCGCGTCGAGCGTCTGCCGCCGGGCTTCCGTGCGATCGCGAAGACGCGGAACGCGCCGCTCGCGGGCATCGCAGATCCCGAGCGCCGGATCTACGGCCTGCAGTTCCATCCGGAGGTCACGCATACCGAGCGCGGCTTCGACATTCTCACGCGCTTCGTGCGCGACATCTGCGGCTGCCCGCCCGCGTGGACTGCGAAGAACATCATCGCCGATCACATCGAGCGCATTCGCGAGAGGGTCGGCCGCGACCGCGTGCTGCTCGCGCTTTCGGGCGGTGTCGACTCGTCGGTCGTCGCCGCGCTGCTGCACGCGGCGATCGGCGATCAGCTCGTCTGCGTTTTCGTCGATCACGGGCTGCTCAGGCTCGGCGAGGGCGACCAGGTGATGGCGGTGTTCCGCGAGCACCTCGGCGTCAACGTCATCCGGGTCGACGCCGAGCAGCGCTTCCTCGACGCGCTCGCGGGCGTCGAGGACCCGGAGGCGAAGCGCAAGATCATCGGCCGGCTCTTCATCGAGGTGTTCGAGGAAGAGGCCCATCGCCTCGAAGGCATCAAGTGGCTCGCGCAGGGCACGATCTACCCTGACGTGATCGAGTCGGCCGGCGCGTCGACCGGCAAGGCGGCGCTGATCAAGTCCCACCACAACGTCGGCGGGCTTCCGGAGCGGATGAAGCTCGAGCTCGTCGAGCCGCTGCGCGATCTCTTCAAGGACGAGGTGCGCAAGATCGGCGTCGAGCTCGGGTTGCCGCCGGCGCTCGTGAACCGACATCCGTTCCCCGGACCCGGGCTCGGCGTTCGCATCCTCGGCGAGGTCAAGAAGGCGCACGCGGATCTGCTGCGCCGCGCGGACGATATCTTCATCTCCGAGCTGCGCGAGCAGGGCCTTTACGACAGCGTGAGCCAGGCCTTCGCCGTGTTCCTGCCGGTTCGCTCCGTCGGCGTGATGGGCGACGGCCGCCGCTACGACTACGTCGTCGCGCTCCGCGCCGTCGAGACCGTCGATTTCATGACGGCGCGCTGGGCCCGCCTGCCTTACGAGTTCCTGGATCACGTCGCGCGGCGCATCATCAACGAGGTGCCGGGCATTTCCCGCGTCGTGTACGACGTCTCGGGTAAGCCGCCGGCGACGATTGAGTGGGAGTGATCGGGCCGCGATAGCGCTTCGGCGGCTCGCGGCTCTGCCCCCGGTAACGGCCGACTCGCGAATCGTCGCGAGCGCGCCGGGCGAAGTCACGGTCGCCGCTGGGCATGCTCCCGGGAGCGGCAATATCGCCTCGACGAAATCCATGCGATGCTTCGCGCTCGAGCGGTGCCGCTACGATGGGGATGGAGGGCGATGTGACCGGACGCTTCGCGAGACGCATGCTCGTCGCCGCGGCCGTGCTCGCCGGGATCGGCGTGCTCGCCTTCAAGCTGTTCGAGCCCGTCTTTCACTATGCCGCCGGCTGGGAGCCGCTGCCGGACGGTCCCTGGCCGAGCACGTCGGTGCGCGCGCTGGGCTGGGAGGAGACGGCGGCCGAGGCCGACGCGTGGCTCGTCGAGACGCGCGCGGCGATCGGCGCGCCGGCGCTCTCGGCCGCGGTCTCGGTCGACGGCGAGCGGGTCTGGGCCGGCGTTGCGGGCTACGCGGACCTTGCCGCGCGAAAGGCGGCGACGCTCGAGACCGCGTTTCGTATCGGCAGCTCGTCGAAAGCGTTGACGTCGATCGCGATCGGCGTGGTGCTCGACGAGGGCGCGCTCGATCTCGATGCGCCGGTCTCGCGTTATGTCCCCGATCTTGCCGCGCCTCTGGCGTCGATCACGACCCGGCAGGCGATGAGCCATACCGCAGGGGTGCGCGAGTACGGGCTCTGTGCGTGCTTTCCGATCTGGGAGTACTACAGCACGAAGCATTATGCGTCGCAGCGCGATGCGCTGCGGCCGTTCGAGCGATCGGAGCTCTTGTTTTCTCCCGGCGAGGAGTTCTCGTACTCGAGCTACGGCTACAACCTCGCTGGCGCGGTGATCGAGGGCGTGACCGGATCGTCGTTCGGCGATCACCTTCGCGTCCGCGTCGCCGAGCCCCTCGGCCTTTCAGGGACGCGTGCCGAGGACGGCGCACGGCACCCGGACGACGCGACGCTCTACGAGCTGCGCGACGGCCGGTACCTCGATGTCTTCCGCATCGACAACACGAACCGGCTCGCTGCGGGAGGTATCGTTTCGACGCCGTCCGACATGGTCCGGCTCGGCCATCAGATGATCGCGCCGACGCTGTTCGGCGCGGCGACGCGCGATGCGCTCCTGCGCCGGCAGCCGCTCGCGGACGGCCGGCCGAATCCGCAAGGGTACGCGCTCGGCTGGCGCGTTCACGAGCTTGATATCCTCGACGGCGCGGAGAAGACGCTCGTGCTGCACCATCACGGCGTCGCGTACGGCGCGGTCTCGAATTTCTCGGTCTATCCGGAACACGGCGTCGTCGTATCGGTGATGATCAGCAGGAACCAGGGCGCGTACGACGGCGCGCCGAATCGTCTCGCGAGCCTGTTCATCGCGGCCGTGAAGGCGAGCGCCGCGGCCGCTGGCGTCGAAGGCCTTTCGGCGGACGGCGCCGCGTCGCCGGGCGGCGAAGCCGCGAGCGTCGACGGGGCCGCCCGGTGAGGGAATGGAGCGATGGCAGACAAGCAGGCGAAGGCGATGACGATGACGCAGACGAGCACGGCGGCGACCGACGATCTTCGTCACATGCGGCACGCGCTCGAGCTTGCCGAGGCCGCGGCGCGCGCCGGCGAGGTGCCGGTCGGCGCCGTGCTCGTCGCGTCGGACGGCACCGTGCTCGGCGCCGCCGGCAACGCGCCGATCGGCCAAAACGATCCGAGCGCGCACGCGGAGATGCTCGCGCTCCGCGAAGCCGCGCGGCGCGTGTCGAACTACCGGCTGCCGGGCACGACCCTCTACGTGACGCTCGAGCCTTGCCCGATGTGCGCGGGCGCGATCGTCCACGCACGCGTCGCGCGTCTCGTGTTCGCCGCGGCGGATCCGAAGACCGGAGCGTGCGGCTCGGTTTTCGACCTCGTGCGCAGCGAGCGGCTGAATCACCGCGTGACGGTCGAGTCGGGGCTGCTCGAGCGCGAAAGCGCGCGGCTGCTCAGGGCGTTCTTCGAGGCGAGGCGCTGACGCGCGTCAGCTCTTCGTCGGCGCGGGCCGCGGCGCGGGCGCGCGGTACTCGGTGACGATCTCCCGATCCGCGAGCCACGTCAGCAGCTCGTAGTAGCGGCGGACGTTGTCGGTATACGTGACCGCGACGTGGCCGCGCGCGAAGCCCCGCTTGACGCGGGAGTGCCATGCTTCGTCCGCAAGGAGGGGGAGCCGCGCTCGGACATGATCCCAACGATCCGGGTCGCCGCCCTGGATCTCGGTGATGATGCGCGCGTCCTCGAGATGCCCGAAGCCGAGGTTGTACGCCGCGACCGCGAGCCAGGTCCGATCGGGCTCCGGGATCCGCTCCGGAAGCTTCGCGAGCACGGCGCGGAAATAATGCGCTCCGCCGAACACGCTCTCGCGCGGATCGCGCCGATCCGCGACGTCGACCATCGTCGCCGTGTCCTGCGTCAGCATCATCAGCCCGCGGACGCCGGTCGGCGAGACCGCGTCGGCGTTCCAGTGCGACTCCTGGTACGCGATCGCGGCGAGCAGCCGCCAGTCGATGCCGGTGAGCTGCTCGGCTTCGCGGAAGTGCTCGAGATACTGCGGCAGGCGCGCCTCGATATGCCTCAAGAACGCGCGCGAGCCGACATAGTCGAAGTCCCGGGCCGCGAAATAGTAACGGTCGAGGATTCGATCCAGCTCACCGGTCGCCTCGATCTCGGCGAAATAGGCTGCGACCTGCTCCCGCAGCGCGTCGGCGCCTTTCGGCAGTGCCCACGCGATGCGAATCTCCTCGCCGACGCCGAACGCGGCGCGGGCCTCGGGATACGAGTGGCGGAGCAGGCCGAACGCGTGCGACGGGACGATCGTGAAGTCGATGAGCCCCTCGTGCACGCGGCGCACGAGCTCCTCGTAAGACGCGCGCGGATCCTCGCGCCACAAGAGCCGCGGGTGCTCGACGAGCGCCTCGCGGAGCAGCGCGGCTTGAGACGAGCCCGCCGGCACCTCGATGCGGCCGCCTACGAGGTCCTCGATCGCGCCGGGCCGTTTCGTGCCGCGCCGGTAGATGACCTGCTGGTGCACGTTCTGATACCCAGGGCCGAAAGTCACGAGCTCTTGCTGCGAGCTTCGCGCGAGCGAGCCGGCGGCGAGATGGGCGTTGCGGCGCGCGACCTCGGGAACGAGGCTGCCCGGCTTGTTCGCGACGACGAGGCTCAGATCGACGCCGAGGCGTGCGGCGAAACCTTGCGCAAGCTCGAACTCGATGCCTCGCGGCGCGTCCGAGCCGTAATAAAAGGTGGCCGGTCCTTCGGTCGTGACGACTCTTAGCTCGCCGAGTCGCAGAATCTGTTGGAGCAGCGGCGGCGGATGAGAGCAGCTTCCCAGCAGCGCGCCCAAGATCAGGAGAACGAGCGCTCGCACCGATCCTTTTCCATGACCTTCATGCGTGAGACGACAGTATACCGTGAACGGCGTCACAGGAGGCCGGGGCGTTCCCGGATCCGCGTCACGTCGCCAAAAAGCGTCATTCCGGCCGACCCCGCCTAGTCTCGGCCGTGATTATGTAGTATTACGCGAGGTTTCCCGCTCGCTTGACGATTCGAATATGACGATTTCGCTCGAACGGTTCGTGCTGCTCGCGTGCGCGGTGCCCGCCATCGGTGCCGCGCAAGCCGAGTTCGACGAGTGTCTCGGCCGCTTGCGGGATGCGGCCGTCGAGCGGGGCGTTTCCGCGGAGATCGCGGACCGTGTGCTGCCGACGGTGCGGCAACTGCCGCGCGTCGTCGCGGCGGACCGCTCGCAGCCCGAGTTCGTCGAAACGTTCGCGACGTATCTTTCGCGCCGCGTCACGCCGCAGCGTGTGACGACGGGCCGCGACCGTCTCGAGCTTCACCGCGCGCTGCTCTCGCGCGTGACCGCCGAGCACGGCGTCCCGGCGCAGGTGCTCGTCGCGCTCTGGGGCCTCGAGACGAACTTCGGGACGGTGCTCGGCAACGTGCCGGTATTCGATTCGCTCGCGACGCTTGCGTGCGACGGCCGGCGCGGGGAGTACTTCACGTCCGAGTTCGTCAACGCGCTGCATATCGTCGAGCGCGGGATCGACGAGCGGCGCATGATCGGCTCGTGGGCCGGAGCGATGGGGCAGAC
>CAYMAF010000108.1:0-9524 GCA_964388365.1 uncultured Gammaproteobacteria bacterium | reverse complement strand
ATCCCGAACTCGGAAGTGAAAACGTCCAGCGCCGATGGTAGTGTGGGCTTGCCCATGCGAGAGTAGGTCACTGCCAGGCTCTTGATTCGAAACCCCGACTGCGGCGACGCGGTCGGGGTTTTTTCTTGGGGCGCACTGTACGAGACACGCGCTTCGCCGCTGTCCCGCTTGGCGAGCGCTTCGTCGGTCAGCGATAGCCGGCGAGCTCGACGTAGCCCCGCCCCGAGATCGCCTCGCCGTACGCTAGCCCGGATACCCGTACCGCTCCTTCCCAGTAGCGCACGCCGAGCAGAATCTCTTGCTCGTCGAGGACCGGCCGCACCTCGAGCTCGAGCCCGTGCCGCGGCAGCGAAGCCCGCCAGGCGATCGGGTAGCGGACGCCGCTGCGTCGGCTTCGCCAATGCGCGAGAGGCTCGAGCACGAAATCGTCGGGACCGAGCGCCGTGCGTTCGCCGCCGGGCGCGACGAGCGAGCCGCCGCTGAACGGGCTCGTCGATCCGTCGTGCCGCCGTAGCCGATAGAGCATCAGGTCCCTGCCGTCGTCGAGCTGGATCGCGAACCAGTCCCAGCCTTCGACGTCGGGGGATAAGGCGCTCGTCGACCATTCGCGGTCCATCCATGCGTGCCCGTCGACCTCTTCCACGCGGCCGTCGACCGTGATCGAGCCGCGCGCGGCAAGACGCGTCAGCGAATAGTAGTACGACGCGTTGCCCGGCTCCGGTCCCTTCGGGTCCACGCCTCGGTCGCCGTGGAACACCGGCGGCTTCATGGCCTCGACGTCGAGCCGCAAACCGATCCGCTCGCCGCGGGCATCGAGCGTGAAGGCCGCGACGCCGTCGTAGTGCCCGCCTTCGATGCGCCAATTCTCGACCCAGATCTCGAGCGGCTCGCTCGTCGCGCCCGCGAGTCCGACCGCGCCGCGCGCGAGCCGCTCCTCGGCCAGGAATCGGCCGCCGCGCGTGTCGGTCACGGCCAAATGGCCCATATAGACTTGGTTCGTGCTCCACGCCGAGCCCGTGTCCGGGCCGGGCGGTGCCGGCGAAAGCGTATAGCGAAACAGCGTCAGCTCGAAGCCGTAGTGATTGCCCGCAGCGCTCTCGACGTTGCCGGTGAAATACCACCACTCCGTGCGGTAGGAGGGGTGGGGCCCGTGATCGTCCGGAAACCGGAACGCGCGCGGGGCTGTCGCGCGCGCGAACTCGGCGTCCTGAAGCGGCTCCGCGGCGAGAAAGCGAATGCCCGTCGGGACATCCGCCGTCGGCGTCGTCGGCGGCGACGGGCGGCCGCAGCCCGCAGCGGCGAGCACGCCCGCCGCGAGCAGGCCGACGAGGTGCGAGGCGCGGACTCGACGGCTCATGGCGTCACTCCTCGCGCAGCGCTCTGCCGAGCTCCGCCCGCCCTGCGCGCAGCGCCGGATAAATCCCCGCGAGGAACGCGGCGCCGACCGCGAGCCCTGCACCGATCACGACGGGCTGCGGGTCGAGCTCGAGGCTCATCGTCCAGCCAAACGAGCGACGATTGATCACATGGACGAGCAGCGCGGCGAGCGCGCAGCCGAGGGGCACGGCTGCAAGCCCGGACGCGCAGCCCAGCAGGGTCGTTTGCGTGAGCGTCAGGGTCGCGAGCCCGCGCGGCCCGAGCCCGATCGCCCGCAGCACCGCGAGCTCGTGGGCCCGCTCGAGCTCGATCGACAGCGCTGCGCTTAGCACGCCGAGAAACGCGATCGATGCCGCGAGCAGCCGCAGCCCCTCCGTGATCTGAAACGTTCGATCGAATACCGCGAGCGAGATTTCGACGACCCCGTCGGTCGAGGTGATCCGACCGACGCCCTGGGGCACGACGGCGGCGATCCTGTCGGCGACCTCGGCGGCTCGCGCTCGCTCGACGACGTGCACGCCGATGCTCGACAGGCCGCGATCGTTCCACAGCGAGCGGTAGTGCTCGAGGGACAGGACCGCCGCGCTGCCTGCTGCATTGTAGTCGCGGTAGATCGCGACGATCGGGAACGCGCGCTCGCCGGTGCTCGTCGGGAGCATCAAGCGATCTCCGACCGCGAGCCCGTAACGGTACGCGAACGGCTCCGACAGCGCGACGCTCGGCTCGCGCTCGAGCGTCGCGAGCGCCCCCGGCGCCGACTCGAGGAGCGCGAGCCCCCAGCCTTCGGGGCCCGGCAGCGCGGCTCGCAATGCGATTTCGCCGTAACGAGTCGGCAGGCGTGCGACCTGCGCGAGGCTGAGGCCCGCAACGCCAGGTAGCTCGCGGATCGACTCCGCCCAGCCGTCAGCCGCCGTCGAGCCGTCGAGCGAGACGTAAAGATCCGCCGTCAGCGTCGTCTCGAGCCACTCGACGAGACTCGAACGAAAGCTCGAGACCATGAGCCCGATCCCGATCACGGTCGCGACCGCGACCGCCAGCGCGGCCGCCGCGACGCCGGTCCGGCTGAGCGAGGCGGTGACGCCGCGGACGGCGAGCACGCCAGGCAGCCCAAACGCCCGGTCCGCGCCGGGCTCGAGGATGCGCATCAGCGCGACGGTGGCTGCCGGCGTCAGCAGGGCCCCGGCGACGAGGACGCAGAAGAGACCCCCGAAAGCGGCCGTGAGCGAGCGGGGCGCGGCGCCCAACAGGACGGCGGCCGCCGCGAGCGCCGGCAATGCCGCGAATGCCGCGAGCCGGCCGCGAGCCCGGCTCGATCGCTCGAGCGCCGCACGCTGCATGACCGCGGCCGGCGCGCCCCGGGCCGCATCGACGGCCGGACCGAGCGCGGCGAGCAGTGTCGCGCCGATACCGAGCGCGGCGCCCGTCAGATAGAGCCCGGGTGATGGCGGCGCCCCGGAGACATGCGCGGTGAACGCGAGATCGCCGATCGTGCGCAGCATCAGCTCGACGAGGCTCTGCGCCAGACCGTGACCGAGCGCGAGCCCGACGATCGTCGCGATCACGCCGATCGCGAGCGCTTCGGCGAGCACACCGAGCAACAGATCGCGCCTCGATAAACCGATCGCGAGCAGCGTGCCGACGACGGCCCGGCGCTGCACGATCGTGAACGACATCGTCGAGTAGATCAGAAACATTCCAACGACGAGCGCGAGCAGCCCGAGGGCGGTGAGATTCGTGTGGAATGCCGTCGTCAGCTGCTCGAATGCCGGATCCCGGCCGGCCTGCACGAGCGTCGTCCCGGCGGGGAGCACGGCCGCGAGCCGTTCCGCCGTCGAGTCGTCGAGATAAAGATCGATGCGGTCCAACGTGCCGCGCCGGCCGGTCACGCGCTGCGCCGTCGCGATGTCGGCGACGAGCGGAAGCTCGGCTCCAGGCACGCCGCCGCGCACGGTGCCGACCGGACGCAGGACATGCGTGCGGCCGCCGATCCTCGCGGCGATCTCGACGGCGCGGCTCTCGGCGTCGATCACGCCGACGATCCCGAGGTCTTCGGCGAGCGCCTCGGACAGCAGCACTGCGTCGCGCACGGTCATCAGGCTCGCCGCTTCGCCGAATCCGCCGGGAACGAGGCCGACGAGGCTGCGGACCGCCGGCTCCTTCACGGGATCGACGCCGAGCAGGCTCGCGCGCCGCGGTGCCTCCGCAACGAGCTCGATCTCCGCCTCGATGACGGGCGCGGCGGCGGTGATGCCGAGCTCGGTGACGATCCAGGCGTAGAGCGATTCCGGCAACGCGCCGCCGACCGGAAGCACCCGGTGCGTCGTTCGGCCGACGACCGCCTCGGACGAAAGCTCGAACGCGCGTCGCGCGCTGTCGTTCGCCAGCGAGACACCGACGTGCACCGCGACGCCGAGCGCGACACCGGCGATCGCGAGCGCGAGCTGCCACGGATGCCGGCGATAGAAGCGCGCGGCGGAGCGCAGCAGCAGGGTTCTCACGATCCCGCGGCCTCCGCCGTGTCCGTTCGCGTCAGCCGGCCGTGACGTATCGTGAGCACGCGGTCCGCTCGGCCGATGACCTCGCGGCTATGCGTCGCCATCACGAGCGTCGCGCCGTGCCGGCGGCACGTCTCGTCGAGCAAGCCGAGCACGCGCTCGGCCGTCTCGAGATCGAGGTTGCCGGTCGGCTCGTCGGCGAGCACGAGCCCGGGTCGGTGAGCGACGGCTCGCGCGATCGCTACCCGCTGCTGCTCGCCGCCCGACAGCTCCTCCGGAAAGCGCGGGCCCGCGCCGTCGAGCCCGAGCTCGGCGAGCAGCGCGTTCACGTGGGCCGCGGCCGCCGCGCCGGTGATGCCGTTCAGCGCGAGCGGCAACGTGACGTTCTCGGCGACCGTGAGCGTCGGGATCAGATTGAAGAACTGAAAGACGAAGCCGATTTCCCGGCGCCGAAAGGCGGCGCGTTCGGTCTCCGTCATCTGCTCGAGCCGTCGGTCGCCGTGCTCGACCGTCCCGGCGTCCGGCGTCTCGAGACCGCCGAGCAATCGCAGCAGCGTCGATTTTCCCGACCCGCTGCGTCCGACGATGGCGACGAATTCTCCGCGTTTCGCCGAGAAATTCACATTGTCTAGAACGACCGCGTCGCCGTAGGCTTTACGGATCTTGTCGAGCCGTACCCGGTCCTCGACTGCTGTCTCGCCTTCCATGACAGTCGATGCTACGTGGTCTACCGCGGATTGCCCACGGTGATCCGCGGCAATGCCTTTGCTTGCACCCGTGCTCGAGCCGGCGGAGCGTCGGCGTCCGCGGGCGAGCGAAAGGCGGAGAAATCAATGCCGTACGACGAGATTCGAAATTCGCTTGACCGTTGCCGGCAGGCGCTGGACGACGCCGATCCGGCGGTCGAGCGGCGCGCGCTGGTCGACGCCTTCGAGGCGCTCGCCGTCGCGGTCGAAAGGGATTTCGCGCAGCTCAAGGCTGCGCTCGGCCACCTCGCGACGCTGGTCGAGCGGAATTCGTCCGGCTGATGCGCGGACGCTCGTGCTTGCCCGATAAGCGCGTCAACGCACGAGCGCCGAAGCGCGCGGCCGCGCCGAGATGATTTCCCAGTCGCGCTCGAGCGCGACGCGCAGCAGCTCGCCGTCCGGCCGCACCGCGACCGGCTCGCCGACCGCGGACAGCAGGAACAAATCGCGGCGCGAGTCCCCGTAGGCCGTGACGTCTTTCAAGTCGAACCCGAGCTCTCTCGAGAGCCGCACGACGAGATTGAGCTTCGCGGCATCGTACGGGTGCATCTCGGGCGGCTGAGCGAGGTAGACCCCGTTGCGTTGGCTCAGCAGCGTCGCGCAGACGTACCCGACGCCGAGATGGTCGGCGAGCGCGCGTGCGATCGGGTACAGCGTGCCGGACATCAGCACGACGAGATCGCCGCGGTTCCGGTGCTGCTCGAGCCGCTGCACGACGGGCTCGTAGAGCCGGTGCACGAGCTTGTCGGCGACGAACTCGCGAGCGAGCGCCTCGACCTCGTCGACGCGAAGCCCGGAAAGATACGCCTTGTTCTTCCTCGGTGTGTGAATGCCGCCGATCGGGAGATAGCGGGCCATGAACAGCAGAAACGCGAGCACTTGGCGCGGACCCTGCTTGCCGCGCAACAGCAGGTAGCGCCAGAACGCGCGTTCCGACCCGCCCGTGACGAGTGTGCCGTCGATGTCGAAGATCGCGAGCTTCATCGCTTCTGCCCTATCGTGCCCAGAATATCGTCCTTTTGCGACCGCACAAACTCGACGATCACCGGCAGTCCGCGCACGATGCAGAGCAGAACGGAAAGATAGACGAAGAAGTAGGTGAGGCTCACGATCAGCACGTCGATGCGCGCCCAGATCTCCGGAAGCACGGCAGGGAACGGCCGAAGCAGCGCGAGCCCGGCGAATGCGCATGCCTTGATCACCGCGTAGAGGATGCGCATGAGCTTGCTCGAGACGAGAAACTTGCCGAGCGCCGTCTGCATCAGCGCGAACGGCGCTACGCCGCGAGAGACGGAGTTGCTCGAGCGGATCGTGTCGACGACGACACCGCGGATGATGAAAACGAGCGGAACCCAGATCGGAATCAGATCGAGGTCCGCAGCCACGACCCAGAGCGTGAGCTCGACGACGCGGTCGCCGGCAATGTCGAACAGCGCGCCGAACAGACTCGCCTCGTTGCGCTTGCGAGCGATATAACCGTCGAGCCCGTCCGTGACGAAGATCAGAATGATCAAGAAGAAGCTCGCGAAATGCCACGCGCTGATCGGCTGGTAAGCGAGCCAGACGACCAGGAGGAGCAGGACGAGCCGGCTCAGCGTCACGAGATTGGCCATGCGGACGATTATACGCGCGCGTCTCGGCCGCCCGCGGCGCACGAAGCGCGGGGAATCCGTCAGCCGCGCCGCCCGGCGTCGCCGGCTTGCCGCCACGGGAGAACGACGAGCTCGCCGTCATGACGGGAGAAGAACGGCTCGACGCGGTAGCCGTCCTCGAGCGCGGCCGGGGTCAGAACGTCCTCCGGCCGCCCCTCGCCGATGACGCGCCCCCTCGAGAGCAGCACGAGCCGCGTGCAGAATCGCGCGGCAAGCGCGAGGTCGTGCAGCACGACGACGACGAGCGCCCCGAGCGACGCGTAGCCGCGCAGCACGCTCATGACCTTCAGCTGATGATAAGGGTCGAGAGATTGGATCGGCTCGTCCGCGAGCAGAATCGGCGCGCGCACGGCGAGCGCCCGCGCGAGCAGCGCCCGGGCGCGCTCGCCGCCCGAAAGCTGATCCACCCTCCGGTCCGCGAGCTCGAGCGCCTCGCACTGCTCGAGCGCCCAACGCACGGCCGCATCGTCGTCGGTGCTCGGGTGCTCGCCGAACGCGAGGTGCGGCATCCGGCCGAGCGCGACGAGCTCGGCGACGCGGATCGGCCAATGCGCGGCCTGCGTCTGCGGTAAGTAGGCGAGTGTCCGGGCTCGCTCGAGCCGCTTCATTCGCGCGAGCGGACGGGATTCCCATGCGGCCGTGCCGCAATGCGGGACGAGCCCGGCGATTGCTTTCAGCAGCGAGCTCTTGCCCGCGCCGTTCGGGCCGATCAGCCCAACGAGCTCGCCCGGCTCGAGGTCCAGCGAAACGGGCTCGAGGGCGATTCTCGTGCCGTAGAGGACGCCGATGCCGTCGAGCGCGAGCGTCATGAGCCGAGACCTCCGCTGCGGCGCAGGATCAGTTGCAAGAAGAACGGCGCGCCGATCAGCGCGGTGACGACGCCGAGCTTGAGCTCCGGGCCCGGCGGCATCAGCCGGATCGCGATATCCGCGGCGAGCGTCAGCGCGGCGCCCGCGAGGAAGCTCGGCCACAGGAGCCGGCTCGGATGATGCCCGGTCCACGGCCGCAGCAGATGGGGCACGACGAGCCCGACGAAGCCGATGACCCCGCTGACCGCGACCGCCGCGCCGACGGCGAGCGCCGTGCCGCCGACGACGAGCCATTGCGTGCGCGCCGGAGCGTAGCCGAGCGTTGCCGCGGCCTCCTCGCCGAGCGTCAGCGCGTCGAGCCCGCGCGCGGCCGCTGCGATCAGCACCCAGCCCGGGATCATCAGGGGCAACGCGAGCCATACGTGCACGAGGCTGCGGTCGGCGAGCGAGCCCAGCATCCAGAACAGGATCTCGAGCGCGGCATACGGGCTCGGCGCGAAGTTCAGCGCGAGCGACGTCAGCGCCGCGGCGAGCGCATTGATCGCGATGCCCGCGAGCACGATCGTCACGAGCTCGGCCCTGCGGCCCGCGAGCGCGTAGAGCAGGCCGAGCGCGCCGATCGAGCCGGCGACGCCGCCGAGCGGCAGCAGCAGCGAGTCCGCCGCCGCGAGGCCGAAATAGAACACGAGCACGGCACCGAGCGCCGCGCCGCTCGATGCGCCGAGCAAGCCGGGCTCGGCGAGCGGGTTGCGCAACAAACCCTGCAGCGCCGCGCCGCAGAGCCCGAGCGTGCCGCCGACGAGGAGCCCAAGCAGCATTCGCGGCACGCGGATCTCGAGCAGGATCGTCTCCGCGAGCGCCGCGTCGCCGAGCCCGAACGCCGGGCCGCTGCTCGTGCGCCCGACCCAGAGCGAAAGCGCAGCCGCGGCCGCGACGAGCGGGATCAGCACGGCCGCCGGACGGGCGACCGGGCGGGCGAGCAGCCGGCGATCGGGACGGGCGTCGGCGGCGTGCTGCGCAGCGGCCTCTGCCGCGAGCCTCGGCTCGACGCTCATCGCGAGTCTCCGTCCGCGGCGCGCAGCCGCTCGGCGGCCCGCCGCATGATCTCGACCGCATCGAGACTGTCCGGCAGCCCGCAGCCGAAGTACGCGACCGGAATCTCGATCGCGGTCTTGCGCGCGGCGACCGTGCGCAGCGCCGGATGCGCGAGCACCGCATTCGCGAGCGACGGCTCGCCGGCGCGATACGGCGTCACGATCATCAGCTCCGCGGGCGTGCGTAGCAGCGTCTCGACCGAAAGGCTGCCCCAGCGGTCGAGCCCGTGCTCGGCCGGGATGTTGCGCAAGCCCGCGAGCGTCATCAGCGCGTGCGCGAGCGAGCCGGCATCGACCGTGAAGCCGCCGGGGCGGACGACGACGGCCGCGACGAGCGGCGAAGGCCTCGTGCGCTCGAGCTGCTCGACGCGCGCGCGCATCTCCGCGATCAGCGCATCGGCGCGCTCGGCGCGCCCGATCGCCTCGGCGACGGCGCGCAGGTTGCGCTCGATGTCGTCGATGCCGAGCTCGGGCATCACGTCGATGACCGTGAACCCGAGCTTGCGAAGCAGCGCGACGGTATAGGTGCCCGTGAACGAGCCGGCGACGACGACGTCCGGAGCGTAGCGCAGCACTTCCTCCGCCGTGCCGTAGTTCAACGGGTAGCGCACGGCCTCGTCCGCGAGCATCGACTCCTCCGGATCCGCCGACAGCCAGCTTACGGTGACGATCTGGCTCGGGTCGGCGAGCTTCAGCACGAGCTGATCCGTGCACAGATTGATCGATGCGACCTTCGGCAGTGCGCCGAGCACGGGCGGAGCGGATATCAGGCATGCGGCGGCGAGGAGACGAGCCGCGAGCTTCGGCATGAGCAACTCCCAAGTCGTCGGCGGGAGCGCGCCGCCCGGCGTGACAGGCGCAGCGACGCGCGGGCCCGGCCCGCATTCCACTTCGAAGAGTTGTCGCCACGACGGATAGGCCGCTCCGCGCGCTTCCCCGGCATGCGGAAGGACGACATCGGCGGCAGGTTTCCTGGCTCACGGCTCGAGCGGTTTCGCGTGGCCTTCCCAGAGCGTTGCTCCAGTGGCCGCGCTACGCGAAACCTCGCCGTTCACAGTTGCGGGGACAGCCGCAGGTTTACGCTGCGTTCCCTTTTGACTCCGATGGAGCACCGCCTTCAGAAACGATAGGAGCCGCCGTGACGATTTGCAAGACTGTGCGAGAATGCCCGTTTTTCCGATTGCGTTTCGAATGCAAGGAGGCTGGCGCTGACTCGTTATACCGTCCGGCTGCTCGATCTGAGCCGCCATCTGTTCGAGGTCGAGCTTCGGCTCGAGAATCCGGCGAGATCCCAATGCGTTCGCATGCCGTCGTGGATTCCCGGCAGCTACCTGCTGCGCGAGTTCGCGCG
>CAYMAF010000107.1:0-9653 GCA_964388365.1 uncultured Gammaproteobacteria bacterium | reverse complement strand
GTGCCCGGCCTCGTCGAACAGCGCGCGCGTCTGCTCGAGCGCGCTCTCGACGATCGCGGCGAGCCGGCAGCGGCACTTGCGCAGCTCGAGCCGGCCCTGCGTGATTCGCGACACCTCGAGCAGGTCGTCGACGAGCCGCGTGAGCTGCGTGACCTGCCGCTCCATCACGGCCAGCGTGATCCCGACCGTCTCGGGATCGTGGGTCGCCCCTTGCAGCAGGTCGATGCCGCTGCGTAGCGGCGCCAACGGATTCCTGAGCTCGTGCGCGAGCGTCGCGAGGAAAAGATCCTTGCGGCGATCGGCGTCGCGCAACGACTGATCCGCGCGCTGCCGAGCGATCGCGAGCGCGACGAGATCGCTGACCGCGCGGAACAGGCCCACCGACTCCTGCGTGTGCTCGGTCTCCGTCCTCGATCCGAACGCGAGCGTGCCGAACAGCTCGCCGGCCGCGATCAGCGGATGACAGACGTAGGCGCGCAGGCCGAGCGAGCGTATCGCGAGCGCGACCGGATCGCCGGCCGCGGTCGAATCCGAGAGGATGATCGAGCGGCGCGTCGCGGCGACCGTGCCGCAAGGCGGCTGACCGAGCTCGAGCCGAGCCATCGCGCGGCGCTGCGTCGGCCCGAGGCCGCCGCTCGCCGCGAGCCGCAGATGAGTGCCGTCGCCGACGACCGCGTAGTGAGCATAGACGTCGAGATCGAACAGCGCGGAGAGCCTGACGAAGAGCTGCTCGAGGAATCGCATCGGATCGCTCGTCGCGAGCAGCCCCGCCGCGGCCTCGTAGAGCAGCGCGAGGCGCTGCGCGCGCTGCCGCAGGACCTGCGCGGAGCGCTTCTGCTCGGTGATGTCGACGGCGGTGCAAAGAATACCGGCGATCGCGCCGTTCACGTCGCGCTCGGGATGCACGCCCAAGTCGAACCACCGGCGGACGCCGCCGAACGCGAGCCGCAGCTCGAGCCGTTGGGGCAGGCCCGTCGACAAGACCTCGCGCTTGATCGCGACGAGCAGCGCGGCATCGTCGGGATCGAACAGATCCTCGTCGGTCTTGCCGACGACGTCTTCCTCACGGAGCGCGTCCCCGGGATCGCGGATCCACGTGTAGCGGAGCCGGAGGTCCTGCATCGACACCAGGACGGAGAAGACCGGCGGCGCTCGCACAGCGCCGCGATCGAGCAATCCGCCGCGCAGGTACTCCATGCGCTCCGGTCCCCCCCGATGCCGCCCCCGAGGCTTCAGGTATCTCCGCCGGCAGCAGAGCCGCCGATCGTCGCGCTGCCGGGCCGGGCTAACTCTGTTCCTTTTGCACCGCCCCGTCAATCTCGCGTCCGATAATTCGAGAGCCGAGCGGACCATCTCTCGTCCGGTCGCTTCGAGCTTCGCGAAGAACCGAGCCCGCCCGCGCGGGCCTTGCGCCCGATGCCGAGAGCGTGTGACGCCGATCGGAATCCGTAGTATGTTCACGCGTCGAGATGGCTAACAGCTTCCGCATCCGAGTCAACGGCCGGGCGCACGTCGTGCAGGCCGAGCCCGACACGCCTCTGCTCTACGTCCTCACGAACGATCTCGCGCTCAAAGGTCCTCGTTTCGGCTGCGGGCTCGCGCAATGCGGCTCGTGCTCGGTGCTGATCGACGGTGTCGAGCGTCGATCGTGCGTGACACCGGTCTCGGCGGCGGAAGAAGGCGAGATCACGACGCTCGAAGGGCTTCCCGCGTGGTTCGCTGCGAAACGCGGGCTCGCCGCGGCGCCGGCCCTGCACCCCGTGCAGCAAGCGATGCTCGACGAGCAGGCGCCGCAGTGCGGCTACTGCTACAACGGGATGATCGTCAAGGCCGCGGAGCTGCTCGAGCAGAACGCCGATCCGAGCGACGCGGAGATCCGCGCCGCGATGAACGGTCATCTGTGCCGCTGCGGCACGTACCCGCGGATCGTCGCCGCAATCCGGCGAGCGGCGAGAGCGCTGCGCGCGGGCGGGGAGCCTGAATGAGCGCGCACGGCGATGCGCTCGGACCGATCGGCCGGCGCGCGTTTCTCAAAGCCGGCGGCGCGCTCGTCGTCGGCTTCGGTCTCGGCGCCGCGCCGTCATGGGTCCGCGCGCAAAGTGCAGCACGCGGCGAGTCGGCCGGCCCGCCCGATCCCGAGCTCATCGATACGTGGCTCGCGATCCATGCCGACAACACCGCGACGCTCTATGTCGGATACGTCGAGCTCGGCCAAGGCACGACGACGGCGCTGCCGCAGATCGCGGCCGAGGAGCTCGACCTCGCGCTCGAGCAGATCGCGACCGCGCAGCACGACACGCACGTCACGCCGAACCAGGGCGGCACGTACTCGAGCGCATCGATCGCGCGCGGCGGGCCGCAGGTCCGACGCGCCGCGGCCGAGGCGCGCCGAGCGCTGCTCGAGCTCGCGGCGGAGCGGCTCGGCGCGCCCGTCGAGCGGCTGCGCGTGAAGAACGGCGTCGTCACCGTCGACGGCACGGGCGGCTCGGTCACGTACGGCGAGCTCGTCGGCGGGCGCCTGTTCACCGTGCCGTTCACCGGCAACGCGCCGGTCAAGTCTCCGAGCGAATACAAGCTCGTCGGCGGGCGCGCCGAGCGCAAGGACCTGCCGGCGAAAGTCGCGGGAACGTATACCTATATCCAGCACGTTCGTCTGCCGGGCATGCTGCACGGCCGCGTCGTGCGCCCGCGCGGCCAGCGCGCATACGGCGCCGGCGCTCGGATCGTCCGCGTCGACCCGTCGTCGATCGCGCATATCGCAGGCGCGCGCGTCGTGCGCAAGGGCGATTTCCTCGGCGTCGTCGCGCCGAGCGAGTGGGATGCGATCCGCGCGGCGCGCGAGCTCGACGTCGCGTGGGACGAGACGCCGACGCTGCCGCCGTTCGAGCGGCTCCACGAGACGATGCGCGCCGACGAGACCGACGATACCGTCGTGCTCGAGCGCGGCGCGGCCGGCGAAGCGTTCGAGTCGGCCGCGCATCGCGTGACGTTCGCGACGCGCTGCCCGTACCAGGCGCACGCGACGTTCGCGCCGAACTGCGCGCTCGCGGACGTCAAGGCCGATTCCGCGCTCGTGATCGCGCCTACGCAGGACGCGTACGGCGCGCGCCGCACGCTCGCGCCGCTGCTCGGCCTGCCGGAGGACAAGGTCCGCGTGCAGTACTGCGAGAGCTCGGGCACGTTCGGTCATAGCTGCTATGACGACGTCGCCCAGGCCGCGGCGCTGATGTCGCAGCTCGCGGGTGCGCCGGTGCGCGTCCAATTCATGCGCGCCGACGAGCACGGTTGGGATCCTTACGGCCCGGCGCACGTCGGCGAGGTCGAGGTCGCGGCCGACGCGACCGGCAAGATCGTCGCGTACGAGTATCACGGCTGGCATCACAACTGGAGCCTCATCGAGCCTTCTCAGCAGCTCGCCGAAGGCACCGCGCCCGAGGAGTGGCCGTTCCTCGTCTCGCAGCAGGTCAGCCCGCAGAACTGCGGTGCGATGTACGCGATCGACAACCTGCGTCTCGTCAACCACCGGCTGCGCACCGCGAAGTACTTGCGCTGCGCGTGGCTGCGGTCGCCGCTCGACTTGTCGCTGTCGTTCACGTCCGAGCAGGCGATCGACATGCTCGCGCACCGGCTCGGCGAGGATCCGTACGAGTTCCGGCGGCGCAACATCGCCGACGAGCGCTGGCTCGGCGTGCTCGACGCGGCCGCGCGCGCGGCGCGCTGGTCGCCGCGTCCCGCCGGCGGAGCCCGAGAAAGCGGGCCGCTCGTCCGCGGGCGCGGCATCGGCCTCGGCACGCATCTCGCGTCGTGGGGCGGCGCGGTCGCCGAGATCGAGGTGAACCGCGACACCGGGCACGTCCGAGTCGCGCATCTTTACGGCGCGATCGACGCCGGGCTCGTCGTCAACCCGGCGATCGTCGAGGCGCAGATCATGGGCCAGCTCGTGCAGACGGCGAGCCGGATGCTGTTCGAGGAGGTGACGTTCGACGAGCACGGCGTCACGAGCCTCGATTGGAGCCACTATCGCGTGATCCGCTTCGAGGAATGCCCGGAGATCACCCCGGTGATCGTGCAGCGCACCAATCAGCCGTATTCGGGCGCCGGCGAGGAAGTCATGGCCGCCGCGGCCGCGGCGATCGCGAACGCGTTCTTCGACGCGACCGGCGTACGGATGACCGAGTATCCGTTCACGCCGGAGCGCGTCCGCGCGGCGCTGGCGGCCGCTTGAG
Source organism: uncultured Gammaproteobacteria bacterium (assembly GCA_964388365.1). Taxonomy (GTDB): domain Bacteria; phylum Pseudomonadota; class Gammaproteobacteria; order Steroidobacterales; family Rariloculaceae; genus ZC4RG20. Next base: position 5,427 of record CAYMAF010000107.1, on the reverse strand, counting down.
CAGCCTGGCCGCGGGCGCCGCGCACGGCGCTTCACGGCCGCCGTCGCGCTCGGGCTTCGATCGGGCTTCCCGCCGCACCGCGCGCCCGCCGGCTAACGTGCCGACGTCCCGCTGCGGCGCCGGAATTGCTTCGGCGTCATGCCCATCTTGCGCTTGAAGAAGCGCGTGAAATACGACGGCTCGGAGAAACCGAGGCTCGCCGCGACGTCGGCGATCGATTTGTCGGTATATGCAAGCTCCCGGCGCGCCGCGAGCAGCACGCGGTCGTGGATGAGCCGCAGCGCCGACGAGCCGCTCGCCTGACGGCAGATCGCGTTCAAATGCGCGGGCGAGATGCCGAGCGCACTCGCGTAGTCGGCGACCGTCCAGCCTTCGCGGTGACGGGCCTCGAGCAGCGCCGTGAACCGCTCGAAGTGGAACGCGCTGCGGCTCAGGCTTTCGGCCGTCCTCGCCGGCCGCTCCTGCCGCGCGATCCAGACCGCGACCGCCCTGACGAGGCTTTCGAGCAAGGCCTCCTTCAGCGGAAGCGAGCGGCCGTATTCGTCGTCGATCCGCGAGAACAGCGTGTGCAGATACTCGCGATCGCCGCCGGCATCGAAGACCGCGGGCTCGGCGAACACGGCCTTCGATCCGCCGAGCTGCCGGCGCAGATCGTGAACGAGCACCGACGCGATCGACAGCGCGAAACCGTCGCAATCCCGCCCCCACTCGAACTCGTGCACGCAAAGCTCGGGCACGACGACGATGCACGGCGCGGCCAGCTCGAGCCGTGCGCCGTCGAAGCCGCCGGTTCCGGTGCCGCCGGCGAGCCAGAAAAGCTGCGCGAGGCTGCTGTGCCGATGCGGCCGGATCCTGAACGCGTGCAGACGCGTCCGCTCGATCAGCGGCTCGCTGTGCAGCAGCGCGGACGTCGACCATTCCGCGGCATCGCCGTAAAACGCGACGGTCGGGATCGCAGAAGCGTGGAGGTCGGGGCCCGTCATGCGAGGTTCGGTTTTCCGAAATTACGCGAATTGTACCATTTTCTCACGGCTTTTTGCCTATATATTCGATATGAATCCACGGAAAGTGATATTCGCTCGAAAGCAGGACGGAACGACCATGGCCTGGAGGAAACACGACTACGATTCGATTCCCGGCACTTACGTGTTCGACGGGAAAACCGCGCATTCCGCGTACCGCCTGAACAAGCTGCTGTTCTCGTTCAACAACGAGGAGAACCGACGCGAGTTCGCGCGCGACAAGGCCGCGTACGCGGACAAGTATGGCCTGACGCCCGAGCAGAAAAAGGCGCTCCTCGAGGACGACTTCCTCGGGATGCTGCGGATGGGCGCGAACATTTACTACCTCGCGAAGCTCGCCGTCCCGCGCGGCTTCAGCGTCCAGGACGCGGGCGCCGCGTTTCAAGGCATCACGACCGAGGAGTTCAAGGCCAAGCTGCTCGAGAAAGGCAAAGGCCTGGTCGAGAAGCTCGAGCGCCGTGGAGGGTACTGGAATGGCTAGAATCGTCGGCGGCGTGACGACGTCGCATATCCCCGCGATCGGGAACGCAATGACCGAGGGGCTCGAGCAGACGCCGTACTGGAAGCGCTTCTTCGACGGCTACGAGCCGGCCAAGAAGTGGCTCGCGGACGTCGCCCCAGACATCGCGATCGTCGTTTACAACGATCACGGCTTGAACTTCTTTCTGAACAACATTCCGACTTTCGCGATCGGCTGCGCGGACCGCTACGACAACGCGGACGAAGGCTGGGGCCTCAAGACGCTCGCGAGCTTCGAAGGCGATGCGCAGTTCTCGTGGCATATCGCGGAGTCGCTGGTCGAGCAGCACTTCGACATCGCGACTTGTCAGGAAATGCTCGTCGATCACGGGTTCGTCGTGCCGATGGCGCTGATGTGGCGGCATCTGCCGAAATGGCCGGTCAAGACGATCCCGCTCGCCGTGAACACGGTGCAGCATCCGATTCCGACGGCGCGCCGCTGCTACGAGCTCGGCAAGGCGCTGCGCAAGGCGATCGACTCTTATCCGAAGGACCTCAAGGTCGTGATCTTCGGCACCGGCGGCATGTCGCATCAGCTCCAGGGCGAGCGCGCGGGCATGATCAACGTCGACTACGACTTGAGGACAATGGAAAGCGTGATCAGCGATCCCGAATGGCTCGCGTCACAGACGACGTCGGAGATCATCGAGAACGCCGGCACCGAGGGCGTCGAGGTGATCATGTGGCTCGTGATGCGCGGCGCCCTCGACGATCAGGTCAGGGTCGTGCACAAGCACTACCATACGCCGATCTCGAATACCGGCGCCGGCGTGCTGGTGCTCGAGAACGCCGCGGCGCTCGAGAAGGCCGCGTAACACGACGCCCGCCGACGCGCTCGTCGGCATCGCCGATTCGATGTCGGCCGGCCAGGCTCGCACGGGACGCCGCCCTCGCGCGGCGGCGTCCCACGGCCCCTCCCGCACGCCTGCCTCGTGCGATTTTCAAGATTCCTTGTCCGATAAGAGCCCTCCTCGCGAAAGTGATATAACGGCACCTGCGCCGCCGGCGCTCGCGCGCCGGCCCGGCGCTGACCGAGGAGGCTTCGATGAGATCCATCGCTATCAGGACGGCGGCCGTTTTCGCGGCGTCGCTCGCGGCGGCGTCGGCGGTCCATGCCCAAGGCGGTTTCGGGCCGCAGGAGATGACCCGGTTCGAGGTCAAGGAGAACATCTACACGATCCGGAACGCCGGAGCCGGCAACGTGACGGTGATCGTCGGCAAGGAAGGCGTCGTCCTCGTCGACAACAAATTCGCGCCGGACCACGAGGCGATCATGCGGCTCGTGCGAGAGGTCACGGACGCCCCGCTCCTCTACGTCATCAACACGCACATGCATCCGGATCACGTCGGCGGCAACCCGGCGATGCAGGGCGTCGGCGCGGCCGTCGTCGCGTCGGAGAACGCGCGGCGGATCATGGCCGAGCGAGGGCTCGCCGGTCTTGCGAATATCGCGATGCGCGATTACCTACGCATCTATCTCGACGACATGCCGATCGACCTCCACCACTTCGGCCGAGGGCATACCGACGGGGACATCGTCGTCCATTTGCCGACCGAGCGCGTCGTGATCATGGGCGACCTGTTCGCGTTGTACGGGCCGTACCGGGCCGTGATCGACTACAGCGCGGGCGGCAGCCTCCGCGACTGGCCGCGCACGCTCGAGCGCGTGCTGCAGCTCGATTTCGACACGGTCATTCCCGGCCATAGCGGCACGACCGATCGCGCGAACATCGAGGGCTATATCGAGTACCTGAAACGCACGCAGGAGATGGTGCGCGAGATGAACGCGCAGCGCCGCTCGCGCGACGAGATCCAGGCGATGCTCGAATCGGAGTTCAACTGGGGCGGGCTCGAGGTCGCGATCGGCCTCGACGGCGTCATCTCCGAGATCAGATAACGACGCTCGCACGGGCATCGGGGTCTGCCGGCGCGGTTCGACGCGAATTCGTGGCAAAGGGGGAATCATGCTCGATTGGACGAAGCTTCTCGCGGCCGTGACGGCGAGCGCCGTGCTCGCGGCGCCCGCGGCCGCGCAGGTGCTAACCGCCGACGTGACCGGCGGAACGGTCGAAGGCGTCACCGCCGACGGTATCACGTCGTTCAAGGGTATCCCGTTCGCCGCACCGCCGGTCGGCGCGCTGCGTTGGCGGGCGCCGCAGCCGGTCGAGCCGTGGGACGGCGTGCTGCGAGCCGACACGTTCGGCCCGAGCTGCATGCAGGCCGAGAGCATGATGGCGTTCCTTGGAGCGCCCCCGGTCATCAGCGAGCACTGCCTGTATCTGAACGTCTGGACGCCGGCGCGGAACGCGGACGAGCGCCTGCCGGTCATGATCTGGATCTACGGCGGCGGCTTCGCCGCGGGCTCGACGGCCTCGCCGTCGTACGCGGGCACCGAAATCGCGAAGAACGGCATCGTCGTCGTCAGCATCGCGTATCGCGTCGGCCCGTTCGGCTTCCTCGCGCATCCACAGCTCACGGCCGAGAGCGGCACGGGCTCCGGCAACTACGGCCTGCTCGACCAGATCGCGGGCCTCGAGTGGGTCCGCGACAATATCGCGGCCTTCGGCGGCGACCCGGACAACGTCACGATCTTCGGCGAGTCGGCCGGAGGCTATGCCGTCAGCATGCTCGCGGCGTCGCCGCTCGCCGCGGGGCTGTTCCACAAGGCGATCTCGCAGAGCGGCGCGTCGTTCTCGCCGCCGCGCACCGGCCCGCGCGCGCCGGGCCTCGATATGCCGACGCTCGCGGTCGCGGAAGCCGAAGGCAAGGCGTTCCTCGAGCGGCTCGGCGCCGCCGATATCGCCGCGGCGCGCGGGCTCGACGCGGCCGTGATCCAGCAGGCGATGGGACCGGGCCTCAATACCGCGTTCTGGCCCGTCGCCGACGGCCATGTCCTCCTCGGCGATTCGTACGAGCTATACGCCGAGGGCCGCTTCAACGATACACCGATCCTGATCGGCACGAACTCCGACGAAGGCGCGCTGTTTCTCCCGCCGGGCGTGACGCGCGTCTCGCCGGCCGATTTCGAAGCGCAGGTTCGGGCCGGGTACGGCGAGCTCGCCGACACGATTCTCGCCGCGTACCCGCATCGCACCGAAGCCGAGGCGACTAAAGCCGCGAAGGACATCCAGCGCGAATCGCTGTTCGCGTGGCCCACATGGGCATGGGCGCGCCTTCAGGACCGTCACGGCGAGCATCCGGCGTACGTCTACTATTTCGACCACCGCACGCCGCAAACGCCCGACGGCGCGAACCATGCGGACGAGATTCGCTACGTGTTCGGCACGCTGGCGAGCGCCGGCGGGCTCAGCGAGCCGCGTCCGGCGGATCTCGCGATGTCCGAGCTGATGATGAGCTATTGGGTCAACTTCGCGCGAACCGGCGATCCGAACGGCAACGGGCTGCCCGCGTGGCCCGTGTTCGATGCCGACGAGCCCCGGGCCCTCGTCTTCGACGAGCAAACGAGCGCCCGGCCGCTTCCGAACTTGCGGCAGCTCGAGGCGATGGAAGCGTATTTCGCGTGGCAGCGCGAGCGGGCGGCGCGCACGGAGTAGCGCGCGGAGGAGATCGATGGGGGGCTACTGCCCCCCGGATCGCATCTCCTGAAGCTGACGGTTCCATTCCTCGGCCGTCGGCATGATCGGATAATCCACGCGGTGGAGAATCTTCCACTCCCCGTTCACCCGGATGAGCTCGTCCTCGTAGAGCCCGCTCAATACCGGCTGCGGATTGCCCCGCTCGCCGCGCATCACCGACAGATGACGCGAGCGGGCGACGGCGCGATCCCCGTCGACGTCGACCTCCATGTTCGCGACGAGACGAAAGCGCTGATAGCCGAACGGCTCGATCTCGACGTCGTCGTACATCCCCTCGAGCATCGCCCTGA
>CAYMAF010000106.1:0-9710 GCA_964388365.1 uncultured Gammaproteobacteria bacterium | reverse complement strand
GAGATGCTCGTCGGCGGTACCGGCATCGGCTACTTCGTCTGGAACGAGTGGAACAACCTTTCGATCGTCAACGTGATCGTCGCGATCTTGTTCATCGGCGTCGTTGGCATGTTGCTCGACCAGATGCTCGCCGCGGCCGCGCGAGCGGTGACATTTCCGGAATGACGGGCGGTATGTGATGGGCTCGAGTCTGATCTCCGTCGAAGGCATTACGAAACGCTATCCGCAGCGCAGCGGCGGCAGCGTCACGGTCTTCGAGAATCTGTGGCTACGCATCGAGAAGGGCGAATTCGTCTGCATCGTCGGGCACTCCGGCTGCGGTAAGACGACGGTCCTCAATATCCTCGCCGGGCTCGACCGTCCGGACGAAGGCGTCGTGATCGTCGACGGCAAGGAAGCGGACGGGCCGGCGCTCGATCGGGCGGTCGTCTTCCAGCACCACGCGCTGCTGCCGTGGCTCACGGTGCTCGGCAACGTCGCGTACGCGGTCTCCGCGAAGCACCGGACGTGGACGAAAGCCGATGTGCGCGAGCACGCGAGGCGCTTCGTCCGGCTCGTCGGTCTCGGCGCGGCCGAGAGCAAGCGTCCTTCCGAGCTCTCCGGGGGCATGAAGCAGCGCGTCGGCATCGCTCGCGCGCTCGCGATCGAGCCGAAGACACTGCTGTTGGACGAGCCGTTCTCCGCGCTCGACGCGCTGACCCGCGGAACGCTTCAGGACGAGGTCAGGCGGATCTGCGTCACGACCGAGCAGACCGCGCTGATGATCACGCACGACATCGACGAGGCGATCTATCTCGCGGACCGCATCGTGCTGATGACGAAAGGCCCGAATGCCCGCATCGCCGACATCGTCACGAATCCGCTGCCGCGGGACCGCGACCGCAGCTCGATGCACCGGATGCGGGAGTACTACCCGCTGCGCAACGACCTGATGGATTTCCTGCTGGACCGATCCGCGGCAGAGCGCGATCTCGTCCCGGATTCTCTGAATCAGCGGCGCGTCGCCGCGTCCTGAAGCAAACGATCCTCTACGAAGGAGCGAGTACCGCAATGACACGTGCAGAACTGACCGAGAAGATCCTCGATATCAAGCGCGACAATGGCCTTAGCTGGAAGGAGATCGCCGCGGAGATCGGCGGCTATTCCCAGCTCTTCATCATGTCGGCGCTGCTGGGGCAGATGAAGCTACCGAAGCCGCAGGCGGCCGCCGCGGCGAGACTGCTCGGGCTCTCGCCGTCGGAGGAACGGCTGCTGAACGAGGTGCCGATGCGCGGGGGCGTCGGTCCGATACCCCAGGACCCGACGCTCTATCGCTTCTACGAGGCGATGCTCGTCTTCGGGCCTGCCCTCAAGGAGCTTATCCACGAGGAGTTCGGCGACGGGATCATGTCGGCCATCGACTTCGACCTTGCGTGCGAGCGCCAGCCGGATCCGAAAGGCGACCGCATACGAATCACGATGTCCGGCAAGTTCCTGCCATACAAGTATCAAGGCGCCGCGGAAGGCGCGATGCCGGTCGGCTTGAAGGAGACCGCATGAAAACGAGAGCAATGTTCGCGGCCGTCGTCGGCGCGGCCGTGAGCGGATCGGCCCTCTCCGCCGAGAGCCTCCGCGACGCGCTCGCCGCGACGAAGCCGATCGTCGACTGGAGATTGCGTTACGAAGGCGTCGATCAGGCGGGCTTCGTCGAGAACGCGGACGCGCTGACGAGCCGGCTGCGCGCCGGCATCGTGACCGGCGAGCTCGGCGGCACGTCGCTTCTCGCCGAAGGCGTCTGGGTCGAGGATCTGCTCGACGATTACGACAGCACGACGAATGGCGCGACGGAATATCCGGTCGTCGCCGATCCCGCCGGATTCGCGGCCGTGAATCGCTTCGCGGTCGTGAACCGCTCGCTCGAGAACGCAACGTTCACGGTCGGACGCCAGCGGATCATCCACGGCAATGCGCGCTTCGTCGGCAACGTCGGCTGGCGGCAGAACGAGCAGACGTTCGATGGGGTGCGTGCGGAGGTCGGCTTCGGCCGCACGAAGCTCGATGTCGCGTACGCGAATCAAGTCAACCGCGTGTTCGGGCCGGATTCGCCGGTCGGCCGATGGGACGGCGATCTCGTGCTCGCGCGGGTGTCGCGACCGTTCGAATGGGGCGAGGCCGCGGCATTCGCATACCGGCTGGAGCTCGACGACGCGCCGGCGATGTCGAGCGACACCTACGGTATCGAGCTCGTCGGCAGCCGGCCGATCGGCGGCGGAATCAGCGGCCGGTATGCGGCAGCGATCGCGCGTCAGACCGACCGGCATCCGAGCCCGCTCGATCTCGACGAGACGTACTCGCTGTTCGAGGTCGGCATCGGCTTCTCCGGCGTAACGATCGATATCGGGCGCGAGACGCTCGGCGGAAACGGGCAGGCCGCCTTCTCGACGCCGCTCGCGACGCTGCACCTGTTTCAGGGATGGACCGACAAGTTTCTCGCGACGCCGCCGGCCGGCATCGTGGATACGTACCTCGAGGTCGGCTACGCGGTCGGTGCACGCGGGCCGTTCGAGCGCGTCGCGATCGTCGCCGCGTTTCGTTCGCTCGAATCCGACGCGGGCTCGGCGAGCTACGGCGACGAGCTCGACGTCTCGCTGGTCGCGAAGCTAGCGCGGCTGTCGCGGACGACGTTCACGCTGAAGTACGCCGACTACGCGGCCGACGAGCTCCACACCGACACCGTGAAGCTCTGGGCATCGGTCGACTACGCGTTCTGAGTCGCCGGCCGGCCGCTCAGAACGCGAGCCGTATGCCGGTGCGGAAGCGTCGGCCGAGCGTGTCGAAGAAGACCGGATTCGTCGGGTACATATTTCCGCCCGGCGCGACCGGCGGGTCGCGGTCGAGCAGGTTGTTCACGACCCAGAACACCTGCAGCGCGCGGCCGTTCGAGCGCGGGAAGTCGTACGACCCGGACCACGTCAGATAGTAGCGGCTATCGACGCTGTTGTCGGTCACGGTGTTCGGCAGCGTATTCGTCGGCGCGCCCGGAGGGCTTTCCGTCCATACCGCATTCAGCTTGCCGGAGCCGATGTATCTCGTCTCGAGCGTCGTCGTGAAACGTTCGCGCGAGAAAGTGAGCCATGCCGTCGCCTGCCAGTCCGGCGACGTGTTGAAGCCGCCGAAGGATGCGACCGGGCCGCTCTGCCCGTGATAGTTGATCGGCGGGCTGCCGAGGCCGTTGTCGACGATCAGGTCGTAGAGATACGTCGCGATCACGCGGACGTCGAGATTGCCGGCGCCGAGGGGCGTGCCGTAGCCGACCTCGAAGTCGTAGCCGCGCGTCACGAACGAGCCGATATTGATCGAGCTCGAATCGACGGCAATGATGTCGTCCGTGCCGGCGCCGACGATTTTGTCGCAGACCGCGCCCGTGCCCCCGGTCGCGAAGCACGCATCGACGATCTGCTGGGCCGAGAGCCCGCCCGTGCCGCCCGGCGTGATCGCGTCGACGAGATCGATCTCGTACCAATCCGCGGAGAACCGGAATCGCTCGAACGACAACACGATGCCGAGCGTCGTCGTGTCGGCTTCCTCGGGTTTCAAGCTCGGGTTGCCGCCGGTCGTGCTCTCATAGATTTCGGGCGCGTTGTTGTTCCAAGGATTGTTGATGCCGGCAGGGAAGCCGCCCGGCGCGCCGACGACGGTGACGCGCGGCAAGAAGAGCTCGCGGAAGCCGGCCGCGCGCACGTCGCGCGAGAGCGTGCCGCGGAAGCGCAACCAGCTCGTCGGATCGAAGATCGCCGCCGCCTTCCAGCTCGTGAAGGAATGCGAGCTCGAAGGCGTTGCAGGATCGATGCTCGTCGCCTCGTTCCGGGTTCGGCGCGCGGCGAAATTCGTGTGCAGCTTCTCGTGCATCGGAACGTCGATCTCGACGTACCCTTCGAGCACATCGATCTCGCCGCCGCGGTCGAGGCCCCAGCTCAAGAAGTACGAGCCGTACCAGGGCTGGTTCGCGAGATCGTGCGTCGCGCTCGATTCGTTCTGACGCCATTCGAAGCCCGCGGCCGCCGAGATCTGCCCGGCCCAGCCGTCCGCGACGCGGCCGCGGAAGTTCGCACCGAGAACGTTCTGGTCGTACTTGGAATCTTCCTTCAGCGTGCGGTACGCGTAATCGAGCGCCTGGGGATCGGCATTGCCGATGCCGAACAGGTTCAGCGGCTTGCAGCCTTCCGCGAGCGGATTGAACGCCGGGCCGGGCAGCGTCGCGCGGCAGACGATCGGGCTCGTCGGATCCTCGGGGTCCACATGCACCGCATCGAGCGCCCAGCCGAGGAAGTTGTACTGCGGCGGCGGCACGGCGGCCGGCGGCAGCAGCCCGCCGACGGCATTGTGGAACAGCCGCTGCTCGTTCTCGTTGCGGCCGAATTGATAGTAGGCGTCCCACTGCCATGCGTTGCCGAGCTCGCCTTCGAAGCCGACGACGAAACGAAACGTGTCGTTCTCCGTCGTGTTGCGCGCCGATAGCACGTCGGGCATGAAGATGCGCGCCAGCATGCCGCCGCCGGGCGCGGCGGCGCGCACCTGCGGCGTGAGGAACGCGTTGTCCGGCGCGATGGGCGCCGCGATCGGACCGAGCGCGCCGTTCGCGGGGAAGCTTTCCGCGTTGCTGTGCGCAAAAGCGGCCTCGGCGAAGAACTCGATGCCGTTACCGAGTGAGTAGTCGATGTGCGCGAGGACCGAGTAGCGCTCGGTCTCCGGACGGATATTCGAGATCTCGTAGCCGAGGAGTGTGCCGTCGCCGCCGAAGCGTGCGAACGTGCCGGGGAAGACCCCGGGATCGTACGGCAGAAGCTCGGTGCCGTCGACGCTGAATTGCATTGGCGCGCCGCCGAACGGCGTGAATACACCGGTCTCCGACGTAGGGATTTTCGAGTTCGGTGCGACGACGAAGTTCGGCAGCTCGTTCCCGTCGACATAACCGGTATTCGTGCCGACGCCCCAGCCTTCCCGGCACCAATCGCGAGTGTGCGAGCACGGGCCGATCCTGTCTTGTTTCTGGTACTCGACGCCCAAGATCAGATGCGCGCGATCGCCTTCGGCGAACGGCGTGCCGAACGCGAACGACGCGTGGGCATCGTCGCCGTCGCCTTCGAACGATCGGCCGTAGTCGACCTGAGCACGGACGCCTTCGAGATCGCGGTCGAGAATGACGTTGACGACACCGGCGATCGCATCCGATCCGTACGCCGCCGAGGCGCCGCCGGTCACGACCTCCGTGCGTTCGACGAGCATCGACGGAATCAGCGTCAGATCGACCGCGCCGCCCTCGGTCGTCGGGACGACGCGTTTCGTGTCGATGAGCGTCAGCGTCCTCGTGCCGAAGAACGGATTCAATCCCCGGAGGTTCGCGAGCTGGGCGCCGACGTTGAAGTTGCCGATACCGACGTTCGTCTCGGTGAAGAATGCGGTGTTCTGAGGCAACGTGCGGACGACGTCGCCGACGTTGACGAGCCCGAGCCGGTCGATCTGCTCGGCGCCGATGACCGAAAGCGGCTGCGGCGAGTCGAAGCCGCTGCGAACGACCCGCGATCCGGTGACGATGACCTCTTCCTGGCGCCCGTCCTGGGCGACGGCCGCCGTCGGGTACGCTGACGCGACGCCGAGCCCGCCGAGCACGATACCGATGCCGCGACGAAGAGCGCTTTGCTCGAACATGACGAATCCCCTCCCGATGGTGGGCATCCGTGCGCGGATCGAGGGCCGGCCCTGGCGCTTAGCCGAAGAAACTATACCGAAAGCTTAGCCTGTGCACGTGATTTTGCCGCCGAGCTTCGCCGGAGCGGCAGTCCGGCGGGCAGGGCGAAGCCATCCGCGACGCGCTGCCGGCTTCGTCGAAGCGGATGAAGGCTCTGGCGCCCGCGGCGGATCGGCGATACATTGGCGCGCATGCCGACTCGACGTGCGTTACTGGCCGTTCCGCTTTCGGCCTTGCTCTGGCGCGCACTTGCCGCGCAGACCGTATCGTCGGGCGGCATGACGCTCGCTTTGCACCAGAATACTTCGCGGTCCGCGGGCTTTCGGGGCTCGCTCGAGGGATGGGCGCGCGCGGGCATCCGCTACGTCGAGCTCACGGACCTGCTGCTCGACGAGTTTCTCGAGCACGACACGCTTGCCGGGGCAAGACGATTGCTCGACGACCTCGGCCTGACGCCGATCTCCGCGGCCGTCGTGCTGCCGGATGTGTGGATCCCGGGCCCGGCGCGAGCGGCGTCGCTCGAGGTGTGGCGCCGACGCTGCGAGCAGTTCGCCGCGCTCGGCCTCGACCGGCTCTACTGCCCTTCGATCACGACCCGTCCGGTCACCGCGGAGGACTTTGCGGCGACGCCAGCGTGCATGATCGAGGTCGGCGACATCGCGAGGTCGTCGGGGCTTACGGCGATGGTCGAGTTCGCGCGTACCTCTACCCATCTCGCGACGCTCCGGTCGACGCTTCGGGTCACTCGCGAGGCGGCGCATCCGAACGTGCGTCCGATGCTCGACTTCTTCCACTTCTGGGCGGGTCTCGGCAAGCTCGAGGAGCTCGACTTACTCGAGCCCGGCGAGCTGGCACACGTCCACTTTCAGGATCTGCTCGACGCGCCGCCGGAGCTGACCGACAACAGCTATCGGCTGATCCCTGGCGACGGGATCGCGCCGGTCGTCGCGATCCTGCGCAAGCTGGCCGAGAAGGGCTATGCCGGTCCGCTGTCCGTCGAGCTGTTCCGCGACGAGCTCGTCAACGGCGACCCTTACGAGGTTGCGGCCGAGATCCGTGCGAAGTGCGAGGCGGTGATGCGCGCTGCCGGCGTGCTTTGAGCTCAGCCGAGGTCGACACCGACGGGGCAGTGATCGGAGCCGAGCACGTGCGGCCAGATGAACGCGTCGCGGACGCGCGCGTCCGCGGCCGGGCACGCGAGCACGTAGTCGATCCGCCAGCCGACGTTCCGCTCCCGTGCGCCGCCCCATTGCCGCCACCAGGTGTAATGGCCTGTCTCGCCGGGATGGCGCGCCCGAAACGTGTCGACCCAGCCCGCGTCGATCCACCGAGAGAGCTCGGCGCGCTCCTCAGGCAGAAAGCCGCTCGTCTTCGCGTTGTCCTTCGGCCGGGCGAGGTCGATCTCCTCGTGCGCCGTATTGAAGTCGCCGATCACGAGCACGCAGCCGCGTCGTCGAAGGCGCTCCACGCGGTCGAATACCGCGCGGTAGAAGTCTAGCTTGTACGGCACGCGGCTGTTGTCGCGGTTCCTGCCGCTGCCTTTCGGGAAGTAGCCGTTCACGATGAACGTGTCGCCGAAGCGGGCTGTGATCAGGCGGCCTTCGCCGTCGAATCGCTCATCGCCGAGACCGACGTCGACGTCGTCGGGCTCGACGCGCGAGTAGATCGCGACGCCGCTGTAGCCCGGCCGCATCGCGGGCGCGAAATGCGTATGCCAGCCCGGCGGACGGCGAGTCTCCGGGTCGAGCTGCTCCGGATATGCCCGCACCTCCTGCAGACCGACGACATCGGCCTTCGATCTCTCGAGAAAGTCTGCGAAGCCCTTCTTCGCGCAGGCACGCAGGCCGTTCACGTTCCAGCTGACGACGCGCATGACGTTAACGAGCCTCGATCACTTCGACGCGTGCAACGCGGCGATCTGCGGAAATACGGTCTCCTTATAGAACGCGAGCACGGTCGTCGCGTCCGGGTCGAGGCCGTTCACATGCGCGAAGTGCGCGACGAGCACGTCGGAGTCCGACATGTAGCGGCCGGGCTCGAGCTCGACGGTCGGAAACGTCGCCGGCTTGCCGAGCCCTTCGGTGAGCCGCGCCTTCGTCGCGTCGAAGTCCGGCTGCGCGGGATCCAGGCGCACGATCTCGACCTGGTCCAACAGTCTCGCCTCGGCCAAGAAGATCAGCAGCTTCAGCGAGAACGGGCAACCCTCCTTGACATAGACCTTGGCCTTGAACGTTTCGGTGCTCATGGTCGGATCTCCAACGTGTCGGGGGCGGCCGACTGCAGCCGGCTGCCATGTGCTCGGAAAGGACGACGCTTGCGTCGAGCGATTGTAGCCGTCGAGGGCGGACCGTGCTTGCGATGCGAAAGCGTCGAGCCACAACGCGTATCCGGGCCGTAAATATGCTATTTTCCGCGCCGGGATTCACTCGGTGCTCGACGCCCGAGTATCGTCAACCACACCAAGAGAAGGGACATGGCAGCAAAAGGTAGCCCGCCGACCAAATCGGAAGTTCTGGCGCAGATCTCGAAGGACACCGGTCTTTCGAAGAAGGAGATCGGCGCGGTGTTCGATTCCCTGAACGGGATCATGCGCAAGAGCCTGCGCTCCCACGGCCTGTTCACGTTGCCCGGCGTCGTGAAGATGAAGGTCGTGAAGAAGCCGGCGACGAAGGCTCGTGAGGGCATCAATCCGTTCACGGGCGAGAAGATGATTTTCAAGGCCAAGCCGGCCAGCAAGAAGGTCCGAGTCCTACCGCTGAAGGGCCTGAAGGACATGGTCAGCTAGGACCGCTCGAGGGGCTGCGGCGCGACGGCGGCCGGAGCGACGCTACCGGTAGTCTCGGCTGCGGCCCCCTTCGTTTTCGTCGACCGACGAGCAACGCAACGTCTATCCGCCCCGACGTTCGCGCCGCCGCGATGCGTCGTTAGGGGGCAGAATCCATTTGCGAAGGTAAGGGGGCGGCGGGCCGATGCCGCCGAGAGGCGAGGCGACCGGTACCGCTCGGATACCGGCCGCCCGTTGCGCGTGCTACGCGAAGTAGATGGTCTTGATCTCGAAGTAGAGCTCGAGGCCCTCGATGCCGCCTTCGCGCCCGATGCCCGACTGTTTGAAGCCGCCGAACGGCATCTTCGGATCGACGACCATGCCGTTCACGGTGACGCTGCCGGAGCGCATGCGGCGAGCGATCTCGTAGCCGCGTTCGGCGTCGGCCGTGTAGACCGCACCGTGCAGACCGTAGATCGTGTCGTTCGCCTTGCGGACCGCATCGTCGATGTCGCTGTACTCGATGAACGAGACGACGGGTCCGAAGATCTCCTCCTGAGCGATCGTCATCTTAGTGTCGACGTCGGTGAACACCGTCGGCTCGACGAAATAGCCGCGCTCGAAGCCCTGCGGCCGGCCGCCGCCGGTGACGAGCTTCGCGCCTTCCTCGCGGCCCTTCGCGATATAGCCTTGCACGCGCTTCAGCTGCCGCTCCATCGTCAACGGCCCCATCTGCGTCGCCGGATCGTGCGGGTCGCCGACCTTGACTTGGCGGACGGCGCCGACGTAGGCGTCGAGCACCTCCTGTTTGCGCGACTCCGGCACGAGCACGCGCGTCAGAGAGAAGCAGACCTGGCCCGTGATCGGCATCGAGAACGGCACGAGGCTTTGCAGCACGTGGCCGATGTCCGCGTCGTCGAGAACGATCGCGGCGGATTTGCCGCCGAGCTCGAAGCTCGCGCGCGTTAGCCGTTCCGCGGCGACCGCGGCGATGTGTCGCCCGGCGGCGGTGCTGCCGGTGAAGCTGATCTTGTCGATGCCGGGGTGGCGTATCAGATAGTCGCCGGTCTCGCGTCCTGCCGGAATCACGTTGAAGACGCCCGGTGGGAGTCCCGCCGCTTCGATGCACTCGGCGAGCAGGTACGCATCGATCGGCGTCTCGGGCGACGGCTTCGCGACGACGGTGCAGCCTGCGGCGAGCGCGGCCGCGGCCTTGTA
>CAYMAF010000105.1:0-9751 GCA_964388365.1 uncultured Gammaproteobacteria bacterium | reverse complement strand
CGCGCGAGCCAAGGCTGCCACGCGGCGAGGAATTCCGGCGTCAGCGAGATATCGAAGCCGCCGTAGCCGTACAGGACCGTCGGGTTGTCGCCGTCGAGCTCGAGATCGACGCGGTGCACGAGGAACATCGGCACCTCGGTGCCGTCGTACGAGCGGTACCGCACCTGGCGAATCTCGAGCTCCGGCACGTCGATGCCGAGCTCGGGGACGCGCCACGGCGCGGTGCGCCGCGCGTCGAGATCCGCGACGTAGATGCCGCGCGGCTCGCTGAACGTCTCGAACGCGACCCACGCGACGGTCCGCTCCGGATGCGTCGCGATCGACGCGCTGCCGATGCCGGGCAGCTGGAGCTCGCCGAGCGAACGCCCGTCGCGCGCGAAGATCTCGACGCGGCTATGCGCGTCGGCGACGTAGTCGACGACGATCCGCCCCGGCGCCGGCTCGATGTCGACGATCACGGCGTCCTCGCGCTCGGCAACGACCTCGCGGAACGCCTCGGGCGCATCGCCGGCGAGATCGAACGCGATCACGCGCTTGTTCGACGCCTCGTACGTCGTCAACGCGTACAGCACGCCGTCCTCGATGAAGCCGTCCTCGGTCAGCGCGCCGGTGCCGACGAGCAGGTCGCGGCGCTCGAGCTCGCCCGTCTCCCGCCACGCAGCGAGGTCGTAAACCCAGAGATCGCTCGAGTCCGTGCCAGTGTAGTAGACGATGGCGAGCCAGCGGCCGTCACGCGAGACGATCGGATACGGCCCCCAGGTCGTCGCGAGCTCGCCGTCGGTGTACTGCTCGAACAGCACCGGATCGTCCGCAACGTCCCGGCCGAGCTCGTGCAGCAGAATTTGCCCGCTATATGGATTCGCGGCGTCCGAAAGCCGCCGAACGACGAAGTGCCTGCCGTCGTCGAGCCAGTCGACCGGGTCGACGCGCCCCGCGATCTCGTCATCGAGCCAGCGGCCGGTAGCCGTCTCGAGCACGCGCAGCGTCGTGTTCTCGTCGCCGGCGCGGTACGTGCCGAATGCGACGTAACGCCCGTCCGGGCTTGGCCGATACCACGCGAGCGCGAGAAGCCCCGAAGGGTCGAGCGCATTCACGTCGAGCAGCACGCGCGCGGCGGGCTCGCTCGGCGAGCCGGCGGACGAGCCGGTCGCGGCCGCGCCAGGCTCGACGCCGGCCTCCGCTTGCCAGCCCGCGCTGCCCGGTCGACCGGCCGAAGCGTCGGGCATCGGCTCGACATAGAGCACGGGCTGCGCCTGATCGCCGCGGCGCAGCGTATAGAAGAGCCGGTCGCCGGCCATCCGCGGCAGCCCCCACGCATCGAGCGATAAGAGCTTCTCGAGCTCGGCCGCGATCGCCGCGCGGCCGGGCCGCGCGTCGAGCACCGAGCGCGTGTACGCGTTCTGCGCGTCGGTCCACTCGCCGACCGCGGCGTCGAGCGCCGGATCGGCGCCGGCCTCGGGCGCGTCGCTGCCTTCGAGCCAAAGATAAGGGTCCTCGATCGTCACGCCGTGCAGCGTGTACGAAAAAGGTCTCTCCTCGGTGACCGGCGGCGTCGCGTTGACCGTCAAGGCGATGGGTAGCAGCAAAAGCGGACTGATTCGGCGCACCCGGCCAGTATACGGGAACGGCGCGCGGCCGGGCGCAGCGACCAGGACCCGGGGCCGTGCCCCGGGTCCCGTCGCGTGCCGGTCGCCGCCGCTTTGCCGGTTACCGGATCGTCTTGCTCGCGACGTTCGAGTAGTCGCTCTCGACGCCGTTCGAGTCGATCGCGGTCACCGAGAAGTACCAGGTGCCGGCGGACAGATTGTCGACGACATACGTCGTCGTGCCGGCGCCGACCTCGGTCTGGTTCGAGTAGCTGCCGGCCGACTTGCCCCAGTACACCTTATATTTAGCGAGGTTCGTCAGCGGCGATCCGTCGGTGCGTTGCGTCGGCGCCGTCCAGGTCAGCGTCGCCGAGCCGCTCGCGACGGCCTCGACCGTGATGCTGAACGCCGCGAGCGATGCGCTTTCCTTGCCGTCCGAGACGCTGATGCGGATATTCGACCACGTCCGCACGTCGCCCGCGCCCGGCGTGCCGGACAACCGTCCGGTCGACGCATCGAAGCTCGCCCAGTCCGGTGCGTTCTCGATGCTGAACGTCAGCGAGTCCCCGTCCGGATCCGATGCAGTCGGCACGAAGGAATAGGCCGTGCCTTGAGTGACGGTACGCGGCGGGTTGCCGGAGATCGTCGGCGGCCGGTTCGGGGCCGGCACGACCTCGATCGAGAACGGCGGAAGTTCCGCGCTCGCGTCGCCGTCGCTGACCGAGATCCGGATATTGACGTACTCCCCGACGTGCGCCGCGGTCGGTGTGCCCCACACGCGTCCGGTCGAACGGCTGAACCTTGCCCACGCGGGCAGATTCGAGACGCTGAACGTCAACGTATCGCCGTCGTCGTCGCGCGCCGCCGGCCTGAAGCTGTACTGCTCGCCGACCTGCACGGTGCCCGCCGGCGTGCCCGAGATCGTCGGCGGCGTATTCGCCGGCGGGGGCTCGGACGGAGGCGGTTCCGACGGAGGCGGCTCCTGCGGCGGCGGTTCCGACGGAGGCGGTTCCTCCGGCGGCGGCTCCTCGCTCGGCGGCGGCTCCACCGGCGGCGGTTCCTCGGACGGCGGCACATCGACGACCCTGATCGAGAACGGCGGCAGCGTCGTCGTCGCTTGCCCGTCGCTGACCGAGATCACGATATTGCGGTACCTGCCCGAGTCTGCGCCGGACGGCACACCCTCGAGCGTGCCGGTCGCTTGGTCGAACGACGCCCAGCTCGGCCGATTCTCGATATCGAACGTGAGCTCGTCGCCGTCCGCATCCTCGGCCTGCGGCACGAAGCGGTAGGTCTCGCCGACGACGACCGAGCTCGCGGGCGTGCCCGAGAGCGACGGCGGCGTGTTGCCCGTCGGCGCGTGCGGCTCGACGACGATATCGAATGCGGGCAGCAGCGTCTCGGCCTCGCCGTCGGTGACCCAGACGACGACGCCGCGATACGTGCCGACGTGCTCTTCGTTCGGCGTGCCGCTCAGCGTTCCGGTCACCGCATCGAACTCGGCCCACGGCGGTAATCCGTCGACGCCGAAGAGCAGCGTGTCGCCGTCGGGATCGCTCGCCGTCGGCTGGAAAAGATAGTCGTCGCCGGCGACGACGCTCGTCGCCGGGAGACCGTTCAACGTCGGCGCCCGATTGTCCGGGCCCTGTCCGCCTCCGTCCGTGTCGTCGTCGCCTCCGCAAGCCGCGAGCGCAAGCGCCGAGATCAGCGCGAGCGCGCCGAGGCGGCGCCTCGCCGCCAAGCCTGTTGAATCGAACATCCTCAAGAATCCCTCTCCAGAGCGAACGGAGAGATGCCCTGCGAACGCCGAGGATTGCGAGCGATCGAGCGTGCTCGAGTCATGCGCGGTGCGATGCGCGCACGAACGCTGTCGAGCACTCGCATGCCGTCGCTGGCAACCCCGCTGTCTTAGGGCGGCTCCCCGTAGACCGGTGGCTTTGCGTCGCCGCCCTTTCGAGCGGCGTTGCCCCGTCAGCTCGGCACGCAAGACCCCCGCCGCGGCCGATTGACGCTCCGCAGATAACAAGAACCGTGCCATTCAGAAATGTTGCGTCTGCTCAATTAGTTACGTACTGCAAGCAACACGACGAGGCACGAAAGCGTCGGCGAAAGCCGACGAGCATTCGCCGCGGCCATACGGCTCGAGTCGGTTAACTACGACAGGCGGACGGGAAAGGGACGCACGCGGAAGCGTTGAAAGTTCGAATAAAGCGATATGTCAGAAAGGTTTGCGATGCATACGAAGTATCGACGAGGCGGGTCGCACAACAGCGACAGCGGTACGCGGCACGGCGATCGGCCGGCTGAAGCGACGTTGGAAAGCGGAGGATGCCGAGCGCGCGATCGGGACGACCCAGCGGCGGGATCAGCACGATAATGAAGTCGCCTCGCGCAGCCCCGGGCGGACGGCATTCGCACGAACGCGCACGAGGTTCGCGCTGCTCGATCAGGGATACTCGATCAGGGAGTGGTGGGCCGTGTAGGACTCGAACCTACAACCAATGGATTAAGAGTCCACTGCTCTACCAATTGAGCTAACGGCCCGTTCGCGCTCGGCACGCGCGGCGCGATGGGCATGCCCGCCCCGGCGTGACGATCCGTCGAGGGCCGGGGACGCATACCGCGCGTCGGGGCGCGTAGTTTAGCAGAATCTCCTTTGCGATCTGCAACGCCGACCGACGGCTAGGGAGGGCGAACCGGCCCCGCCGCGGCGGCTCCGTCCAGCCCCAAGCATTGCCGGCTACGCCTCGGGCCCGGCGCCGGCGTCCGCCGCGGCGGGACGACGCCCCTCGGAGGCCGCGGACGCCCGGTCGAGAAAGGCCTCGACCGCTCCGTCCCGGCGGGCGAGCAACACGGCCGCCGCGCGGCCGGACCTCGAGTAGCGGCGCCGCGGCAGCCACAGGCTCGCATCGTGGTAGCTCAGGTGATCGGTGCCGGCCAGCGCGTAGCGCTCCGCATGTGCCGGCAGGAGCGCGTCGTTGATACCGTCGTTCGCCTCGCTGTATAGCATCAGGTACGGACGGGCGACCGGCAACGCGGGCTGCGTGCCGTAAAGGCCGCCGTCGATATTCGCGACGCTCGCAGCGCGCGCATCGCGCGCCGCCGTCTCGTGCGCGACCGCGCCGCCGACCGAGAACCCGACGAGATGAATCGGACGGCCGGCGAGCCGATCGCCGTCGAGCCCCGGCACGCGTCGCAAGACGTCGGCGATGCGATCGAGCACGAACGACGTATCGAGCGACCGCTCGATGACGATTCGGTTCGTGTTCCTCGCGCGCGCATAGTACGGCACCGCCAACGCGGGCTTCTCGTCGCGCGGCGCGGCGCGCAGGCGTCTTTCCCATTCGGCGTCGGCGCGCCGCTCGTCCGCGGTGCGGCCGCGATTCAAGCTTTCGAGCTCGGCGAGCTGCTCGACGTGGCGGATCGCGAGCACGACATGCCCGCGGCTCGCGAGGTGCTCCATCAGCGACGTGTTCTCGGACGCGAACGAGATCAGCCCGTGGTTGTAGACGACGAGCGAGCGAATGCGAGCTGCCGAATCGAGCTCGGCGCCGGCGTAGGTCGACGTCCGCGCGCGCACGAGCTTCAGCGCGAGCCGCAGCGGGCGCGGCACGCGCGGATCGCGCCGCAGCTCGTCCCACAGAAGCTCCGGCCGTTTCGCCGCGCGTGCTGCGGGATACCACGCCTTGACGAACAGCGTGCGTCCGGCCGAACGGCTGCCGGCGTGCGCAGGGCGGCCGCCGTCGACGAGCTGAGCGGCGATCGAGCCGACCGCCGAAGGCCCGTCGGGCTTCGCAAGCTTCATGACGCGCCCTCCCCGTCGGCGCAGCCGAGATAGCGATAAGCCATGTCGGCCAGCAGCGATGCGTACCGCTCCGGATCGTTCATTGCCGGCCACGGCGACGCGTCGTGCAGCAGCGGACCGAGCAGCATCAGATTGTAGAAGCTCGCGAGCAGGCCAGCGGCCTCGTCGAGGTCGTCGACGCGGATCTCGTCGGCTCGCTTCTCGAGAAAGTTGCGGAAGCCTTCGAGCGCGAGCCGCTCGAGCCGCGCCCACTCGGCGCCGACGAGGTCCGGACGGTGCCGCGAATAGAGGTAGGCCGGCCGCATGATGTGCCCGAGCTCGTCGATCTGACGCAGCGCGTCCCGAGCGACCGCGCGCAGCGCTTCCCGAAGGGGCGCTTTCGTGCCGCGATCCGAGCGCGAGCGGCGGGCCCAGTCCTCGACGCGCCGGAGATAGAGCTCGAGCAGCACCGACGCGGTCGCATCGCGATTGCTGAAGCGCTGGTAGATCGTCGCCGCGGGGACGCCGGCCTCCGCGGCGAGATCGGCGACGCCGATCTCGGAGAACGCCTTCTTCCGCAGCAGCCGATCCATCGCCGCGAGGATCCGGTCTCGTTTTTCCCGAGATCGGCCTTGGTTCGCCGGCTTCGCGCGCATCGGCATTCCCCAAAAATCTAAATATGAATCGCTTTTATATTACAGGCCGAGGCGCCCCGCAAGGCCTTCAACGTGGATTGCCCGCTACGTGGATGGGTGATGGCACGCGACGAAGTGCCCGGCCTCCTCCGCGCTCCGAAGCTCCGGCCGTTCGACCGCGCACCGCGGCGAGGCGCGCGCGCAGCGCGGCCGGAACGCGCAGCCCATGCGATCCGCACACGCGTCCCCGTCCGCCGGCGCGACCGCTGCCGAGCCGGATCGCGCGATACGCGCCCGAATCGCTCCCGCGTCCCGCGCCGCCGCGAGCAGCGCGCCCGTATAAGGGTGCGCCGGCCGCCGATAGACGGCTTCGACCGGCCCGACCTCGCAGACCCGTCCGCGATAGAGCACGGCGACGCGGTCCGAGATCTCGCGGACGACCGCGAGGTCGTGCGAGATGAAAAGGAAAGCCAGACCGAGATCGGCCCTCAACGCGCGGAGCAAGCCGAGCACGTCCCGCTGCGACCGGACGTCGAGCGATGCGACGGCCTCGTCGAGAATCACGAGCGCCGGATCGGACACGAGCGCACGCGCGATCGCGACCCGCTGACATTGGCCTCCGGAAAGCTCGGCCGGGCGCCGGCGGCCGAACGCCCGAGGCGGCAGACCGACGCGCTCGAGCGCGTCGGCGGCGCGGCGCGCCCGCTCGGCCCGGTCCGCGCCGGCGACGACGAGCGGCTCCTCGACGATCGCACGCACGCGCCATTGAGGGTCGAGCGATGCGAACGGCTCCTGGAAGACCATCGGCATGCGGCGCCGATGCTCGGCCAGCGGCCGGCCCGCGAGCCGAGTCAGCTCGACGCCTTCGAACACGACGCGGCCCGCCGTCGGCCGCGGATGCTGCAGCAGCGCGCGAGCGAACGTCGATTTCCCGGCGCCCGATTCGCCGACGAGCCCGAGCGCCTCGCCGGCGCGGATCGACAGCGATACGCCGTCGAGCGCTCTGAACGCGCCGCCGCGGCCGCGGCGCGGGAACACCTGCACGATGCCGCGCGCTTCGAGCAACACGCCGCGCGCGGACGCCGCGAGCGCGTCGTCACGGCGAGCCGACACTCGCTCCTCGGGCGCGGACGGCCGCGCGGCCGCGCAGAGGCGCGGCATCGCGGCCACGAGCGCGCGCGCATACGCCGTGCGCGCGCCGCCAGTCAGCCGCGCCGCGGGCGCATGCTCGACGGCGCGGCCGGCGCGCATCACGAGGATCTCGTCCGCGACGCGAGTGACGAGACCGAGGTCGTGGCTTACGAGGATCAGCGTCATGCCGAGCCGATCCTTCAGCGATACGAGCAGCTCGAGCATCCGGGCCCGCGTCAGCGGATCGAGCGAGCGCGTGATCTCGTCGGCGATCAGCAGCCTCGGACCGGCCGCGAGCGCGATCGCAAGGAGAGCACGTTGTCGCATGCCGCCGGACAGCTCGTGCGGATAGGCCGAAGCGGTAAGGACCGGCTCACGCAAGCCGAGCAGTCCGAGCAGCTCCGCAGCCCGCGTATGCGATGCGCGGCGGCCGAGACGCTCGTGCAGCCGAGCCGCCTCGGCGATCTGCTCACCGACGGTCATCGTCGGATTCAACGCGCGGGCGGCATCCTGGAGCACGATCGCGATATCGCGCCCGCGATGTCGGCGCAGCTCGGTCTCGTCGAGCCCGACGAGCTCGCGGCCGGCGAAACGGACCGAGCCCGACACGATCGCCGAGCGCGGCACGAGACCGACGAGCGCAAGACAGCCGAGCGTCTTGCCGGCACCGGATTCGCCGACGATCGCGAGCGTACGGCCGGAGGCGACGCGGTAGCTCAAGCCGTCGACGGCGGTCACGGCGCCGACGCCGGTG
The DNA here is from genome assembly GCA_964388365.1 of uncultured Gammaproteobacteria bacterium. Classification (GTDB taxonomy): domain Bacteria; phylum Pseudomonadota; class Gammaproteobacteria; order Steroidobacterales; family Rariloculaceae; genus ZC4RG20. Next base: position 1,861 of record CAYMAF010000105.1, on the reverse strand, counting down.
CCGATGCGAACCGTCAGCGCGCGCGTCTCGAGCAGCGGCACGGCGGCATCGATCGCAGCGCCCTCGGCGGCCGTGCCGATCGCCGCGATCACGCGACGCTCCACGCGGCCCGCAAGCGCTCGCCGAGCAGGTTGCACGCGAGCACCGTGATGAACAGGAACGCGCCCGGAATACAAACGAGCGACGGCTGCGTGAGGATCGATTGCTGGCCTTGAAAGATCATGTTGCCCCAGCTCGGCTGCGGCAACGGCACACCGAAGCCGACGAAGCCGAGCGCGCCCTCGATCGTCACGACGAAACCGATGCCGAGCAATGCGAACGTCGCAAGCTGCGGCAGGAGATTCGGCACGAGATGCCGCATCAGCACGCTCGGCGCGCTCGCGCCGGCAAGCTCGGCCGCGACGACGAACGGCTGCTCGCGCAGGCGCAGCGTCGCGGCACGCGCGAGCCGCGCGAATGCCGGCACGCTGAAGAACGCGAGCGCGAGAATCGTCCGCCCGTAGCCCGGACCGAGCGCTTGCGCGACCGCGATCACGAGCACGAGTGTCGGGAACGCGATCAGGACGTCGCAGAGGCGCATGACGACGGCATCGGCCGCGCGTCCCGCGTACGCCCCGAGCGCGCCGACGAGCCCGCCGGCGACGAGCCCGAGCGCATTCACGGCGACCGCGATGCCGAGCGATGCGCGCCCGCCGTGCAGCACGCGCGAAAGCACATCGTTGCCGTTGAGATCGGTGCCGAGCGGATGTCCCGGCGACAGGAGCGGCAGACCCGCGTCGAGCACGTTGCCTCCGATCGGCGCGGGCACGAGCCCCGCGGCCGGCGCGATGATGCAGCTCCCTGCGATCAGCGCGAGCGTCGCGGCCGGAACGGCGATGCCCCGCGGTCGCGCCCGGAAGCCTTCGGCGGCGCGGCGAGCCGCGGCGCCGACGACGCCGTCGAGATCAGCCGCGGCCATATCGAATCCTCGGATCAAGCGCCGCATAGAGCAGATCGACGAGCAGATTCGCGAGCACGGTCGCCGCCGTGAGCACGAGCACGACGGCCTGGATCACCGGCGCGTCGCGCGTGTGCACCGCTTGCAGGAGCAGCTGACCGAGCCCCGGCAGCGCGAAGATCTGCTCGACGATGACGGTGCCCCCGATCACGTTGCCGGCGTTCACGCCGACGAGCGTCAAGAGGCCGAGCAGCGAATTGCGCAGCGCGTGACGAACGAGCACGCGGTACGGCCCCAAGCCTTTCGCGAGCGCCGTCAGCACGTAGCCTTCTCGATGGATCTGCTCGAGCAGATCGCCGCGCAGAAAGCGGCAGTACAGGCCGAACATCGGCAGCGCGATCGCGAGCGCCGGCAACGTCATCGAGCGCATGTGCTCCGACACGCTCTCGCCGACGGGCGTATAACCGATCGACGGCAGCAGCGGCCAAGCGACCGCGAGCACGAGGACCAGCACGATCGCGATCAGGTAGCTCGGCGCCGAGAGACCCGCGAGGCTCACGATCATCGTCATCCGGTCGATCCAGCCGTCCGGCCGCCGCGCCGCGGCGAGCCCGCCGACCACGGCGGCGCCGAGCGCCGCGACGAATCCGTATCCGACGAGCTGCAACGTGACCGGTAACCGTTCGCCGAGCAGCCGCGTCACTTTCTGGCCGCTCGCGAGCGACTCGCCGAGATCGCCGCTGACCGCGCCGCCGAGCCAGTCGAGATAGCGCTGCCAGGCGGGGCGATCGAGACCGAGCTCGCGCTCGAGCTGCGCGACCTGCGCCGCCGTCGCTTCCGGACCGAGCAATTGCCGCGCCGCGCCGCCGGGCATCACGTCGACGACGATGAACGTCAGCAGCGTGACGCCGATCAGCACGGGCA
>CAYMAF010000104.1:0-9833 GCA_964388365.1 uncultured Gammaproteobacteria bacterium | reverse complement strand
TGATGCGCGGTGCCGAGGATGCCGGCGATGAACACGAGGCCGACGATCACGTACAGCCACTTCTCCATGACCTCGCGGTCGACGCCGGAGAGGCGGATCAAGAGGTACGCGAGGAACGATCCCATGATCATCATCCACACGCCTTCGACCCACAGATGGATCGTCCACCAGCGGTAGAAGATCGAGATCGTGTAGTTCTCGAACTCGAACAGCGCCGGCAGATACAGCACCGCCGACGCGGCGAGGCCGAGCACGAGCACGCCTTCGGTGACGGTGAACCGGCCGGCCTTCTTGATCGTCATGCCGATGTTGTAGAGGAAGATCAGCATCGTTGCGACGATCGCGAGCTTGTGCGGCAGCGGCTGCTCGAGGAGCTTGTTGCCGGTGCCGTAACGGAACAGGTAGCCGATGATCGCGGTCACGCCCATCACGGTGAACAGCACGAGCTGCACGTAGGCGAGCTTGACGCTATGGAGCTCCGTTCGCGATTCCTCCGGCACGAGCCAGTACGTCGCGCCCATGAACCCGAGCAGCACCCAGACGATCAGGAGGTTCGTGTGGATGACCTTCGTGACGTCGAACGGAAGGATATAGAGCAGCGGGTCCGGCCCGAGATACTTCGCCGCCGACAGCAGACCGAAGACGATCTGGAGGCCGAACAGCACGACGGCGACGGCGAAGTACCAGTAGGCGACCGATTGGGATCTGTAGCGCATGCCCCCTCCGTGGCCGCGTCAGCGGAAGCTCATTAAATACGCGACGAGCTGGTCGATCTCCTCGTCGCTCAAGCTGTCGGCGTAAGTCGCCGGCATGAACGACATGCCGCCCGCCGAGTACATCGCCCCCGGAAGGATGTGCGCGCTCGGCGCGACGATCGACTCGCGGATATAGCCGGCGACGTCCTCGGCGCTGCCGGTGTAGTTCCCGGACGCGAGCACCTCCTCGGCCCTCGACGCGATCCCCGCGAGGCTCGGGCCCGCCAGGTTGATGCCTGGGGTCGTCGAATGGCAGGCGAGGCACGACGGCGTCGCGTTCCTGAACACGTTCTCGCCGGCCGCGATCGGGTCGCTCTCGGGCGTCACCGGCCGATGCGGCACGGCCGTCACGCCCGGCTGATCCGCCGCCCCCGGCGCCGCAAGCCCCGTCGTGACGAGGATCGGCCGCGGCGGCCAGCCTTGCGTGTCGACGCGGCTCGCCCAGTCGAGGAACGCGATCAGATCCGAGATTTCCTGGTCGCTCAGATTCTGCTGCGGCATCAGCCGGCGGTGAATCTGCTCGTCGTAGAACTGCCCGGGATCCCGCATGTAGGCCGTCAGGTACGCTTCGCCGCGGTGCTCGGCGATTTTCGTGAGATCCGGCGCGTAGTACGCGCCTTCGCCGAACAGCGTATGGCAGTTGATGCAGTTGTAGCGGTGCCAGACGCGCTGCCCGGCGACGACCTCCGGCGTGATCGTGTCGGCGTTCGTGAGCTCGGGGAAACGAGTATGGCTGTGAACGGTGAGGATCAGGAAGACCAGTGCGGCGATCGCGGTCGAGGCGATCGCGAACATGCGAGCTTGTCGATTCGTCATTCCCGCTCCGTTACACGCCGATGCCGCTCCAATACCGAATCGACGTCGCAACCGACCAGGTCAGCGCGGCGAGCATCAGCGCTAGAACGAGCCAGCTCAGGAGCCGAAGGGAACGATACAGCCCGGCCATTCGATGCATGCATGGACTCGAATTCTTCGCCTGCCTCACGATAACGACATAGGCGAACGTTGACAACCCGATATTGCCCTGATTTAGGTAGCGGAGACTCGGTCTGCTATGCTCGCGGCGGCGCGACGAAAGGGCAGGGGACTACCGATGCAGACCATGCACTTCATCTCGATTCTGCTGCACATCCTTGCGGCCGTCGTATGGATCGGCGGCATGGTATTCCTCGGCGCCGTGCTCGTTCCCGTGCTGCGGCAGCGCCGAGGCACCGGCGACTACGGCGAGCTGATCCGCAGCACCGGCACCCGCTTCCGGAACGTCGGCTGGGCCTGCCTGCTCATCCTCGTCGTCACCGGATTCGTGAACCTCGGCCGCTGGGTCGATCATTCTCGGCTCGGGAGCGCGGAGCTCTGGGCATCGCCGTGGGGACGCATCCTTGCGATCAAGCTCGCGCTCGTCGCGGTCGCGCTGCTGCTATCCGCGGTGCACGATTTCGTCGTCGGTCCGCGCGCGACCCGGGTGCTGCGCGAGGCGCCGGGCTCGGAAGAGGCGGGGCGGCTGCGGCGCCTCGCGGGGTGGATGGGGCGATCGAACCTCCTCGTCGCCGTCGTGATCGTCGCGCTCGCAATCATGCTCGTCCGCGGGCTGCCGATCTTCCTCGGTTAGCCCGAAGGCTCGGCGGCTCGAACGGGCGCCGGTGCGTCGCCGCCCCTCGGCCGGCGCGGCGTGGACTAGTGGCCCGCTTTCGGCGGGAGCGAGTCCTCGGCGCCGTCGCCAGGCTTCGCGGGCCGTGCCTTCCTGTGCTCTCGAAACACCGCGGCACGCATCAGCAGCATCGCCGTGACCGGCGCGGTCATCACGATGAACACGGTGATCAGGAGCTCGTGAATCACCGGGCGCTGCTCGAGCGCGGACGACACGAGCATCGACGCGATCAGCACGAAACCCGTGCCGAGCGTCGTTCCCATCGTCGGCGGGTGCATGCGCGCGAAGAAGTGATCTAGCCGAACGAGGCCGATCGCCCCGATCAGCGTGAGTAGCCCCGCGGCGACGAGGAGCAGCGTGCCGGGCACCGTGACCCAGAGCGGCAGGTCCGCGCCGTTCACGGCTCGATTACCTCGCCTCGCAGCAGGAACTTCGCGAGCGCGATCGTGCTCGCGAAGCCGAACAGCGCGATCAAGAGCGCCATGTCGAAGTAGACGGTCGAGCTCGAGCGGATCCCGAGCATCAGCAGCGTCAGCATGCCGTTCAGATAGAGCGTGTCGAGCGCGAGCACTCGGTCCTGCGCCGCCGGGCCGATGAACAGCCGGACGAGCGCGAGCAGCATCGCGAGCATAAAGCACAGCGACGCGAACCACGCGGCATAGTCGAACACCGTGTTCATTCGTAGATCCTCATCAACAGCCGCTCGTAGCGCTGCTTGATCCACCGAACCCATTCGGCCTCGTCGCGCAGATCGAGCACGTGCAGCGTCAGACGCTTCCCGCCCTGGTCGAGGCCGACCCAGACCGTGCCGGGCGTCGACGTGACGATGCCGGCGAGCACCGCGAGCGCATGCGGATCGCTCATATCGAGCGGGATGCGCACGAATCCGGAGCGAATTTTTCGGTCCCCGACCAAGCCGAGCACGATGCGCGCGACGCCGAGATTCGAGCGCACGATGTCGACGATCACGAGGACCAACAGCGGCACGAAGAGCCACGGCCTCGAGAATCGCGGCTGCAGTGGGCGAAGGTAGCGCGTCGCCCACGCGAGCACGATCGCGAATGCGGTTCCGAGCAGAATGTGGCCAAGCGCGAGCGTTTGGTTAAGGAGCAGCCACATCACGGCGAGCACGCCGGTCAGCACGTAGGGCCAGCGTCCGACGACCGGCCTCATCGCGCGTCTCCTGCCGGACGCGCGCCCAAGCCGCCGGCCGCCGGATCGTCCGGGGCCGGCGAGAGCACCGTCCTGATATAGGTATCCGGCGCATGCAGCGAGCGCGCCGTCGCCTCGAGGAAACGCATCACCGGCGCGGAACCGGCCGTCAGGCCGAGGCAAAGGAGCACGAGGAACGCGACGGGGGCGGCCTCGGTCACGTGCAGCCGCGGCGTGCGCCGCTCGATCGATGACCAGAATAGCCGCATGCCGATGCGCGTCAGCGCGATGATGCCGACGAGCCCCGTCGCGAGCACCGCGACCGCGAGGACCCAGCCGGCGTTGCGTGCGCCGACGGCCGGCGCGGTCTCGAGCACGGCGGATAGCAGCGTGAACTTCGCGACGAAGCCGGGCAGCGGCGGCAGGCCCGTGACGAGCAGCACGCAGCAGACGAACATCAGGCCGAGGAAGGCCATTGCGGCCGGAATCGCCGCGCCGACCTCGTCCTCGGTGCCGTACGGGTCCGGCGCGCGGATTCCGAACGCCATGTAGTCCGGCATCGCGCCGCGATCGGTTTCGACGGGATCGATGACGGGCGAGGTCTGTAGCCGGGTACGGTCGGTCATCCCGGTCAGCAGGAAGAACGCCGACGTCGTCAGCACGGACGTGACGAGGTAGAACAGCACCGGAGCGGTCACGGTCTCGATGCCGAGGCCGAGCGCCGCGAGCATCAAGCCCGAGGACACGATCACGGAGTAGGCGACGAGCCGCTTCAGGTGCTGTGTCGCGAGCATGCCGATCGCGCCCGAGACGAGCGTGACGAGGCCCGTGTAATAGAGGATCGAGCCGAGGATCGACGCGGCCGCCTCGTCCTCGCTCATCAGCGTGCCGATCCTGAGCACGGCGTAGATGCCGACTTTCGTCATGATCGCGAAGCCGGCCGCGATCGGTGCCATCGATACCGCGTAGGCGCCCGGCAGCCAGGAATTCAGCGGCCAGCTGCCGGCCTTGACGAGGAATGCGATGCCGAGGATCCACGCGCCCGCGTCGAAGAGCGCGCGCTCGTCCGGCGCGAGCGCGGCAACCCGGCCGAGGAGATCGGCCATGTTCAGCGTGCCGATCGTGCCGTAGATCAGCGCGACGCCGATCAGGAACAGGAACGAAGCGGTCAGGTTCACGGCGATATAGTGCAAGCCGACCCGCGTCCGTCCCGTTCCGGAACCTCGCAGCACGAGGCCGTACGATGCGACGAGCAGCACCTCGAAGAAAACGAACAGGTTAAACAGGTCGCCGGTCAGGAACGCTCCGTTCTGCCCCATGACGAGCAGCTGGAACAGCGAATGGAACGGCTGGGCCGGCTTGTCCCAATGCACGAGCGAGTAGACGAGCACGGCGAGCGATACGGTCGCGACGAGCGTCAGCATCATCGCGGACAGCCGGTCGACGACGAGCACGATGCCGAACGGCGCCGGCCAGCCGCCGATGCGGTAGACGCCGATGCCGTCGGTCCAGATATGGGCCGCCGAGTCGGTCGTCTGATAGAGCAGCGTCAGCGCGACGGCGAGCTGCAGGACGAGCGAGCCGAGCGCGAGCGTGTGCCGGGCCGCTCGACGGCCCTCGCCGAGCAGCAGCATGATCGTCGCCGCCGCGAGCGGCACGGCGATCGGCAGCACCGGCAGGTGGTCGAGCACCCTCATAGCTCGGGCTCCCGTCCGTCGACGTGATCGGTCCCGGATAGCCCGCGGAGCGCGAGCAGCACGACGAGGAACAGGGCCGTCGTCGCGAAGCCGATGACGATCGCGGTCAATACGAGCGCTTGCGGCACCGGGTCGGTATACAGAGAAGGATCGGTCCCGGCGTTATCCGTGAGGATCGGCGGGCGCTGCATCTGGAGCCGCCCCATGCCGAAGATGAAGAGGTTCGTCGCGTACGACAGCAGCGACAACCCCATGATGACCTGGAACGTCCGGGGCCTGAGCAACAACCAAACGCCTGCCGAGACGAGGATGCCGACGGCGAACGCGTAAACGAGCTCCATCAGATCGCCTCCGCCGCTTCGGCGGCCTCATCGGTTTCGCTGCTCGGCTCGATCGCCGGGCGCCGCGGGCTGCGCAGCGACTGATGGGCGAGCGCGACGAGCATCAGCACGACCGATCCGACGACGAGCAAGAAGACGCCGAGGTCGAACAGCAGCACCGTCGACAGATGCACCTCGCCGATCATCGGGACGTGAAGGTCCGCGGCGAGCGCGCCGAGAAACGGCTTGCCGGCGAACCACGCGGCGATCCCGGCGGTGCCCGCAGCGACCATCCCGAGCGCGATCCACACCTGCGGGTGGATCCGCAGCCGCGACTCGACCCACATCGTCCCGCCGACCATGTACTGCACGATCACCGCGCTCGCCATCACGAGCCCGCCGACGAAGCCGCCGCCCGGCGCCTGATGGCCGCGGAGCAGGAAATATACGGAGACGAGCCCGGCCATCGGCCCGATCAGGCGCACGAGCACGGCCGGCAGGCGCATGTAGCCGCGGGGCAGCGGATCGTCGAGCGCCGTCGTCAGCGGCGCGGGATCGGCTCGCTGCGCCTTCGGCACGTCGATGCTTTCGGGCGCCGGCCGGAAGCGCCGGAGCAGCGCGTACACGATCACGGCGACGATCGCGACGACCGTAATCTCGCCGAGCGTATCGAAGCTGCGGAAGTCGACGAGGATCACGTTCACGACGTTACGCCCGCCCGCGACGTCGAGCGCATTGCGCACGAAGTAGCCGGGCAGCTCCGAGGCCGCAGGCCGCGTCAGCACCGCGAACACGAGTGCCGCCGCGCCTCCGCCGGCGGCGGCGGCGAGCACGAGGTCGCGCGCGCGCCGGCCGCGCGCCCGGGGCGTGCGCCGACGCGGATCGTCGAACGCGATGCGCTGCGGCAGCCAACGAAGCCCGAGCAGCAGCAGCACGATGGTCACGACCTCGACGGCGATCTGCGTCAGCGCGAGATCGGGTGCGGAGAACCACGCGAATGTCAGGCACGTGATGAGGCCTGCGCCGCCGAGCATGATCAGCGCGGCGAGGCGATGGAACTTCGCCTGCTGCGCCGAGCCGATCGCGCACGCGGCTCCGGCGACCCAGAGCAGGGCGAACAGCGGGTCGATCGGCGTCAGCTCCAATTCGCCCGCCGACCAGCCGGTCGAGCCGAACGCGGCGACGCCCGCGACGAGGGCGATGCCTACGATCGCGAGCAGCTGCGACTGAAGCCGCCGCGTGAAGAAGAGGTGGCTGAGCCTCGCCGCTCCGCGGACTGTGACGACGTTCGCGACGTCGAACATCCGCGACGCGTTGAGCAGCGACAACAGCGGCGTTCGCTGCATCGCCGCGCCGCGCGATAGCAGCAGCACATAGAACGTGACGCCACCGGTCAGCGCGAAGAAGCTCATTAGGAGCGGCAGCGTGAATCCGTGCCAAACCGCGAGCCGATACTCCGGCAGGTTGTCGCCGAGGATCGAGAGCATTGCCGTCTCGAGCACCGGGCCGACCGTGACGGCGGGCAGCATGCCGACGAGCAGGCACGCGACGACGAGCACCGCGCCCGGCAGCACCATGCCGCGCGTCGGCTCGTGCGCGGGCTTCGGCAGATCGTCGGCCGGCGTGCTGAAAAAGACCTGATGCACGAACCGCAACGAGTAGGCGACGCTGAACACGCCCGCGAGGAGCGCGATCGACGGCAGCGTGATCGACATGCCGAGCGACTGGCCGACGACGATCGCTTCGGCGAAGAACATCTCCTTCGAGAGGAAGCCGTTCAGCAGCGGCACCCCGGCCATCGCCGCGGCCGCGACGGTCGCGATCAGCGCGGTGATCGGCATCGACCGCGCGAGGCCGCCGAGCCGCTTCATGTCGCGCGTGCCGGTCTCGTGCTGCACGATGCCCGCGGCCATGAACAGCGACGCCTTGAACGTCGCGTGGTTCATCATGTGGAAGACGGCCGCGACGAGGGCGAGGTCGCTATTCATGCCGAGCAGCATCGTGATCAGGCCGAGATGGCTGATCGTCGAGTACGCGAGCACGCCCTTCGTGTCGCGTTGGAACGTCGCGGAGAATGCGCCGACGAGGAGCGATGCCGCGCCCGCGCTCGCTATCAGCCAGAACCAGAGCTCCGTTCCCGCGAGCGCGGGCCAGAGCCGTGCGAGCAGGAAGACGCCGGCCTTGACCATCGTCGCCGAATGCAGATACGCGGAGACCGGCGTCGGCGCGGTCATTGCCTGCGGCAGCCAGAAATGGAACGGGAACTGCGCGCTCTTCGTCAGCACGCCGAGCACGACGAGCACGAGCAGCGCGCCGTACCACGGATGGGCGCGAAGCTGATCGCCCGCGACGAGCACGTCGTCGAGATCGTAGCTGCCGACGATCGCGCCGATCATCAGCACCCCCATCAGGAGGCACAGACCGCCCGCGACCGTGACCGTGACCGACATCCGCGCCGCGCGCCGCGCGTCCGGCAGGTGATACCAGTACGCGATCAGCATGAACGACGTGAAGCTCGTCAGCTCCCAGAACACGACGAGCTGGATCAGGTTGCCGGACAGGACGACGCCGAGCATCGCGCCCATGAATGCGAGCAGGAACGCGAAGAAGCGCGGGACCGGATCCTCCGGCGACATGTAGTAGCGCGCGTAGAGGACGACGAGCGCGCCCATCAGCGAGACCAGCAGCGCGAACAGCCACGCGAAGCCGTCCATCCGGAAATGAAGGTCGAGGCCGAACTGCGGCAGCCACTCGAGCCGGAACGCTTGGACGCCTCCGGCCTCGATGCCCGGATAGAGCATCGCGACCAGCGCCGTGCACGCGACGGCGACCGCCCCCGCGAGCCACGCGGCGGCGTTCCGCGCTCCTGCCGGCAGGAACGCGGCCGCGACGCTGCCGACGAACGGCAGCAGGGCGATCAGCGTGAGCAGCATCCTGTTGCGTCCTCAGATTCGGCCGCGGCCCGGCGCGGCCGCGGTACCGCCGGCTGTTCGCGGAGGCCGACCCGGAAGGCGACGGACGTCGCCCGGCCGGGGCCTGCGCATCATACGAGACCGAAAGCGACCATCGCCTCCGCGACGCGCAGGAACCCGAGGATATTCGCGCCGACGACGTAATTGCCGGGGCAGCCGAACTCCTCCGCCGTCTCGTAGCAGTCGCGGTGAATCTTCTGCATGATCTCGTGCAACCGCTGCTCAGTGTACTCGAAGGTCCATGCGTCGCGGCTCGCGTTCTGCTGCATCTCGAGCGCGGAGGTCGCGACGCCGCCGGCATTCGCCGCCTTGCCCGGCCCGTAGGCGGTGCCGGACTCGAGCAGCGCGCGCACGCCGCCCGGCGTCGTCGGCATGTTCGCGCCCTCGGCGACGGCGATGCAGCCGTTCGCGATCAGCGCCCGCGCGGACGCCTCGTTGAGCTCGTTCTGAGTCGCGCACGGCAATGCGACCTGACACGGAAGACTCCAGATGTTGCCGGCGGCGAGGTATTTGGCTTCCGGATGATCCTCGGCATACGCGCGGATGCGGCGCCGCTCGCGCTCCTTGATCCGCTTCACCGTATCGAGGCGGATGCCGCACGGGTCGTAGATCACGCCGTCCGAGTCGGAGCACGCGACGACCTTCGCCCCGAGCTGCTGGAGTTTCTCCATCGCGTAGATCGCGACGTTTCCCGAGCCCGAGACGACGCACGTCTTGCCCTCGATCGAGTCCCCGCGGGCCTTCAGCATCTCCTCGACGAAGTAGACGACGCCGTAGCCCGTCGCCTCCTTGCGCACGAGCGAGCCGCCCCAGCTCGGGCTCTTGCCGGTCAGCACGCCCGACTCGTAACGATTCGTGATGCGCTTGTACTGCCCGAACAGGTATCCGATCTCGCGCTGGCCGACGCCTATGTCGCCCGCGGGCACATCGGTGAACTCGCCAATGTGGCGGTAGAGCTCGGTCATGAAGCTCTGGCAGAAGCGCATGACCTCGGAGTCCGACTTGCCCTTCGGATCGAAGTCGGCGCCGCCCTTCGCGCCGCCGATCGGCAGGCCGGTGATCGCGTTCTTGAACACCTGCTCGAAGCCGAGGAACTTCACGATGCCGAGGTTCACGGACGGATGAAAGCGCAGCCCGCCCTTGTACGGCCCGAGCGCGCTGTTGAATCCGACGCGGAACCCGCGGTTGATATGCACTTCGCCGCGATCGTCCTGCCAAGGGACGCGGAAGATGATCTGCCGCTCGGGCTCGCAGATTCGCTCGATGATCTTGTGCTCGGCATACTGCGG
>CAYMAF010000103.1:0-9848 GCA_964388365.1 uncultured Gammaproteobacteria bacterium | reverse complement strand
TCGATGAAGCGGCCGCTGTTGCCGCCGCGGCCGGGCCGATGCATGTTGAGCTGCGGATTCGGGTCGACGCCCGCGTCGAGCAGCCTGCGCACGATCTCGATCGCGCTCGTCGAGTCGGGCTCGTCCGACGGCCGCCGCGGATACGAGCTCATGTCGACGGCGATATAGAGCGCAGTGCGGCCCCACCAGTCGGAGTAGTGCGGATTCGCGCCTCGCTCGAGCAGGACCTTCGCCGCGTCGAAGCGGAAGTTGTCGAGCGCGATCATCAGCGGCGTCACGCCGTCCGGGCTCGGCCGGTCGATATCCGCGCCGGCGTCGAGCAGCGCTGCGACGCAGTCGGTGCAGCCCGAGCGGGCGGCATACAGCAACGGCGTGAGCCCGCCGGTCGGCCGGTATTGCGCGCGCGGCTCCGACGTCACCTGGGTCGGCCACACGTTGACGTGCGCGCGCGCCTCGACGTCGGCGCCGTTCTCGAGCAAGAGCCGGACGATCTCCGCGGCGCGGCTGTCCGCGGCCCACATCAGCGCGGTCTGCCCGCGCCAGCGCTCGCGCGCGTTCACGTCCGCGCCTTGCTCGATCAGCACCCGGGCGGCGTCGGTCGCGCCGCTGCGCGCCGCGAGCATCAGCGCCGTCTGCCCGTCCTGGTTCGGCGACTCGACATCCGCGCCGGCCGCGAGGAGCTTCGCGACGAGATCCGCGCGCCCGGCCTTCACGGCTTCGGCGAGCGGCGTCGAGCCGTAGAGATTGACGACGTCGGCCTTCGCGCCGCGAGCGAGCAACGCGTCGACGAGCCCGGCGTCGAGCCGATACACGGCCCAGTGGAGCGGCGTCGTGCCGTCGCCCTGCGCGGCGTCGACGTCGGCGCCCGAGTCGATCAGCTCGCGTGCGCGCTCCAAGTCTCCGGCTTGGATGCGGTCGGCGAGCAGGGCAGTCGAGCCGCTCGCCGAAACGCCGGCGGCGATGAGCAACAGAGCGAGCGCAGTGGCGGCGGGCTTGATCATCGGCTCAGACGATATCGTGCGAAATCGTATTGTGGTGGGCCCACAGGCTCTGATGCACGTCGTGCACGAGCTTCGCGGGATCGTTGAAACGGCGCGGCAGGCCGTCGGCGACACCGGCCGCGAGCATCTCGCCGGCGCTGTAGCCCTGTCGCAGCAGCTCGGTCGCGCGCTCGAACAGCGCGAGCATCGTTTCGTGCTCGACCGCGACGTCGGCGCGGCGCGCCGCGGGTCCGTAGCTCGGCACGTAGAGCGTCGCGTCGTCGCCGATCGCAAGGAGCCGCGCGAGCGAATCGACGCGGCCGCCGAGCCAGCCGCCGCCGAACCAGTCGAGCTCGGGATCGCGCACCGGCGAGACGGCATCGCCGACCGCGACGATGTTCGCCTCGGTGAAGTGCACGTACAGATCGCCGTCCGTGTGCGCCTCGAGCAGATAGCCGGCTTCGACGCGCTCGCCGCCGAGCTCGAAAGCTCGCTGCTCGCGCAGCGTCTCGGTCGGTCGGGCGGCCGCGGGAGCGGGCTCGCGGTAACGGTCCTCGTCGCGCAGGTAGTAGCCGTGCGCGAGGCGCAGACGCGTCTTCTCGTGCGCGATGATTGTCGCGCCGCGCGCGCCGAGGGCCGCGTTGCCGCCGATCTGGTCGAGATGCCAGTGCGTGTTCAGCAACGCATCGACGCGGCCGGCGCCGGGCAGCGAATCGAGCGCGCCGAGCAGCGCATCCGTGTGCCCGGCCGAGCCGCTGTCGACGATCACTTGCCCTGCCGGCGCCGCGCGCACGAGCACGTTGCCGCCGACACCCGAGACGAGCGAGAACGGGCCGCGCAGCGGTGTCACGGCACGATCGTCTGCGAGCGCGGCGCGGGGGAGGCCGGGCAGCGCGCCGCCGAGCAGCGCGCCGACGCCGGCCTTCAGCACGGTCCTGCGGCTTGCGCGCGGCGCGTGGCCGGCATTCGCGCCGTGCATCCGAGCCGTGACCAGGTCGCCGGCGCTCATCAGACGCCGGCGATCTCGCCGGTGCTGCCCGCGAAGCGATCGAGCTCGAAGCCGACCTTGTTCAGCAGCGTCAAGTGCAGGTTCGCGAGCGGCGTCCGCTCGGGGAGCTCGATGTGGCGTCCGCCGTTCAGCGTGCCGGCGCCGCCGCCGACGAGGACGATCGGCAGAGGATAGTTGTTGTGCCGGTCGCTGTTGCTCATGTTCGAGCCGTACATCAGCATCGAGTGGTCGAGCACACTGCCTTCTCCGTCCGGCGTCGCCGCGAGCTTCGCGACGAACTCCGCGAAGCGCTCGACGTGGTAGCGCTGGATGCGGACGAGCTTCTCGAGACGGCCAAGATCGTTCGCATGGTGCGACAGCGGATGGAACGCGTCCGGCACGCCGATATGGCTGTACGTGCGGTTCGTGCCTTCGCCGACCATGATGTACGAGACGACCCGCGTAAGGTTCGCCTGGTACGCGAGCGCGATCAGGTCGAACATGAGCTTCAGCTGCTCGTCGAACGAATCGAGCTCGCCGACCGGCGCGTCGGGCAGCTCGATGCCGGTCAGATCGCGCTGCTCCGCGCGCTCGACGCGCCGCTCGATCTCGCGGACCGTGTCGAGGTACTGATCGAGGATCGCGCGATCGCCGGGCCCGAGCTTGCGCTTGAGGTCGTTCGTCCGGTCGGCGATCAGATCGAGCAGGCTGCGCGTCTGCCGCGCGACGGCTTCGCGCTCCTCGGGCGTGTCGCCTTCGCCGAAAAGGCGCGTGAATACCTTACGCGGATTGAACTCCATCGGCAGCGGAGACGTCGCGTTGCGGAACGACAGCGTCGAGCTGTAATAGCAGCCGCCGCTGCCGGTCGCGCATGCGGCGGCCTGGACCGGCGTCTCGGCCGCGACCTCGAGCGACGGCAGCGGCGTCTCCTGGCCGATGCGGCTCGCGATGATCTGATCGATGGTCGCGGCCATCCGCGCGCCGGTCGCGCTCGTGTCCGGGCGCACGCCGGAAAGCCACGTCGCGGGGACGAGCGTATGCACTGAGTTCGCCGCGGCTTCGTTGTCGAGGTTCGCGAACGAGACGAGCTGACGCTTGAAAGGCTCCAGCGGCTCGAGGATCGGGCTCAGCGCGAAGTCGTCGCCCGCGCCGCTCGGCGTCCAACGGTCCATCGCCGCACCGTGCGGCGTGTTCGCCATGATCGCGCCGTGCGGCAGGTAGAAGAATCCGACGCGCAGACGCGGCGCGGCGGCGGTCGCGGCGAGCGCGGTCGCGGCCGGGATCATCGCGTCGAGGAGCGGCAGGCCGACCGCTACGCCGGCGCCGCGGAGCACCGTGCGGCGGGACAAGTGCTTTTTCGTGAGGTACATCGCTACACCCTGCTTATTCCTCGCGGGAGACCAGGCGCAGGCCGCCGGCGGCGAGCTCGGTCTCGCCGTGCGTCGGCGCCTGCATCCGGAATGCGCGGCTCTGCACGATCCCGGCGACGATCGCCGAGAACCGATAGTCCTCGGCCTCGGCCGAACGGACGATCTCGCGCACTTGCGGCATGTCGAAGTGCTCGAGCTCGCGCCCGAGCGCGTACATCAGTAGCCGCTGCGTCAGCGCCTGGACGAGCTGGTCCGGTCGCTCGAGCAGCGCATCGCGCAGCTCGACCGGGCCTTCGATCGCGGCGCCGCCGGGTAGCACGGTACGCGCGTCGATCGGCTCGCCGGCTTCGCGATCGAAGTCGCGCCATGCGCCGACGACGGTGAAATTCTCGAGCGCGAGCCCGTACGGATCGATCACGCCGTGGCAGCCGTTGCACGACGCGCTCGCGCGATGCCGCTCTAGCCGCTCGCGGACCGTCGTCGGCTTCTCGCCTTCGGGCGTCGTGAGATCCGTTTCGACGTTCGGCGGCGGCGGGGCGGGCGGGGTGCCCATCAGCTTGTCGAGCACCCATGCGCCACGCAGCACCGGCGACGTCCGGTCGCCGTACGACGTGCCGAGCAGCACGGCGCCCTTGCCCAGCAGGCCGAAGCGGCGCGGGTCGTCGAGCTCGACGCGGCGGAACTGCGGACCGAGCACGCCGTCGATGCCGTAGTGCCGTGCGAGCCGCTCGTTGAGAAACGTGTGCTTCGCGTCGAGCAGCTCGAGCACGCTGCGATCCTCGAGCAGCACGCTGCGCAGGAACAGCTCGATTTCGGTCTCGAACGCGCGCCGGAGCGCGGCGTCGAACAGCGGGAACGAGCTCCGGTCGGGCTCGACCGCGTCGAGATCGTCGAGATCGAGCCAGCGCAGCGCGAAGTTCGTCACGAGGCTGTGCGCGCGCGGATCGTCGAGCATCCGCCGAACCTGCACGCCGAGCACCTCCGGCTGGCCGAGCTCGCCGGCCTCCGCGAGCCTGAGCAGCTCGTCGTCGGGGCCGCGGCTCCAAAGGAAGAACGCGAGGCGCGACGCAAGCTCGATGTCGCTCAACGCGAACTCGGCGCCGTCCGTCCCGGGCCGCGGCTCGATGCGGCGATACAGAAAATCGGGGCTCGCGAGCACGGCCGCGACGAGATGCTCGATGCCCGTGTCGAAAGTACCGAGGCCGCGGCCGGCCTCGAAGAACGGCATCAGACGGTCGATATCGTCCGGCTCGACGGGGCGGCGGAACGCTCGGCGGGCGAGATTCGCGGCGATGCGCTCGGCGCAAGCGCGCTCCTCCTCGAGCGTCTCGGGCTCGCAGACGAAGATCTTCTCTCGGCTCGGCGTGCGGGACAGGCCCTTCGTCTCGAACGGTCCCTTGATCTCGACGCCGCCGATGATGCGCGGCGCGCGCTGCTGGCCCGTGTAGCTGAAGCCGCCGTACGGCGTGAAGCCGTAGATCAGCTCGTCGGTCGCCGCGCGGGCGCGCTCGATGAACGTCACGATAACCTCGCGCGTGCCGGCCTCGACGTCGACGGGAATGTCCGCGAAGCGCGCCATGATCGCGGTGCGCGCGGGGGCGCCGCCGCGGTCGACGAGACGCAGATCCTCGGCCCCGCCGAGTCGCTCGCGAAACACCTCACGGCGATCGACCAGCACGACGACGGTGTGCTCGGTCTCGATCGAGCGCGGATAAAGGCCGACGTCGAGATCGGTCAGCGTGATGCGATACGTGCCGTCGGCCGGGAAACGATGCGTGATGCGCATACCGCCGCGCGTGCCGAGCGGCAGGCCGTCGACGTACTCGTCCTGGTCGTCGTCGGGAGGCGGGTAGTACGCGCTCGTCATCTTCGGCGTCGGCGTGCCGACCGCGAGCCGCGCGATCATGCGCGCGGCGGCGACGTACTGCTCGAGGAATGCCGGCGAGACGCTGAGCGCGGCCGCGATATTCGTGAAGCCGTCGACCTCGATGTCGGCGGGCAGCATCTCCTCGGGGGCGACCGCGACGCCCAGAAGATCCTCGACGGCAGCGGCGTACTCGATGCGGTTCAGCCGATGGATCGCGACGTGGCCGGCCCGACCGGTCGACGGCGCGGAGTCGATCGAGGTCTCGAGGAACGCAATGAGATCGTCGAGCCTTTCCAAGCCGGGCTGCGGGCTGCCGGGCGGCGGCATCAACCGTCCGCGCAGCTTCTGGATCGCGGCCTCGAACGTGGCGGCGTGCTCCGGGATCGAGTCCGGTCCGAGGCCTTCGAAGCTCACGCCGGCGGTGTAGTCGAGCGAGTTGTGGCACTCGAGGCAGTAGCGCTCGAGGACCGTCCACTCGTCCCCTTCATGCGGGCTCGGAGCGCGCGCGACGTGGATCGCGATACCGACGGCGGCGGCCACGGCAACGACGCCGGCAGCCGCACCGAGCAGGCCGGGAAAACGCTTCATGCGTCGAGAGGATAGGAGGTGACTCCGATGCCGTCCAGCCGGTGGTTCCGGGCAGGCCGCGGGCACGGAGAAGCGCGCGGACGGCGAGACGAGTCCGCCGCCCGCGCGCGGCCGCTAAGGATCGGCCCCGGCTCGCGAGGCCGATCGTCGCCTCGCGGCGATCAGTTCAGCACGCGGAACTCGACGCGGCGATTCAGCGCCCGGCCGCTCTCGGTCGAGTTGTCCGCGATCGGCTGGGCCTCGCCGTAGCCGCGGGCGCGCAGCCGCGATGCCTCGACCCCTTCCGAGACGAGGAAGTCGCGCACCGCCTCGGCCCGCTGCTGCGAGAGCCGGAGGTTGTAGTCGTCCGCGCCGCTGCTGTCGGTGTGGCCCGCGATCTCCGCGCGCAGCGTCGGCTCGCCGCGCAGCGCCGCCGCGACCTCGCGCAGCGTCTCGCGCGCGCCCGGCGTCAGCGTCGCGGAGTTCAGCTCGAAGTTCACGCCTTCGAGGCGCAGCGTCTGCGCGCTCTCGGCGGCGCAGCCGCGGCTGTCCGTCGCGAGCCCGGCGAGCGTGCCCGGGCACTGATCGATCTGATCCGGGACGCCGTCGCCGTCGCTGTCGACGATCTCGGCCGGCACGTTGACCGTTTCCCTGACGACGCGCTCGCGGACGACCTCGCGCTCGACGACGCGGCGGCCGAGCGGAACGGTGACGCCGAGACCGATACGCCATTCGTTCATGCCGTCGTTGGCGGCCGTCTCGTACTCGTCACGCACGTAGCGGGCTTCGCCGCGCAGACGAATGCCGCCGTTGCCGAGCCCCTTCGTCATGAATCCGAGCCCGATGTTGCCGATCGCGTCGGTATCGTCGTTCGCGTCGAGCAGCGCGTCGTTACGCACGAGACCGGCGCCGAAAATCACGAACGGCGACGTCTTGTCGGCAGGCAGGAATCGATAGCCGACATCGAGGCTCGCGCCGTACTGATAATGATCGGTGACGCCGGCCTGCCCGGCATCGATCTGATTGCCGAAGGTTTGGAGCTCCCAGAACCATCGGTCGGTCCATTGCCGACCGTACGCGATCGACAAGCCGCGCCCGTCTCGGCCGACGCCGCGATCGCGGTCGACCGATAGGTAGTACGGCAAGACGGATAGATACCCCTTCGACTCGGTTCGGGTCGTCGACTCGGTGACCGAATCGCTCTGCGCAGCCGCGAGATTCGCGGCGAGCGCGCCTGCCAGCACTGTCAACGGAGCGATGAGCTTCGACATGAGTTTCCCTTTCTTCCTGTGAGTGGGAGCGCACCGCAGACGTCGATTCCCGACGCCTCGCCGCCGGCCTGCCCGGGCGGAGCCGGGGTGTCGCGAATAAGCGACATGGATCGGCGCGATCCGGATAGCATTGTTGTGCATTACAAACAGGTC
This sequence comes from uncultured Gammaproteobacteria bacterium, assembly GCA_964388365.1. Classification (GTDB taxonomy): domain Bacteria; phylum Pseudomonadota; class Gammaproteobacteria; order Steroidobacterales; family Rariloculaceae; genus ZC4RG20. Next base: position 2,652 of record CAYMAF010000103.1, on the reverse strand, counting down.
GGCGACATGCGTACGGTACCGAACGCGGACGGGCGGCGCAACGTGTTGCGAAAAAGATTCAATCGCACGAGCGCGCCTCCGGACAGCGCAGCGCGGACGGCTCGAGCGGGTCGTTGAATGCTGCGGCGCTCGGCGGCCGCGGATTGAGACGATGAGACGATGATTCGACGAGCGGACCCCGTGTCGCGTTAGACTACCGCCCCGCATGACCACCTTCAGCCTGAACGAGTTCTACCAGCGCAATCGTCGCGTCGTCATCTGGGCGATCCTTTTCGGATTGCTCTGGCTGCTGCGCGACTTCTTCGGCGTGGTCTTCCTGACCTTCGTGCTCGCGATCGTCGCCGCGCCGATGGCCGCTTTCGGCGTACGTAAGCTCAAGCTTCCGCATTGGCTCGCGCTGACGATCGTCTACGTGCTATTTCTCGTCGTGCTGGTCTCGTTCGTGCGGTTCGTCGTGCCGAGCGTCGCGTCGGAGGTGAACCGGATGATCGAGAATCTTCCGACGACCGAAACGCGCTTGATCGAGGCGAAGAACCGGCTCGTCGAGCGCTATCCGTCGTTCCGGGAGCCGCTCGCCGGCTTTCTGCGCAGCGCGCTGACGGACGATGTCATCGCGACGATCGAGCGCCGGCTCGCGAACGAGCGCGCCCGGCTCGGACTTTCGGAGGCCGAGATCGACGACGCGCTCTACGAGGGCGGCCCGGTCTCGGAAGCGCTCGACGAGTACTGGAATCGGCGTGACCAGCTTTACCTGAATGCGCTGATGAACGAGCAGTTCCAGCGCGTTCGGGAGTATGCGCCCGCGGTGATCAACATGCTGTACCGGGCAACGGCGACGACGCTGATCGCGCTCCTGTTCAGCTTCCTGATCCTCGTCGACCACAAGCGCATCAAGCGCGGCGTCACGCAGCTCAAGACGTCAAGGATCGGCGACTTCTACGACGAGGCCGCGCAGCCGATCGTCCGGTTCGGCGTGCTCGTCGGCCGTGCGTTCCACGCCCAGGCATGGATCGCGACGCTGAACACGGCGCTAACGCTGCTCGGCCTTCTGCTGCTCGACATCCCGCTCGTCGCGATGCTGTCCGTGATCGTGTTTCTCTGCAGCTTCATCCCGGTGCTCGGCGTTTTCCTGTCGACGACGCCGATCGTGCTCGTCGCGCTGAATGCAGGAGGGCCAGGGCTGTCGCTCGCCGCGATCGCGATGGTCATCACGATCCACGCGTTCGAGGCTTATCTGTTGAACCCGATGATCTACGGCCGGCATTTGCGGCTGAACCCGGTCCTGACGCTGATTATCCTCTACGTCGGCTATCACCTGTTCGGTCTCTGGGGCATGCTGCTCGGCGTGCCCGTCGCGCGCTACTTCGTGCACGACGTCCTCGGTATCCCGTTCAAGGAGCGCGACGAGCGCGACCCGGCCGCGGCCTAGAACGCCGCGCGGGCCGCCCGCGGCGCTCAGCGCGGCACGGTCTCCGGCGCGTCGCGGTCGGGTGCGCCGCGATCGGCTTGCTCCGTCTCCTGCGCCTCGGGCGAATCCCGCACCGACGGCTCGTCGGCGCGCCGCTCGGCGCGGGGCGCGGTCTCGTCCGCCGCGGAGCCCTCGTCGACGTCGATGTCGTCGGCGGCCGCGACGGCGGTCTCTTGCGGCCGTGCGAGGACCTCGTCGACGACGTGGACGCGCAGATTGCCGCTCTCGAGGTCGGGCGCGACGACCGTCGCGTCGCCGACGCTGAACCGCTCGCCGTCGACGCCGACGCTCACGGTCTCGCCGTCGACGGTCATCGCCTCGCCGATGTTGCCGGCCATCGTGCGGTCGAGATCGTCCGCGACGATGTGCGCGCGGAGCAGCCGGATCAGCTCGTCGCGGTTCTCGGGCGCGAGCAGCTCGTCGCGCGGCACGCCGAGCGCGTCGAACGCCTCGTCGGTCGGCGCGAAGACCGTGTACGGCGTCTCGCCGGTCAGCGCGTCGTCGAACCCGACGGCTTTGAGCGCCTCGACGAACGTCGAGATATCCTCGCGCTCGGCCGCGATCTCGTCGAGGCGCTCGGGCCGAGCGGGCTCTGCGTCGAATGCCGCGGCGGCCCGCTCATCGGGCTCGGCGATTTGCACGGCCGGCTCATCGGCGGGCTCCGGCGACTCGGCCTCGGCGACGCGCGGCTCGTCGACGGGCTCGGGTCCGACCGGGACGCCCGTTCGCGCCGCTTCGGCGACGCGGGCCTCGACCTCCGCGGCACGGTTCAGACTCCGCGCCGGCCAGAAGCGCACGCCGGACACGTCGACCTGCGCCATTAGGCCGCCCTCGGTCACGCGGAACGCACGAATCCCGCCGAGGAACGGCTCCTCCGCGGAAACGCCGGCGGTGCCCGCCGCGGCCTGTGCCGCGATAGCGCCGTCCCACTCGCCGGACACGAAGCTCTCATAAGCTTCGCGGTCACGGAAGAGCAGCACGAGGCGGTAGCTCTCGAAGCCGCCGCCGAGGCCGATGCCGGCGGAGCCGAGCCGCATGAAAGTCACCTCGTCGCGACCGTGCGGCCGTGCGACGCCGGTGCCGCCCGCGCCGGTCAGGATCAGTCCGCCCTTCGTCGTCGCGAACACCGCGTGACCGTAGGCCTGCTCCATGAGCTCGGCGGCGTCGGCGTTCTGCCGGCGCAG
>CAYMAF010000102.1:0-9964 GCA_964388365.1 uncultured Gammaproteobacteria bacterium | reverse complement strand
GTCATCGTATTCATTCTCGCTGCGACGCACGGCCGTCGTTACCCCTGATGGGACTTGGCCATAAGCCAGTTCGACCATGAACCATGTGTCCTCGTCGATCGGCTCACCGTTCTCATCGTATCTCTTAAACAGCAGATCGACCTTCTGCCCGCGAGCATCCTCAGCCAGATCGCGAAATCCCTCTATGTTTCTTATCCAGTCGGGAACGTCTAGTGGTGAAAGTTCGGCCAGCGTTGGTGTCACCGTGACCCGATAAGGCGCCGGTACGGGTATGTCTGTCTCTTCATTGGGCGTCAAATTCAGTTGCAGCTCCGTAGCTGGACCATTTGCCACGGAAATACTCATATGCACTTGCAACTCGTCCCGGTTTACGATCTCAGGATCCGGCTCACTGTCCGTACACGCCCCCGTCGCAACCAAAATTGCGCAGACAATGCACGAAACGATGCGTTGAGTTGTCAACACCTTCTCCCTTCCCCCACGAGCCCACTTAGCACCCCCGCCGACGAAAGCTGCATTCGAGCATCGTTGCCCCATCTTCGCAGCCTAAGCTCGCAGTCAGGCGCGGGGCGCTGCCGTATGAAGCACGCCGCGGGTGCATGATGAAATGCCCCATATGCAGCGCGCCCGTGAAACGCCTAAATCCGTCGGCTGCATTATTTGTTAGGCGCCTGCGCCATAGACGTTCGGATTGTGTCGCTCCATGAAACCACTGGTGGGGCACAACTTCTATTTCTGCGCCGCGACTCACCTTTCGTCATTCGACGAATCTAAATCATCTTCCAACCGTGGATACGATCTCGCCGACGCTGGCTTTACTTAGTGTCAAATATTCTTGTCTCAGAGTAAAGAACAAGGGAACGGCGAGATTCGCCCCCTCCTCGACTGATGGTCTCCGTGCACGCCGCGCTTCGGGCAGGGCACTCCAGCTATCTCACCGAGAAGGCCTGCACCAGCGAGATCCGGCGCTACATCATCTTTCATCGCTGCAGACACTCGAAAACGATGAGATACGAAGAAGTCACCTCGTGACTGACGCATCTTCGATGAACGGGCTGCACCCTCCACCCACAGCCCCCCCTGCCGAGGGTGGCTACTCCGCACCCGCCGGCCAGATCCGCACCACCCCTTCCTGCGCCGTCGACGCCACCAGCCGCCCATCGGTCGTGAAGAACTGCCCGAACGCGAGCCCGCGCGCCCCCGACGCGTTCGGGCTCCACATCGAGTACAGCAGCCACTCGTCGACACGGAACGATCGATGAAACCACATCGCGTGGTCGATGCTCGCCATCTGCACGTTTCCATGCTCGAAGCGAATTCCGTGAGGCAACGTCGACGTCGCGACGAGCTGATAATCGGAAACGTATGCGAGCACCTGCCGATGCAGGTCCGGGTCGTCCGGCAGCGGCTCGATCGTGCGGATCCAGATATGCCGCTCCGGCGGGCTCGGCTGCGGCGAGAAGACATGAATCGGCTCGACCGGGCGGAACTCGAACGGCCGCTCGGAGATCACGAACCGCCGCATCTTCTCCGGAATCCTCGCGAGCAGCTCGGCCGGCACCTCGCGAAGGTCCGACAAGCCTTCCGGTCCCGGCACATTCGGCATCACCGACTGATGCTCGAGTCCGTCCTCCGGCGCCTGGAACGATGCCGTCATGTTGAAGATCGGCCGGCCGTGCTGAATCGCGACGACGCGCCGGTTGCTGAAGCTTCGGCCGTCGCGGGCGCGCTCGACGTCGTAGACGATCGGCGCGTTCACATCGCCGGGCCGCAGGAAGTACGCATGCAGGGAGTGCACTGGCCGCCCCTCGACCGTGCAGCTCATCGCGCGCAGGGCCTGACCGAGCACCTGGCCTCCGAACACGCGGTTGCTGCCGATATCGCGGCTTTCGCCGCGAAACAGATTGTCCTCGAGCCGCTCGAGCTCGAGCAGATGAAGCAGATCGGCGAGCACGGGATGCATGACGTCCGAAGCCTCCTGTTGCTCGACGCGTCGGGTCGACGCCGCGCCTAACCTCGTTTCCCCGCTATTTGTCTCTGTTGAGCCGGGCGATCAGGCTCGACGTATCCCAACGCTTCCCGCCCATGTTCACGACGTCAGCATAGAACTGATCGACGAGCGCCGCGACCGGAAGCTCGGCACCGTTCCGTCGCGCCTCCTCGAGGCAGATCCTGAGGTCCTTGCGCATCCACTCGACGGCGAAGCCGAAATCGAAGCGGCCTTCGATCATCGTCTGCCAACGATTCTCCATCTGCCACGATTGCGCCGCCCCCTTCGAGATCACGTCGACGACAGCGGCGACGTCGAGGCCGGCCCGCTGCGCGAAGTTCAGCGCCTCGGCGAGCCCCTGCACGACGCCCGCGATCGCGATCTGATTGACCATCTTCGCAAGCTGGCCGGAGCCCGGCGGCCCGATCAGCCGGACGTTGTGCGCGTACGCGCGGATCGCGGGCTCGGCACGCTCGTACGCTTCCCGATCCCCGCCGACCATGACGGTCAGCTTGCCCTGCTCGGCCCCGGACTGACCGCCGGACACCGGCGCATCGAGACAACCGATGCCGCGCGCGACGCCCGCGGCCGCGATCTCGCGTGCGAGCGTCGCCGACGCCGTCGTATGGTCAACGAACACGGCCCCCTTCTTCATCGCGTGCAGCACGCCTTCCGGACCGAGCACGACCTCGCGCACGTCCGGATCGTCGCCGACGCACGTGAATACGATATCGGCGTCCTCGACCGCTTCGGCCGGCGTGTCGGCTTTCCGGCCTCCGTGCTCCGCGGCCCAGCACTCGGCCTTCTCGGCCGTGCGGTTGTACACGGATACACGATGTCCCGCCTTGCCGAGCCAGCCGGCCATCGGATACCCCATCACGCCGAGCCCCAGGAATGCCACGTTCAAAGTCATCGTTCGTCGTCCGTTTCGTTATTCGCTATTCGTCCTCGAGCGCCGTGACCGCCTGCCGAGCGAAGGCGTCGTACGGCGCACGATTCGCTGCCGCCTCAGCCGCGTGCAGCGCCCAAAAATAAGCCATTAATCTCACCAGGCGCACGACTCGATCGAGCTCGATCGGCGTGAACGGCGTCGGCGCTCCGCCGTAATAGGCCTCCGCGAGGCGCCAGCGGGTATCGGCATCGAATCCGTTCAACGCCGCGAGTCCAGCAAGGTCGAGGATCGGCGCAGCCAGCACAGCATACTCGAAGTCGACGAGACGCAGCCGCCCGTCGTCGAGGATGTTCGACGGGACCAGATCGTTATGACAGACGACGATGCTCGGGTAGCGACTGCGATAGCCCCGCGCGAGGGTGCGCAGCTCGCGCGCGAGGCGGCGCTGCCGATCGTCGAGACGGTCTTCGGCACACTTGCCCGTGAGGTACTGCTCGGTGAAACGCTCGGGATCGAACGGCCGAATCTCCGTCCTCAACCGGTGAAGACGCTTCAGCAGCGCCGCGACCTGCCGAATCCCTTCGTCGCTCCTCAGCATCTCGACGCCGACCGGCCGCGCGCCGCGCAGATGCTTCGTGACGAGCACGCCGGCCGCCGCATCGCACGCGATGACGCGCGGCGCGATCTCGAGCGACGCGGCGTCCGCAGTGATGCGCGCCTCGTCTGCGAGGTCGAGCGCCCCGGGACGATCGGCCGCGGCCAGCCGAACGACCCAGCGGATATCGCCGCATGAGGCGAGAAACGATCGTCGGCTCAAGCCCCCCGAGAGCGGTTCGAACGAGAATGCCGAGGCTTGCGGCCTGCCGGGCGTATCCGCGAGCCCGACCCTCCGCAGCGCGGCAATCAGCGCGTCACGCGCCGCACCATCAATAGGCGCCACTGCCTGCCGCGGCATCGACGCGATCGATGCGCCATTGACGGCTCCATGCCCGGAATCCAATCACGATCAGCACCAAATAGCCGACGAAGAGGCCCGCAAACAGGAAGAGCTCGCGCGCGACGTAAAGATAGATCGAGATCGCATCAATTACGAACCAATAAACCCAGTTCTCGAGCACCTTCTTCGCGACCATGTACGTCGTCACGAGCGCGGCGATGGTCGTGAACGAATCGGCATACGGGAACGCGGCATCCGTGCGGGTGTCGAGCACGTAGCCGAGCACCATCGTCGCCGCAAGAATAGCCGCGATCGCAATCGCATGACGATGCCACGGCCAGACGCAGATCGCCACTCCGGCATTGCGCTCGCCGCCGCGCACCCATTGCTGCCAGCCGTAAATCGCCATTCCCGCATAGAAGATCTGCAGCGCAGACTCCATATAAAGTTTCGCGTCGGCGAACACGACGAGCGAGAGCAGCGTACCGACGAGCGCCGCCGGCCAGCACCAGATGTTCTCGCGGATCACGAGCAGCAGGTACAGCACCGCGAACACAACGGCGGCCATCTCGAGCGCGTTCACGATCCCCCTCGGCTCGTCGCGAGCACGGGCGCCTCGTCGATCGGCAGGCCCTTGCTCAGAAACTTCGCGACCAGAACCTGCGTGCCGCCGGCCGCGAACGACTTGCGCATCGTGTCGGTCACGACGGCCATGACGTCGTCGAGATCTCCCGAGATCTGCGTGCTCATCTGGTTCACGACGACCCGAACGCGCGGGTCGGCCCGCAGGTCGTTGATGAGCTCGACGATCTCGGCGATCGGGTGATCGCTCGCGAGCGGATACAGCGACAGCTCGGCCGTGATTTCCATGGCGACGCTCCTTCGCGCTACAGCCGATACTTGAACGTCACGCCGAAATGGCGCGGATCACCGAGCCGGATATACCGTGTATCCGGAAAATCCGGCGGCTCGTTGCCGAAGAAGAAGCCGCGCACGGCGTATTCCTCGTCGAGGAGGTTCCGCGCCCAGAGCGAAACGCTGAACGGCCCGAAATCCCGGCCGACCCGCAGGTTCACGAGCCGGTAGCTTTCGGACTTCTCGTCGTGCGAGTAATCGAAGAAAAAGCCCTCGCGTCCGCCGATCTCTACGCGTCCGAACCAGCCCCCTCCGCCTCGATATTCGCCGCCGACCGAGTAGCTCATACGCGGCGCATGCGCCTGTTCGCGGCCTTCGAGCGCCGGATACACGTCGAATCGAACGATCTCGGTATCGAGCCAGCCGAGCGAGCCGAAGAGCCGGACGTTCTCGGCCGCGAGCCAGTCGATGGTCGCCTCCACGCCGCGATGGCGGCCTTCGTCGGCATTCTCGGTCAGGAACAAGAACGACGAGGGATCGCCGCGGACGAGCTGCAGCGGAATCTTGATCTGCTGATCGTCGCGGCGCGCCTCGAACACGCCGATATCCGCGCGCAGCCGGCCGTCGAGCCACACGCCTTTGACGCCGGCCTCGAGGCTCACGAGCGATTCGGCGTCGAACTCGATCTGATCGGGCGTTACGTTGTCGACCGTCTCGAAGTCGACGCCGGCGAACGAGACGTTGAAGCCGCCCGCCTTGTAGCCGCGCGCGAGCCGCGCATAGGTCGTCCACCCGTCCGCGAGCTGCCAAGCGAGCGAAAGCTCGCCGCCGAGCATCCGGTCCTCCGGCGAGAACGCGTTGCCGTAGCTGTCGGTATAGCTCGCGTCGCGGCGCTCCCAGCGCAGCCCGGCCGTGAGCTCTAGTCGCTCCGTCAGCGCAAAGCCGAGCTGGCCGAACACGGCGAAGCTCGTCGCGTCGTACTCGCTCGCGGACGGCGCATCGAGCACGAACGGCTCGAACACGCCGTCGTCGAGCACGCCCTCGTCGTGCCGATCGTTTCTCTCCTCGAGATCGAGCACGTAGATGCCCGCGAGCCAGTCGCCGCGACCGCCGGCGATCGCGCCGGGCTTCGACAGGAACCGCACCTCCTGGTTCAGCGTGTCGCGTTCCCGATCGTTGCGCGAGAAGAAGTCGTAGACGACCGGCGCCCAGAGGTCCGGATTGCCCCAATCCGCGTCGAAGCTGAAGAGCGCGTCGGTCGAGTTGATCCCGGTAATCGAGATGAGATCGAATTTATCGAGCTCGGCCGTCAAGCGCACGGACGCAGCCACCGAGCGCTGCTCGTCACGGCCCGGCCGGTCGGAGTGCACGGTGAAGCCGTTGTCGATCGTCCACGCGTCGTAGCCATTGTCCATGTCGAGGTACAGCGCCGTCGCCTCGATGCCGACGCGCTCGCCGGGATCGAAACGCAGCTTCGCGCGAAGCGACAGCTCGTCGCGGCCGTACGTGTCGTCGCGCCCGAGATAGACGTTCTCGCGAAAGCCGTCGCTCTCGTAGCGATGCAGCGAGACGCGATAGCCGCCCCGCTCGCCGAGCGGTCCGCCGACCGCGGCGCCGTACGCGCTCGTGCCGTCGTTGCCGCCGGTCAGCTCGAAATCGGCCGAGAAGGTTTCGGTCGGCGCGGCCGAGCGCACATAGACGAGCCCGCCGAGCGCGTTCGCGCCGTAGCGGGTACCCTGCGGGCCCCGCAGCACCTCGACGCGGTCGACGTCGAACAACGTCGCGACCGCGCCGATCGCCGAGAAGTCGATATCGTCGATGAGGAAGCCGACGGACGGATTCGGCGCGCCTTCGTACTGCTCGAGCTCGCCGATGCCTCGAAGCTGGAAGTAGCGCGCACGAGAGCCTTCGCCCGACCAATTCAGGTTCGGCACGAGCAGCGTCGTCTCCTCGAAATGCTGCACGCGTGTCGCTTCGAGCAGATCGGCGTCGAGCACGGTGACGCTGCGCGCGAGCGACTGCGCATCGGCCTCGCGAAAGTCGGCCGTGACGACGACCTCCTCGATGTCGGGCTGCGCCTGCGATGCGAACGCGGCAAGCCCGAGCGGCGCCGCGAGCAGCGCGGCCCGCACAGTCCGCGAGACTCGGCAGGCGCGGATAACGGCATGAGCCAGCGGATCGAATGCGATGCGCGACGACGGCTTTGCGGCAAGCCGTAAACGCGTACGGCGATTGGCGAATGAATGACGCATGCGGATCTCCTTTCGAGCGAGACCCGGTGCGGCAGCGGTCGGGTAAGAGGAAGAGCTCCAGTCCCTACGCCGGCACTAACCGGATCAGGTTCAAAGGGTTAGCTGGCGAACTAGCCGGCTTCTCAGGCCGCTTCGGCGGCCACCCCTCGGACGAATGATTTGCGGGACGCATGATAGAACGGCCCCGGCGGCAATGCCACCCGGACCTTTTCTCTATCCGGCCCGCCTCGTCGGCGCGGAAGGCGAGCTCGCGTGTCGGCGGCGCCGACGCGCGCTATTCCCGAAGCCTCGGCAGGAGCTCCGCGAAGTTGCACGGACGCGTGCGCACGTCGAGCTGCGCGCGGAGGATCTTGTCCCAGCCTGTCGCGCACGCGTTCGCCGAGCCCGGCAGACAGAACACGAACGTCGCGTTCGCGACGCCCGCGAGGCACCGCGACTGCAAGCTCGACGTGCCGATCTCGTCGTACGACAGCATCCGGAACATTTCGCCGAAGCCTTCGATCGGCTTATCGAGCAGCACCTCGACGGCCTCGGGCGTGCCGTCACGGCCCGTGACACCAGTGCCACCGGTCGTCAGCACGACGTCTACGGAAGGATCGGCGATCCACGCGGACACGACGGCGCGGATCGCGTAGAGATCGTCCCTGACGATGCGCTTGTCCGCGAGACGATGTCCCGCGGCGACGATACGCTCGGCGAGCAGCGCGCCGGATTTGTCGGTCTCCTCGGTGCGGGTATCCGAGACGGTCAAAACGGCGATCGAAAGCGGCAGGAATCCGGGTTCGGTCATGAGTCGTTTCGCGATACGCCCATCATGCGTTGAAGCTCGAGTGCACGCTCAAATCACGCGTCATTACGAGCGCGTCTTCGCGCGCGGAATAGTAACCGACGCGCCGGCCCGTCTCGCGATAGCCGAGCTTCTCGTAGAACTGCCGCGCACCGTCGTTGCCCGCGCGAAGCTCGAGCCGCACCTCGAAGATGCCCGCGGTGCGCGCCGTGGATTCGAGCCATTCGATGAGCTTGCGGCCGACGCCTTGGCGGCGATATCCCGGCCGCACGGCGAGCAGGCTGAGGTGCGCATGCGCGTCGTGAAATTCCATCACGCCGAACCCGGCGATGCGGCGCCGGTCGCGTGCGACGACCACCGAGCTTTCGGCATGCCGGATATAGCGCGACACGCGGCTCTCGGTCCATGACCACGGCAGCCCGTGCTCGATCAAGAAGCGCGACATCAGCGCGATTTCCGTAGCCTCGTCGCGCCGTGCAAGACCAAGGCGTATGTTCATCAGTCGAGTATAGTGCGCGCATGCGCTCGGGAACACGAGAAGCGGCGAATCCCCCGCGCGCCGGACACGCTTTCGTCGCCCGTCGCCGAATCGCGGCCGGCGGCCTGCCGTGCACGCTCGCAACGGTCATCCTCGCCGCCGGCGGCTCGGCCCGGCTCGGCCGGCCAAAGCAGCTCGTGCGGCTGCACGGCCGGACGCTGCTCGACCGCGCCGTGAGCGCCGCGCTCGCGGCGACGGAAGGCCCCGTGATCGTCGTCGTCGGCGCCGACGGGCTTCGGCTGCGCAGCGTCGTCGCGCGCTGGCGCACGCGCCGCGTCGAGATCGTGCATCACGCCGGCTGGCGCGAAGGGATGTCGAGCTCGCTGCGCCGCGGCCTCGATACCGTGCCGCACGGCGCGCGCGGCGTGCTCTTCATGCTCGCGGACCAACCGCACGTCGATGCGCGAAGCCTCGAGCGGCTCATCGCCGCATGGCGGCGACGGCCGTCGGAGCCCGCCGCGGCCGTGTACTCGGGAAGGCTCGGCGTGCCGGCGATCCTGCCGCGGAGCGCGTTCGGCACGCTCCGCAAGCTCGCCGGCGACGAAGGCGCGCGGCGCGTGCTCGCGACGGCACCGAGAGTCGCGCGCGTCGACCTGCCCGAGGCGGCGGTCGACGTCGATACGGCCGAGGATCTCAGGAAGCTTGTCCGGCGGCCCGCTCGGCGCTTCGGACCGGCGCACCGGTCGCGCAGTTGACCCAGCCGCTCTCGCCGCTCGCGTAGTGCTCCTTCTTCCAGATCGGCACGCGGTGCTTGATCTCGTCGATCACGTAACGGCACGCGTCGAATGCCGCGCCGCGATGCGCGGCGCTGACGCCGACCCAGACGGCGCAGTCGCCGATCGCGAGCGCGCCGACGCGGTGCTCGGCGTGGATCTCGAAGACGTCGAAGCGGCTTTTCGCCTCGGCGACGATCTTCTCGCCCTCGGCGACGGCAATCGGCTCGTGCGCCTCGTATTCGAGCGCGGTGACCGCCTCGCCTTCGTTATGGTTGCGGACCCAGCCCTCGAACGTGACGCACGCCCCGGCCCGATCGTCGCGCAGACGCTCCTCGAGCGCGTGCGGATCGATCGGCTCGTTCCGAATCGCGAAGCTCATCGTCAGCCGCCCGCGACCGGCGGGAAGAACAGCACCTCGTCGCCGTCCTCGAGCTCGGAGTCCCAGTCGCAAAGCTCGTCGTTGATCGCGACCTTGCACCGGGCACGCGCGTCCGCGAATCCGTGCCGCTCGGCAAGCTCGCCGAAAAGCTGGGCCGCCGTGCGGGCCGACGTCGTGACCCGCTCGGACTCAACGCCGACCCGCTCGCGGAAAGCCGCGAAATAGCGCGCCGTCACGTCGATCATGTCCTCTCCTCGCTGTCGATGCGCGACATCCCGTCGCTTCAACTCTCGCCCGCCGGCGGACCGCCCGCATCCGGCGCGCCGAGTCGATAATCGCGCTTACCGCCGGTCTTCGACAGCAGCGCGACGTCTTTGATCCGTATCCCGTGCGTCAACGCCTTGCACATGTCGTAGATCGTGAGCGCCGCGGCCGTCGCGCCGGTCAGCGCTTCCATCTCGACGCCCGTCTTGTGCGTCGCGCGCACGGCGCACCGCACCGTGATCTCGCGCGGGCCGCTCCAGTCGATCGAGACCTTGCAGCTCTCCAGCGCGATCTGGTGACAGAACGGCACGAGCTCGTGCGTCTTCTTCGCGGCCATCACGCCGGCGATGATCG
>CAYMAF010000101.1:0-10098 GCA_964388365.1 uncultured Gammaproteobacteria bacterium | reverse complement strand
ATATCTTCGCGGCGAACTTCCCGAACGTCTCGTCGTGCTCGTCGACCCCGGGCTCGGGCGGTATCGGTACGGACAGGAGCGCGACGGACTACGGCGCTCAGATCGCCGGCGCGCTGGCGGTCGCGGTGTCGACGAATATTCCCAACGCCGCGCAAGCGTGGGAGCTCTACGACAAGCGGCAGAAGAACTGGGGCACGCAGTACAGCAGCGCGCCAGAATGGGCGATCGAGCCGCGCAACGTGAACAACGTGCGCCCTATGGCGCCGACCGGTCTCGTGGTCGACTGACCGGCGGCGGACGTGGCTTCGGAGAATTGACGGCAACGACGCAATAGCGCGAACGGGAACGAGATGCGAATCACGACGACCCTTCTGGCGCTCGGCGCCTTGATGGCCGGCGCGCCGGCACTCGCCTACGACGGCTCATGCCGCACGCTCCAGGATGTCGAGGAGCTGCCTCCGCGCCATTGGTGCGAGGTGCCGAACTCGCGACTGATATCGGTGGAGAAGAAGCCGTCGGAGTTCGACGACTGGAACGGCAGCCGCTCCGCCGCGTACGAGAGCTTTCAGCGTACCTCCGGCGTCGACGCCGTCACGGACGCATGGGGCGGCGGCGCATTCGACACGAAGCGCAATTGCCTCATGGTGTTCGGCGGCGGTCACAACGACTATGGCGGTAACGAGATCTATGCGTTCTGCATCGGCGAGCTGAAATGGAAGCGGCTCTCGGACCCGACGCCGTTCCCGCGTCGCCATCCGAGCTACCAGAACGACGACGGCACGCCGGTCTCGCGGCACACGTACGGCGGGCTCGCGTACATCGCGAGCGTGGATCGCTTCTTCGCGTTCGACGGCGCGCCGGACGACGGGCCGGGCACGTGCGGCGTCCGGGGCACGTGGACCTTCAACCTCGCCGCGAGGGACGAGGCCGGCAAGTACTCCACGTCGCAGTGGGAGCTTCGGACGACGTCGAACGAGCCCGATTATCGTTGCGATAACGCGGCGACTTACGACCCGGTGACCGATAAGGTGATCTTTAAGTCGCGCGCGACGCACCTTTACGATTTCGGCACGAATCGTTGGACGACGGCGGCCAGCGCCGAACGATTGAACTCGGGCGTCACGCTGGCCGTCGACCTCAAGAATCGTATGCTCGTCGAGGTCGGCGGCGGCGTCACGGCGTTGTGGTCGATCGACAAGAACTTCTCCGGCGGACGGGTCACGACGTCCGGTCCGAAGAATATCGAGAACGCCGACGATCCGGGGCTCGCGTACGATACGCGCCTCGAGAAGATCGTCGGCTGGCACGGCGGCACCACGGTGTACACGCTGGACGTCGCGACGCGGACCTGGACGGCGGTTCCCGCCGCCGAGACGAACCGGGCCAATCCCGGCTCGGTGACGACTCAGGGCGGGGTATTCGGGCGTTTCGCGTACTCGCCCGATCTCAACGTCTACATCTACGTCGATCAGGTCGACGACAACGTCATGCTGTATCGGCTGACCGACGCGGAGCCGTTGCCGCCGCCGAATCCTCCGACCGGGCTTCAGGTGGACTGACGTCGTTGCCGCGGTTCCGAGCGGCTCGAAGCCGATGAGCACGAGCCGCGCGCGTGTCCCTCGATGAGCAAGCGGCTGCGGATAGTCAGCGTTTGTAGGACCTTGCCGACGCCGGACGATCCCTCGTCCGGCGTCTTCGTGCTGAACCGGCTGCGCGCGATGAGCGCGTCGGCCGACGTCGTCGCGGTGCAGCCGATTCCATACTTTCCCGGCGTGAAACCGCTACCCGATTGGACCCGCCGAGAGCGGCATCTCGACGGGCTGCGTGTGATCCATGCTCCGATGCTGTACGTGCCTGGCGTGCTGAAATCGGCCGACGGGCTCTGGCTCGCACGGGCGGTGTCCGCCGTCATCGAGCGGCTGCACGCGGACTCTCCGCTCGACGCGATCGACGCGCACTTCGGCTACCCTGAAGGCGTGGGCTGCGCGCGCGTCGCGCGCAAGCTCGGCGTGCCGTACTTCGTCACGGTGCGCGGCGTCGAGAACGAGTACGTCGCGCGGCCGCCGATCGCGGGGCAGATGCTCGGCGCGCTGCGCGGCGCGGCGGGCTGTATCAGCGTGAGCCATTCCCTGCGGGACGTCATCGTGCGACACGGGGTCGATCCGAGCCGCGTGAAGGTCGTGCACAACGCGATCGATTCGTCGGTCTTCCGCACCGGGGACCGGGACGCCGCGCGCCGAGCCGTCGGCGTTCCCGCGGAGGTGCCGCTGATCGTCAGCGTCGGGCATCTCGTCTCGCGTAAACGTCATCACGTCCTGGTCGACGCGTTCGCGCGGATCGTGAAGAGCCGGCCCGACGCGCGGCTCGCGATCATCGGCGCGCGTGCGTTCGAGCGACGTTATCCGGACGATCTGATCGCGCTCGCCGCAAGGCTCGGCATCGGGCACGCGGTGCGCCTCGTCGGCAATATCCCTCCGCCGCAAGTCGCGGACTGGCTTCGTGCCGCCGACGTGTTCGCCCTCGCGACGGCGAGGGAAGGCTGCTGCAACGCGGTGCTCGAGGCGCTCGCGTGCGGCGTGCCCGTCGTCACGACCGGCGCCGGGGACAATGCGCACTTCGTCGAGAACGGCACGAACGGCGCGATCGTGCCCGTCGATGACGCCGAGTCGCTCGCGGCGGCGATCGACGCGGCGCTCGGCCGCGCGTGGGATCGCGCGGCGATCGCGGCGCGGCTCGCCCGCGAGGTCGGCGATTGGTCGGCGGTCGCCGGACGGGTCCTCGAGTTCATCGACGAGCGGCGCGCGGCTCGCGAAGCGGTCGCGTGATGTCGGCTCGGCCCGGATACCTTTTCGTGTTGCCGTGGACGCTCGACTCCATCGGCGGAGTCAGCGTCGCGGTGCGCGGCATCGCGACGGCGATGCGGCGGCAGGGTTCGTTGAGGCCGATCGTGATGGTTCTCGACTGGCGCTCGCCGCGCGTCGTGCGCGTCCCCGATCCCGATCTCGAGGTGTGCTCGTTGCGCATTCCGGATCCGCTCGGTCAGTCGAGCTGGCGCACGCGCACGATCGCGCTGCTCGTGACGTTACCGCTGTCGATGCTGCGGCTCGCCGCGTTCCTGCGGCGCGAGAACATCGAGGTCGTGAATTTCCACTACCCGGGGCTGCACTGTGTCGCGGTGCTCCTGCTGCGCGCGGTCGGGCTGTATCGCGGGCGCGTCGTGCTGAGCTTCCACGGGCGTGACGTCACGACCATCCGTGAGGAGACGCGGCCGTGGCGGCGCCGGCTCTGGCGGCTCGCGTTGGCGCGCGTCGACGCGTCGGTCGCGTGCTCGGAATCCCTCGCGAAGGAGGTCGCATCCCTCGAAGGCGCGGCGGCCGGGCGCGTCGAGGTCATCGGCAACGGCGTGGACTCGAGCGCCATTCGACGTATGGCGAGCGTCGCAAGCGGTGCGCCGCAGCTCGGGCGGCCCTATGTGCTCTGTCTCGCGACGTACGAGCACAAGAAGGGCCTCGACGTTCTCGTCGACGCGTTCCGCGCCGTTGCCGACGCGCGGCCGGAGATCGATCTCGTGGTGTGCGGTAGGCGCGGCGAATCCTTCGACGACGTCGTTGCACGGATTCGCGCACGCGGCCTCGAGCCGCGGGTGCATGTGCTCTTCGACGTGCCGCACGAGCGCGCGATCGGATGGCTCGACGCCGCGCGGCTGCTCGTGCTGCCGTCGCGAAACGAGCCGTTCGGTCTCGTCGTGCTCGAAGCCGCCGTGCTCGGCGTTCCGGTCGTCGCGACCTCGGTTTGCGGCGTCGTCGACGTCGTGCCGCGGAACTTGCTCGCGGTCGTTCCACCGGACGATGCGGCCGCGCTCGCCGACGCGATACTCGTCACGCTCGACGACGAAGCGGCCGCGCGCTCGCGCGCGGCCGAGCTCGGCAGGTTCGTCGAGGCCCGCCTGTCGTGGTCCGCGGCGGCCGATGCGTACGCGGCGTTCGCGGCGGTCGGGGCGAGCGCGGCTCGAGCCGACGCTCCGTCGCCCCGCTGAGCCCGACGGTTATTGCGCCTTCAGGTCGGTCGGCGCCATCGGCGGCGCGATGCCCATGCCCGCCCACTGCTTGAACGCCGGGGCGAGCGTCCAGCCGGGGTTGCCCGCGGGATCGTACTTGTACGCGCCGGCATCCACCGTGCCTTCGCGGCGCGTGCCGTTGAAGTCGTGCTCGACGGCGTACGCGGACGCGCCGGCTCCGATCAGCGCGCTGCCCGCTTTCGGGAACACGTCGATCGGCGGCTCGCCGTCGAAATGCGCGGCGACGAAATCCGCGCCGAGCCCGTTGCCGGTGCGGAACCCGGAGCTGCCGCCGCCGGACGTGCCGCCCTGACCGACGTTGCCGGCGACGGTGACGAGGCTCGTATCGCCGCTGACGAGGCGAATCGCCGTTCCGCTGCGCGAGTAGATCGCGTTGTTCGCGATCACGACGGAGCCGCTGACGTTCCGCACCTCGATGCCGTTGCCGTCGCCGATGATCGTGTTGTGCACGATGACGTGATTCGACGGGCTGCCGTTCTGGTGCGCCTGCAGACCGATCGATTCACCGAGCAGGATGTTGTTGCGTATGATCGCGTCCGCCGCCGACTGGATGCCGAAGTCGTTGCTGTTCCAGATGAGGTTGCCCTCGATGACGTTCGGCGGCCCGTTGCCCACCGTGCTGTAGGTCAGGATGCCGGGGTAGTTGGTATCGTGGATGACGTTGTGGCGAATCACGTTCCCGGCGCTGCCTTCCTTGAGCTCGATGCCGTCGCCTTGCTCGACGGTCGAGCGGTTCGTGTGGTGGATGTAGTTGCCTTCGATGATGCTGTTGATGACGCGGCACTCGTCGCGGTTGCAGCCTAGATACATCCCTTCACCGGTGCCGTTCGTGTGATGAATGTGGTTGTAGCGGATGACGAGCCCTTCGTACGTGCCGCCGGAGTTCGCGGAGATTGCGACGTCGCCGGTCTCGTAGATTTCGTTGTGCTCGATCGTGATGAAGTCGGAATCCATCAGGCGGATGCCGTGCGATCCGCCGGTGAAGCGCAGATTGCGCAGGATCAGGTAGCGCGAGCCTTGCACCTCGAGGATGTTCTGCGCGCTCGTCGTCATGTGTATCAGCGCGCTTTCGCCTTCCTTGCCGCGAATCACGATCGGGCGGTCGGGCTCGCCGACGACCCGAATGTTGAAGCGGGAGTTGAACGAGTACGTTCCGCCGCGCAGCACGAGCTCGTCGCCGGGCTGGAGCCGGCCGATCGCGGCGCGCACGTCGTCGCCCGGCGAGACCTCGAACGTGGCCGCCGCGGCCGACACGGAGAGCATCGGAAGAAGAGCAAGCGTTGCAGCTCGCAGCATGAGCGATCTCCTTGAAGAAGCGATGCCGTTCCTCGTTCGGCATTGTCTCCGAACTCGGGGGGCGGGGATACCCGTTTTCGCGTCGCATTGCACCGACAACGCGCGGCGTGTGACGCAGCGCACGCTGTTGCCGGGACGCCCTTCGCTCCCGTAACGCGCCGGGCCGCGCGGTGACCCGGTGCTCGGGACGGCCGACGCTTCGCCGGAGAAAAAAGGAGAAGATCTTCGCAGTTCTCCCCCTTCCGCGGATGTATGATTGCGAACGTCCGTTTACCGGGCTTTCCGATCCCGGTCGGGCCGAACGACGATCCCTTTTGCGCAGGTTCCCGGAAGATGGATTCCTCGGTATTCGTGCACGAGTCCTCGTATGTCGATCAGCCGTGCGAGATCGGCGAGGGGACGAAGATCTGGCATTTCTCGCACGTGATGAAGGACTGCCGAATCGGCAAGCGCTGCAACATCGGGCAGAACGTGCTGATCGCGTCCGGCTGCATCGTCGGCGACAACGTCAAGATACAGAACAACGTTTCGGTCTACACCGGCGTGATTCTCGAGGACGATGTCTTTTGCGGCCCGTCGATGGTCTTCACGAACGTCTACAATCCGCGCAGCCACGTCGAGCGCAAGAACGAGTACCGCACGACCCTCGTGAAGCGCGGCGCGACGATCGGCGCGAACGCGACGGTGGTCTGCGGCGTGACGCTCGGGCGCTATTCCTTCGTCGGCGCGGGTGCCGTCGTCACCCGGGATGTGCCAGACTACGCGATCGTCTACGGGAACCCCGCGAGGCTGCGCGGCTGGTGCTGCGCGTGCGGCGAGAAGCTCGGTCTGCCGGCCGCTCCGGCCGACGGTGCCGAATCGACCTGCGGCCGCTGCGCCGCGAGGTATCGCTACGAAGCCGGCGTGCTGAGGCCGGCCGCTTGAGGAGAAACCCTGCTTTATGAACGTCCCGCTGCTGGATCTGAAAGCCCAGTACGCCGCGATTCGCACGGAAGTGGAAGCCGTCATCGCGGAGGTGTGCGAGTCGCAGCACTTCGTGCTCGGCCCCCATGTCGAACGGCTCGAGGCGGAGGTCGCGGCGTATTCCCGGTGCGCGCACGGGATCGGCGTCTCGTCCGGCACCGATGCGCTGCTCGTCGCATTGATGGCGCTCGGCATCGGACCGGGCGACGAGGTGATCACGACGCCGTTCACGTTCTTCGCGACCGCGGGGGTCGTCGCCCGCCTCGGCGCGCGGCCGATTTTCTGCGATATCGAGCCGGATACGTATAATCTCAGTGCCGAGAAAGTCGCGGCGTTTCTGGAGGGCGCGTGCGAACGGAGAGGCGGAGTCGTGCGTAATCGGCGCACCGGCGGCACGGTCAAGGCCCTGATGCCCGTCCATCTGTTCGGTCAGATGGCGGACATGGATCGGCTGATGCCGATCGCGCGCGAGTACGGTCTCGCGGTCGTCGAGGACGCGGCGCAAGCGATCGGTTCCGAGCTGCCGGACGGGCGGCGTGCCGGAAGCCTCGGCGACATCGGCTGCTTTTCGTTCTTCCCGAGCAAGAACCTCGGTGCGTTCGGCGATGGCGGGATGTGCGTCGCGAACGATGCCGAGCTCGCCGAGAAGCTGCGGGTCCTGCGCGTCCACGGCGGCAAGCCCAAGTACTACCACGCCGTGATCGGCGGCAACTTCCGGCTCGACGCTTTGCAGGCCGCGATTCTGAGCGTCAAGCTCCGCTACCTCGACGGATGGACGGAGAAGCGCCAGCGAAACGCGCGCCGCTACGACGAGCTCTTCAGGGAGGCGGCCTTGTCCGAGGTCGAGACGCCGGTCGTCCGCGCCGGCCGCCACATCTTCAATCAATACGTGATTCGCGCGAAGGATCGCGACGGCTTGCGGCGCTACCTCGGAGAGCAGGGCGTCGGCACGGAGATCTACTATCCGGTGCCGCTGCACATGCAGAAGTGCTTCGCGTACCTCGAGGTCGCGCCCGGCGAGTGTCCGGAATCGGTGAGGGCCGCCGAGAGCGTGCTCGCGCTGCCGATCTATCCGGAGCTCACCGAGGAGCAGCAGCAATACGTGGTCGACACGATAACCCGGTTCTATCGGGGCTGAACGGCGACGTGACATGCAAGCGATCGAAGCAGCGCCATCCGTCGCGGAAGGGCGCCCGCTCGTCTCGTTGATATTGCCGGCGTTCAACGAGGAGGCGATTCTCGAGAAGAATCTCGCGCTGATCTTCGAGTATCTCGACGGACTGTCGTCCCGCTACCGGTGGGAGGTCATTCTCGTCAACGACGGCAGCACCGACCGAACCGGCGAGATCATCGACCGCATCGCGGCCGAGCGGGCGGGAGTCGTCGCGCTGCACCACCCGCGCAATTTCGGTCTCGGCCAGGCGCTCAAGTTCGGTTTCGCGCAGAGCCGCGGCGACTACGTCGTGACGATGGACGTCGACCTCAGCTATTCGGTCGAGCACATCGGCTGGCTGCTCGAGACGATACGCTCGACGAAGGCGAAGATGGTGCTCGCGTCGCCGTACATGCACGGCGGAAAGATCGGCAACGTGCCGTGGCTGAGGAAGATCTTGAGCATCGGGGCGAACCGGTTCCTGTCGATCGTGGCGCAGGGCAACCTGTCGACGCTCACGTGCCTCGTGCGGGCCTACGACGGCCCGTTCGTTCGCTCGCTGAACCTGCGCGCGATGGGGATGGACGTGATGCCCGAGCTCGTCTACAAGTCGATGGTGCTGCGGGCGACGATCGAGCAGATGCCCGCGACCCTCGATTGGGAAGTGCAGGTCGGGCCGGGCGCGCGGAAGTCGAGCATGCGCATCTTCCGGCAGATCGTCCGCACGCTGCTGTCCGGGTTCACGTTCCGGCCGTTCGCGTTCTTCGTCGTGCCGGGTCTCTTGCTGCTCGCGTTCGCGATCAACGTGAACGCATGGATGCTGATCCATTTCTTCGACGCGTGGTCCGCGTTGCCGCCGGATACCCCCGGACGGGTATCGGTGGCCGTCGCCGACGCGTACCGAGAGTTCCCGCACACGTTCATCGTCGGGCTGTTCTCGCTCACGCTGAGCATTCAGCTGATCAGCCTCGGCGTGATCGCGCTGCAGAACAAGAGCTACTTCGAGGAGATGTTCCACATCGCCTCGGCGATCAAGCGGAAGGTGGATTCGAACGACGAGTGAGGCGGGCGGCGGCGCGCCGGACCGCGCCGCTCACTCCCGGGGCTCGCGCCGATCGGCGCCGAGCTGACGGCTGCCGAGCTCGGCGGCGCGCAGCGCCAGGATCTCCGCGTCGCGCTCGCGTTCCGGCAGGCGCTCGAGCAATGCCGCGTAACCCTCGAGCAGCGACAGCAGGCGTCTTTCCGCGGCGGCCGTGCGGCCTCGCTCGGCGAGCGCGATCGCCCGCCGGTACGCGGACTCGGCGCGGACCGCGTCGCCCCGCTCCGCGTGGACGTGCGCGAGGCGTTCGAGCGCGGACACGAGTCTGATCGAGTCCTCGCCGAAAGCGCGCGCGAGAATCGCGATCTCCCGCTCGTGCAGTCGCGCCGCGCGTCGAAGTTCGCCTTGTCCCGCGTGCAGCACGGCGAGGTTGTTCAGCGTGATGGCGGTGCGGACGTCGTGCCGGCCGTACGTGCGGCGCTGCAGACGCAGCGCCCGCGCGTAGGCTTTGCGCGCGGCCGCGACGTCTCCGTCCGTCGAGTAGACCATCGCGAGATCGTAGAGAAGCGTGACCGTGTCGGCGGGATCGACGCCCGAAGCGCGCTCCTGCGCCGCGAGCGCGCGCTCGAGGAGAGCGCGTGCCTCGCTGCGACGCTCCCGGGTGTGGTAAAAGACGCCGAGGTTCCGCAGGCTTTGCGCGAGCGCCGCCGCATCCGCCGGGTCGGCACGCTCGGCACGGGCGACGGCGGCGATCAGAGCCTCTTCGGCCTCCGCGACGGGATCGTGCGGGTGATCGGACGACGCGGAGTCGGCTGCGCTCGCCGCGGACGCGACCAGCATGCCGCCGACGAAGGCGAGGCCAAACAAAAAGCGAATGACGGGCATCGCGGCCATGGCGGCTATGAACGCGAGAAGAACGATGAACGAGGCAACGAAGCATAGCGGAGAACGGCCCGACGACAATGCGATCTTCCGCACGTTCGTCGCGGGCGTGACGCAAGGGCGCGTCGGTCCATGACTCGAACGGAAAGCCCTCGATACGAGCTCGTCACGTTCGACGAGCGCTCGCCGGCTCCGGCTCGGGACCTCGCGCGTCTTCACGCGGCGCTCTTGCCGGAGAGCCCGGTGCCGCTGCTCGGCGAGGCGTTCATGGAGCGCTTCTATTATTCGGTGCTGCCGGCCGAGGGATCGGTTCGCGGAGCCGTCGCCTACTGTGACGGGGAGCCGGCCGGCTTCATTGCGGTCACGCACGATCCTCGGGGGTTCATGCGCTCGGCCGTTCGCCGGCACTGGGCGCGTATCGGCTGGCTGATCGCGACGTCGCTGCTGCGTTCGCCGCGACGGATCGCCTACGTCCTCGAGGCGCTCCGATTGATGAGCGCGTCGAAAGCCGACGAACGGGACGGCGGCCAAATTCTGTCGTTCGGGGTGCTGCCCGCTTACCGAGAGTTCCGATTCGTTCGCAGAACGGGGTTGCGGCTTGGGCTAGATTTGCTGCGGGTCGGAGTGGATCAGCTCCGCGCTTTCGGCGTTCGAGAGATCCGTGCGGCCGTGCATCGCGACAACCGC
>CAYMAF010000100.1:0-10246 GCA_964388365.1 uncultured Gammaproteobacteria bacterium | reverse complement strand
CGGCGGCGGTTCCGGCGGTGCTCGGCGATCCCGCGGGCCTCACGAGCGCGATCGAGAACGTGATTCGCAACGCGGTCGCGCACGGCGGGCTCGAGAAGCCGGTCGAGATCCGGGTCGACGGCGACACGAAGGAGGTGCGAGTCACGGTTCGCGATCACGGGCCCGGCGTGCCGGCCGAGGACACGCAGCGGATCTTCGAGCCGTTCTATCGCGTCGATCCGAGCCGCGATCATCAGACGGACGGCCAGGGCATCGGGCTTGCGATCACCGCGCGGGTCATGGAGCTGCACGGCGGCAAAGCCTCGGCGCGAAACCGTCCCGACGGGGGGCTCGAGGTCGAGCTGACGGTGCCGGTGACGCCGCCGATGGTCGGCGAGCGCGACGCCTGAACGTCACATCGGATGGGGTCAGTCGAGGCGGTGCATCCCGTGGGGGCTCTCGCGGGACACGCGGAAAAGCGTCCCTGCCGCTCGGTCGCGGCCATCCATGGCCGCTCACGGTCCCGCGAGAGCTCCCACGGGATGCACCGCCTCGACCGACCGCGGCTTCCTTGACCAACCGCGGCTCCGGTCGAAGCGCGCCGAGCGGGCGTCGCTCAGATCGCCTGGTCGCCGGTCTCGCCGGTGCGGATCCGATAGACCTGCTCGAGCGCGGTGACGAAGATCTTGCCGTCGCCGACCTTGCCCGTCTTCGCCGACTCGATGATCGCCTCGATCACGCGCTCGACCAGCTCGTCGGCGACCGCGACCTCGATCTTGACCTTCGGCAGGAAGTCCACGACGTACTCGGCGCCCCGGTAGAGCTCGGTATGGCCGCGCTGCCGCCCGAACCCCTTGACCTCGGTCACCGTCATGCCCTGCACGCCGACCTCGGCCAGCGCGTTGCGGACATCGTCCAGGCGAAACGGCTTGATGACGGCGGTAATCAGCTTCATCGGACGCCTCGGTTATTCGTTTTATAGAACGTGCGACCTTGAACTCGGCCCTGGCCGCAAGCTAAGGTGTGATATCGAGCCTGATATTGTAGCGGAGTCGCATCGCCGCTCGCACGGCTCTCCGGCGGCCGGCCGACGCGCACGGCGCCGCCTGCCGCACGGACGGCCATAGCGCTGAGGGGTATCACGATGGCCAGAACCGATCACCGGATCAAACCGTCCGAGATCACTCCCGAAGAGGTATTCCTGAACCGTCGGCAAATCGTGCGGAGCGCGGTCGCGCTCGGCCTGCTGCCCGGTGTCGCGTCGCGAAGCTTCGCCGCCGCGCTGCCGGCCGACGGCGACCGTCTGACCGGCGTTACCCGGTGGCCGGGCTCGCTCGACGAGGAGCCGAACTCGTTCGAGGACGTCTCGACGTACAACAACTTCTACGAGTTCGGCACGCGAAAGGACGATCCGTCTCGCCATGCGCATCGCATGAAGACCGATCCGTGGTCCGTCGAGGTCACGGGCGAATGCGACAAGCCCGGCAAGTACACGCTCGAGGACATTCTGAAGCCGCATTCGCTCGAGGAGCGGGTATACCGCTTCCGCTGCGTCGAGGCCTGGTCGATGATCGTGCCGTGGGTCGGCTTTCCGCTCGGCGATCTGCTGAAGCGGTTCGAGCCCAGCTCGCGCGCGAAGTACGTGCAGTTCTTCACGTTGAGCGACCCGCGGCAGATGCCGGGCCTGCACTATCCCGTGCTGAAATGGCCGTACCGCGAGGGGCTGCGTATCGACGAGGCGATGCACCCGTTGACGCTGCTCACGGTCGGCATGTACGGCCGCGTGCTGCCGAACCAGAACGGCGCGCCGCTTCGGCTGATCGTCCCGTGGAAGTACGGTTTCAAGAGCATCAAGTCGATCGTGCGGATCCACTTCACCGAGAAGCAGCCGCAGACCTCGTGGAATATGGCGGCGCCGCACGAGTACGGCTTCTATTCGAACGTCAATCCGAACGTCGATCATCCGCGCTGGAGCCAGGCGACGGAGCGCCGCATCGGCGGCGAAGGCCTCGCCGCGCTGCTGTCGCCGCGGCAGCCGACGCTGATGTTCAACGGCTACGCCGACGAGGTCGCGTCGCTGTACGCCGGGCTCGATCTGAAGAAGCATTATTAGCGTGGAGCGCGGGATGAATGCGGCTTCGCCGCCGGATCGGCCGTCGCCCGGCGCGGCGGCTTGATCGCGCAGCAACGCCGCGCCCCCGATCACAACGATGCCTCGGCACGAAGCCGTTCACGACGCGCCGAGCCGGCGGAAACTCCGCGCCGCGCTCGTGCCGCGCGACCGCGTCGCAGCCGCGAAGCTGCTGATCGCGGCCGCCTGCCTCGCGCCGCTCGCGATCGTCGTCGGCAAGATCGCCGGCTTCGCCAGCTTCGGCCCGCATCCGGTCCAGGAAATCCTGCACGGGATGGGCAAGACCGGATTGAATCTGCTGCTGATCACGCTCGCGATCACGCCGCTCAGGAAGATCACGAAGCAGAACTGGCTGATTCGGCTGAGGCGGATGCTCGGGCTGTTCAGCTTCTTCTATCTGGTGCTGCACTTGCTCGCGTACGCCGCGCTCGACCTGCGTTTCGACTTCGCGACGGTCGGCAACGACATCCTAGAGCGTCCGTACATCACGATCGGGATGCTCGCGATCGTGCTGATGCTCCCCCTCGCCGTGACGTCGACGCGCGGCTGGCAGCGGCGGCTCGGACGGAATTGGACGCGCCTGCACAAGCTGGTGTACGTCTGCGCGATCCTCGGCGTGATCCATTTTTGGTGGCAGGTGAAGGCGGATATCCGCGAGCCGCTGCTCTACGCGCTGATCCTCGGGGGCTTGCTCGGCTATCGCGCCGTCGACGCCTGGCGTCGGCGCCAACGCCGCCGTTCCGCCGTCGCGGCCGCGGCTTCAGCGGCCCGCTCACCCGGGGCTCGCGAGTTCCTTCGTCAGTAATAGATGCGGTAGCCGGCATGGCGCCGGCGGCTCAGCGTGTCGATCGTCCACCAGCCGAACGCGCCACCCGCGACGAACGCGACTGCGAGCGCCGCAAGCACCCACGCGAGCGGCAACGAGATACCGTTCGCGCCGAGCCGCTCGATGAGCTCGGTGTGCTCGCTCTCGAGCCGCGCCAGCGCAGCGCGAAGCGACCGCGCGGACTCGGCGGCATCGGCCTCGGCCGCGCGCAGACGCTCGGCCTCGGCGACGGCGCGATGCTCGGTCTGTCGAGCGGCCGCGAGCTGCTCACGCAGCGTGCCGACCTCACGCTCGAGCGTATCGACACGGAACCGTGCCGGCGCGTCGCTGACGATGAACGCCGCCTTGACCCAGCCCTCGTCGCCGCTCGGCGTGCGAACGCGGGCGTAGTGGGTCGAGCGCTCGAGCACCTCGAGCCGCGTGCCGCTCGGAAGGCTGTCGATCGGACGGTCGCTCGTGTCCGATGCCGCATGCAGCCCAAGCTGGAGCATGTCCGTCACGTACGCGATCTCGGCCGAACGGACCGAGCCGGCCCAGCCGAGCGTGAAGATCAGCAATAAGGTCGGAAGAGAAGCTCGCATCGCCCGCGCTCATTCATCGCAGGCGGGCAATTATCGGACCGCGCGGACGGCGCGAGCCGTGAACCAGTGCACGCGGCGGCTACCGAGCGCCGCCGTGTCTCGTCAGCGGCCGGACGCGATGCGCTGCTGACGCGGCTCCTCGCTCCGCACGACCTTCAGCGGCTCGTAACGGTCGGAATTGCGCAGGACCTCCGCATAAAGCTCGACGATCGTCTCGGCATGCGACGACGCTTCGGCGAACGACATCTTCCGCACCGTGACGTCGAGGCTCCGTTGCTTGCCCATCGGCGGGACCCGATGGAGCGCGCCGTGAAGCGCTTCGAATCGGCCGCGCAGCGGCTCGGGCAGATCAGGGATCGCGAGGTCCTCGAGATGACGGCCGTAGGCCGAGCCGAGGCGCTGCTTGATCGGGCCGTCCCCGACGAGCTCGCGCACCGCGGCTTCGAATCGCTTTGCGAGATAGAGCATCTAGCGTGCCTTCGGGGCGCTGCCCCGTTCTGGTGATCAGTGAGTGTGGAATGCCCTCTGGTGCCGAACAGGCTTCCGCAGCGTCTTGCCCCCCAGCGCTGCGGAAGCCGCCCCCATCGCGCGGACGTATAGCAGATTATGGAAACCGGCGGCAAGGGCCTCGAAAATTCACGCCGCGCTCGATCGATCGGAGCCGATGCTCGGCCGGGTGATGCCGAACTTGCGCATGCGATCGGCGAACGTGCTCGGCTTCAACCCGAGCAGCTTCGCCGCGCCCTCGGGCCCGGAGACACGCCAGCCGCAAAGCTCGAGCGCCTTCAGCATGTTGCGCCGTTCGATCTCGCGCAGCTCGTCCTCGGTCAGCACCCGGTCGTCGTCCTGAGCGGCCGACTTCGCGACCTGATTCGCGGTCGCGGTCAGGATGTCCGCCATCGCGAGGTCGAGGCGCAGCACCTTGCCGCGCGACAGGATCACGGCGCGCTCGATGACGTTCTTCAGCTCGCGGATATTGCCCGGCCAGTCGTAGCGCTTCAGCAGCCCGGCCTGCTGCCTCGAGAGCGCGAGCGGCGGGTGACCGAACTCCTGGCACGTGCGCTCGAGGAAGTGATGTGCGAGCTGGACGACGTCGTCGCCGCGCTCGCGAAGCGGCGGCACGTCGATCGGGAATACGCTGAGGCGATAGTAGAGATCCTCGCGGAAGCGCCCCGCCTCGACTTCCTGCTCGAGATCCCGGTTCGTCGCTGCGATGACGCGGACGTCCACGGTATGCGTGCGATCGTCGCCGACGCGCTCGTACTCGCTCTCCTGCAGCACCCGCAGCAGCTTGCTCTGCAGATCCAGCGGAATCTCGCCGACCTCGTCGAGGAAGATCGTGCCGCCGTCGGCCAGCTGGAAGCGGCCCACACGGTCCCGATGCGCCCCCGTGAACGCGCCCTTCACGTGCCCGAAGAACTCGCTTTCGAACAGCTCGTGCGGGATCGACGCGCAGTTGACCTTGACCAGCGGACCCTGGCTGCGCGGGCTGCGCGAGTGGATCACGTGCGCGACGAGCTCCTTGCCGACGCCCGACTCGCCCTGAATCAGCACGCTCGCGCTCGTCTGCGCGACGGCCTCGAGCCGCGCGAGCATCTTCTTCAGGGCCGGGCTTTCGCCGATGATGCGGCCGAAGTTCATCGAGACCTGCACCTCCTCGCGGAGGTAATCGCGCTCGCGCTCGAGCTCCTCCATGAGGCGCGCGTTCTCCTCGAACGCGGCCCGGAGCTGGCGCTCGGCCTGGTTCCTCTCCGTCACGTCCTTCGCGGCCACGAGCAGCGCGACGACGTTGCCCTGCTCGTCCCGCTCGGCGCGTGCGGACAGCAGCACCTCGACGATCTCGCCGGACTTCGTCACCAGCGTCCGCGGCTCGTTCTCGAGCTCGCCGAGCGCGATGATGTCCTCGAGCCGGCCGCCTTGCAGCGATTGGCGGGACTCCTCCGCCATGAAATCGGTGATCAGGCGCCCGAGCACCTCCTCCCGCCTGTAGCCGAGCTTCGCGAGCCACCGGTCGCTGACGTGCACGATGCGGCCCTCCGCATCGACCGTGTGCAGCATCGCCGGCGTCTGCCGATAGAGCTCGCGGTAATGAGCCTCGAGGCGCGCCTGCTGCCGAACCTCCGTGTACACCGCCACGGTACGCAGATAGTCGCCTTCCGCGCCGCGTTCGACGATAGCGCTTGCGAGCAGATCCACCCGCTCCCCGTTTCTCGTCGTGATGTCGAACGGCACGTTGTCGAGCCGGCCGGTGCGCCGCAGAAGCGGCAGGTACTCCTCGTTCACGCGGCGCGCCGACTCCGGGCTGCCGAGGTCCTGCGGGCGCAGATGATGCAGCTCCTCGCGCGTGTAGCCGAAGCGTCGGAGCCAGGCGTCGCTGGCGTCGAGGAAGTACCCGTCCTCGTCCAGCGACACGGTCAACGCGGGCGTTTTACGAAAAAGCCATTGGTAGCGATCTGCGAGTGACATGGTGCAAACTTACGAATTTCCGTGATTCAGGGTAACGGTTTTCCGCGAATTTACGGATTTCCGTTAATGAGTGTTTCCGTAAGTTATTGAATTATCAGGCTCTTGAAACTGGCACGCTCGGTGCATATATCAGGCGCATCAGCAAGCTGGCGAGCGATGCAAGTATCGGAGTTTCGTTAAGCAAAGGAAAGCCCCATGTTCACGCGGATACTGGCCCCCGGTGCGACGGCTGCGGTTGCGGCGCTGCTGGGCTCGGTCAGTCAACAGGCAGCGGCCACGGAAGAGATCGTCGTTTACGGGACCGAGGTGCTCGCGCAGCTCGAGGCGCGCGAGGCGATGTTTCGCTCCGAAATGGACGAATACATCCGGTCTTTGAACGAGCAGATCAAGGCTACGCTGCTCGAGAGCGTGAAGAGTCGGGCGGCTCCGAAGCTCGAGTTGGCGAGTATCGAGGAGCCCGTACGCGGTTGATGGTGTCGACGCGGCCGCCATACCTCCCCCGTGGCGGCCGCAGGGCCGAAGCCGGACGGCCGGTGTAAAGGGGGCCGGGTTCTGCCCGGCATCGAACTAGGACGGTTGCTTCGCAACGGAGCGGACATGGAAGTTCGAACCTGGCCCCCGTTTTTTTTCGACGCGCAACGCGACGTGCTCTGATCGGTTCCGCGCGAAGCGGTAACGAGGCGGCCACCAGTCCTCCCCCCTGGTGACCGCCGGTAACGAGGCGACCGCCAGTCCTCCCCCCTGGCGGCCGCCGGGCCGGCCGGGAGGCCGTACAACTAGGGGGCCGGGTCTTTCGAGTCCCGGCGGCGAACCAGGAACGGTTCCTCCGCAAGGAGAGAACAAGGAAGTTCGGACCTGGCCCCCTTTTTTTTGGTCGCGCAACGCGACGAGGTTTTGACTGAATCCGCGCCAAGCGGTATCGAGGCGGCCACCAGTCCTGCCCCCTGTGGCCGCCGGTGACGAGGCGGCCACCAGTCCTCCCCCCTGTGGCCGCCGGTGACGAGGCGGCCGCCAGTCCTCCCCCCTGGCGGCCGCCGGGCCGGCCGGGAGGCCGTGCAAGCTAGGGGGCCGGGTTTCGAGTCCCGGCGCCGAACCAGGAACGGTTCCTCCGCAACGGAGAGAACAAGGAAGTTCGGGTCCGGCCCCCTTTCTTTTTCCTTTTTCCGCCGCGCAGCCCGGACGCCGCGGCCCGTCGCCGGTGCTCCGCCTTCCCGGTCAGGGCGCGCGAAACTCGAGCGCACGGCCAAGCCGCTCCGGAGAAACCACCCCGTCGCGATACGCAATCCGGCCGTTCAACACGGTCATAACCACGGCGGAGTGAAACGTCTCGCCTTCGAGCGGCGACCAGCCGCAGCGGTACAGCAGCGAATCCGGCGTCACGCGCGTCGCGGCGGCCAGGTCGACGACGACCAGGTCGGCGTAGTAGCCCTCGCGGATGAAGCCCCGGTCCACGATGCCGAAGAGCCGCGCCGGATTATGCGCCGCCTTCTCGACGATCGTCGCGAGGCTGAGCAGCCCTGCCCGATGCTGCTCGAGGAGCATCGCGAGCGAATGCTGAACGAGCGGAAGCCCCGACGGCGCCTCGAAGTAGCGCCGGCTCTTCTCCTCGGCGGTATGCGGGGCGTGGTCCGTGGCGATGACGTCGATCCGATCCTCGGCGAGCGCCCGGACGAGCGCGTCCCGATCCCGCGCGGTCTTGATGGCCGGGTTGCACTTGATCCGTGCGCCGAGCCGCGCGTAGTCGCTCTGCTCGAACCAAAGGTGATGGACGCACACCTCCGCCGTGACGCGCTTGCCTTCGACCGGCCCCGGCTCGAAGAGCTCGAGCTCGCGCTCCGTGCTGAGATGCAGGACGTGGAGTCTCGCGCCGTGCCGCCTCGCGAGCTCCACCGCCCGGGACGACGACGCGTAGCAGGCCTCGGCGGACCGGATCTCGGGATGAGCCGAGATCGGCACGTCGTCGCCGTAGCGCTCCCGGAAGCGGCGCTCGGCCTCGAGGATCATCGGCGTGTCCTCACAGTGCGCGGCGATCGGCACGCGAGCCTCGGCGAAGATACGCTCGAGCGTCGCGGAGTCGTCGACGAGCAGGTTGCCGGTCGAAGCGCCCATGAATACCTTGATGCCGCACACCTCCGCGGCAGAGGCGCGGCGGATCTCGTCGAGGTTGGTGTTCGTCGCGCCGAGATAGAAGCCGTAGTTCGCGTAGCTCGTCCTTGCCGCGCTCGCCCGCTTCTCGGCGATCGCCGCGAGCGTCACTGCCGGCGGCGAGTTGTTCGGCATGTCCAGAAAGCTCGTCACGCCGCCGGCGACCGCGGCTCGCGACTCCGACTCGATCGTCCCCTTGGCCGGATGCCCCGGCTCGCGGAAATGGACCTGATCGTCGATCAGGCCCGGCAGCACGTAGCGGCCGTCGAGATCCAGCACCTGCCCTCCGGCGGGCGCCGGCCCCGGACCGATCCTTGCGATCCGCTCGCCCTCGATCAGGAGATCGGCCTCCTCGATCCTGCCTTCGTTCACCAGGCGTCCGTTCCTGAGCAGCATGGTCATCGTCAATTCCTCGCGGCAAACCGATCCGTCGCGCTCACCAGCTCGTGGACGATCCCGGGCTCGTAAGCCGAATGTCCCGCGTCGGGCACGATGCACAGCTCCGACTCGGGCCAGCGCTCGTGCAGCTCCCAGGCGGACTCGACCGGGCACACCATGTCGTAGCGCCCCTGCACGATCACGGCGGGAATGCCCCGCAGCTCCCCGATCCGATCGAGCAGCTGGCTCTCCGACTCGAAGAAGCCGCCGTTAACGAAGTAATGCGTCTCGAGGCGAGCGATCGCGAGCGCGAAACCGGATCCGAGAAGTAGTGCTCCCGCCTCTCGTCCGGCCACAGCGAGCTCGCGGCGGCCTCCCACGCCGACCAGGCGCGCGCGAACGCAAGCTGCGTCTTGGCGTCTCCGTCCGTGAGGCGCCGATGATACGCGGCGAGGAGGTCGTCGCGCTCGCCCTGCGGTATCGCGCGCACGAAGGCCCGCCAAGCCTCCGGGAACACGGCGTTCGCGCCCCGGACGTAGAACCAGTCGAGCTCCTTGCGTCGAACGAGAAAGATGCCGCGCAGCACGAGCTCCGAGACCGCGCGGGGATGGGCCTCGGCGTACGCGAGCGCAAGCGTGCTGCCCCACGATCCGCCGAACACCAGCCAGCGCTCGATCCCGAGCCGGTGCCGCAGCCGCTCGATGTCCGCCACCAGGTGCCAGGTCGTGTTCGCGTCGAGCGACCCCGCGGGCCGGCTGCGTCCGCAGCCACGCTGATCGAAGGCGACGATACGATAGCTGCGGGGATCGAAAAAACGGCGCGCGTTCCGGTCGCCGCCTCCGCCCGGGCCTCCATGCACGAACAGCGCGGGCTTGCCGCGCGGGTTGCCGCACTGCTCGTAATAAACGCGGTGCCCGTCTCCGACGTCGAGATAGCCGGTCGCGTAGGGCTCGATCGGCGGGTACAGCTTCTTCGAGCCGGGCTTCGCCCGCTTGTCCAAAGGGCGTTCCTCTCGTTCGGGCGGAGTTCGCGTGCGCGGCCGCAAGCGGCGGCCGCCTCGAAGCATGCACCCGGGCGCGGCCCTTCGCCACCCGGCCGGAGCCGTGCGTCGACGGCGCAATTCGGAACTTTCGGTACCTTCCGGCGTCGCCTTGAAACGGCCGGAACGGCTATGCAGAATGGGGCGCCGCCGTATCGACCGGTCTGCTGCCCTCCGTGCAGCGCAGTACGGGGCCTGCGCCGCGCCTCTGCGGCCGCCGCCCGCAACCTTGAGACCGAGACACTAGCTGATGAGCGCGATGATCGACTGTCAGGGACTGACCAAGCAGTACGGCACCCTATTGGCCGTCGACGACCTGAGCTTCAAAGTCGAGCCCGGCGAGGTGCTCGGGTTCCTCGGACCCAACGGCGCCGGCAAGACGACGACGATGCGTATCGTCGCCGGCTTTCTCTCGCCGACGGCCGGCAAGGTTCGCGTTTGCGGCTACGACGTCGAGGCGGAGCCGATCGAAGCCAAGCGCCGCATCGGCTACCTGCCGGAAGGCGCGCCGAGCTACCCGGAGATGACCCCCCGCGAGTTCCTCGGATTCATCGCGGACGCGCGCGGCCTGCCGGCCGCGACGCGACGGCAGCGTCTCGAGGAAGTCTACGGGATGCTCCAACTCGAGCGAGTGCTCGATCACAGCATCGAGACGCTGTCGAAGGGTTACCGCCGCCGGGTGGGTCTCGCGCAGGCGATCC
>CAYMAF010000099.1:0-10265 GCA_964388365.1 uncultured Gammaproteobacteria bacterium | reverse complement strand
TAGTCGTTGCCGAGCTCGCGCATCGCGTACAAGACGCGCCGATGCACGGGCTTCAAGCCGTCACGCACATCCGGCAGCGCGCGGCCGACGATCACGCTCATCGCGTAATCGAGATAGGATTGCCGCATCTCGTCTTCGAGATTGACCGGCAGTATCTCCTTCGCCCCTTCAGCCATTCCTGTCGCTCAAATAAATATCGCCCTGGTCTCCGCTGGCGCCGGCCGGGAGAGCGCGCGAGAGGTGCGTGATATGGTTGTGTCGCCGGGCCCGCCGGCACTGCTGCCGAGCGGCACGGCGGCCCGACAGGCAGGGATCCAAGTGCTCAGAAAGCCACGCGAATTCTAGCACAGGAGGGCGCGGTCCGCAGGCTCGAGACCGCTCGGACCGGCTATACTTGCGGCGCCCCGGACGCGCGGGGAGCATTCGGCACGAGGTCGCCGGCCACCGGCCGGATTCCGGCCGGGCCGATCGCGACTTGGTGGACATCGACCGCATGCCCGAACGCATCGACACGCTGATCTGCCCGCGCTGGACGATCCCGATCGAGCCGGAGGTGCGGGCCGTTGAAGGCTTGGCCCTGGCCGTGGACGCTGGGCGTATCAAGGCGCTCTTGCCACGCGCCGAGGCCGAGCGGCGCTTCGCGCCCGACGCGCTCCACGAGCGTCCGGACCACGTGCTGATGCCGGGCCTCGTGAACGCGCACTGCCATGCCGGGATGTCTCTGTTTCGCGGCTATGCGGACGACTTGCCGCTCGAGCGCTGGCTGCACGAGCGGATCTGGCCGGCGGAATCGCGCTGGATCAACGCGGAATCCGTGCGCGACGGCACCCGCCTCGCGATCGCCGAGATGCTCCGGGCCGGGACGACGTGCTTCTCGGACATGTACTACTTTCCTGACGTCGTCGCCGAGACCGCGGCCGAAGCCGGGATGCGGGCGGTCGTCGGAATGATCGCGATCGAGTTTCCGACCGTCTGGGCGTCGACGCCTGACGAGTACATCTCGAAGGGCCTCGCCGTGCACGACCGCTTCAAAGGCAACCCGCTCGTGACGACGACGTTCGCGCCCCACGCGCCGTACACGGTATCGGACAAGACGCTAGGCCGGATCCGGCAACTCGCGGACGAGCTCGAGGTGCCGGTGCACATCCACCTTCACGAGACCCGCGCCGAGGTCGACGATGCCGTGGCCACGGCCGGCAAGCGCCCGCTCGCGAGGCTCGCGGAGCTCGGGCTCGTGACGCCCGCGCTGATCGGCGTCCACGCGACACAGCTGCTCGACGACGAGATCGAGGACCTCGCGCGCGCGGGTTCGAGCATCGTGCACTGCCCGCGCTCGAACCTGAAGCTCGCGAGCGGCGCATGCCCCGTCGCGAAGCTCCTCGCAGCAGGGATAAACGTCGCGCTCGGCACGGACGGGGCAGCGAGCAATAACCGGCTGGATCTTTGGTCGGAGCTCGACGCCGCGGCGCTTCTCGGCAAATGGGTTGCCGGCGACGCGTCGGCCGTTCCGGCACCGGCCGCCCTGCGGATGGCAACGATCGCGGGGGCTCGTGCGCTCGGCCTCGACAGCGAGATCGGCTCTCTCGAGCCCGGCAAGGCCGCGGACGTCATCTGCATTGCGATGAGCGATCCGGCGCTGCAGCCGGCGCTCGATCCGGTCTCGCAGCTGGTTTACGCTGCTTCGCGAGAGCACGTCAGCGACGTCTGGGTCGCCGGGGAGCACTTGATCGCCGAAGGCGCTCATACGCGGCTCGACATCGACGAGATTTGCGCTCGGGCGGTCGAATGGGGCCGTCGATTCGATCCCGGCCCCTAGCGGCCCGGACGAGCCAGGACCGAAGCAAGAGAACGGAATGGGAAGCATGGAGCAAAGAGCGAACGTCGACGCCGGCGAGCTCGAGAAGTTCGGCGAGCGGGCCGCGGAATGGTGGAGCCATGACGGCGCGTTCCGGACGCTCCACGCGATCAACCCGCTGCGGCTCGGCTACGTCGAAGGCCGCGTGCCGCTCGCCGGCATCAAGCTGCTCGACGTCGGCTGCGGCGGCGGCATCTTCGCCGAGGCAGCCGCCGCCGCAGGCGCCGACGTGACGGGGATCGATCTCGCCCCGGCGAGCATCGACATCGCACGCGAGCACGCGGCCGCGAGCGGCTTGCGGATTCGCTACGAATGCACGTCGGTCGAGGACATCGCCGCCGCCGCCCCCGGCGGCTTCGACGTCGTGACCTGCTTCGAGATGCTCGAGCACGTGCCCCGGCCGGCCGAGATCGTCGCCGCGTGCAGCGCCGCGGTACGGCCGGGCGGCTCGGTCTTCTTCTCGACGATCAACCGCAACCCGAAGAGCTTCCTGCTCGCGATCGTCGCGGCCGAGCACGTGCTGCGGATGATCCCGCGCGGCACGCACGAGTACCTGAAGCTCGTTCAGCCTTCGGAGCTCGCTGCGTGGTGCCGCAGCGCCGGGCTCGACGTCGTCGACTTGACGGGCCTGCACTACAACCCGTTGCTCCACACGTACCGGCTCGGCGGTAACGTCGATGTGAATTACCTGGCTCATACCGTGAAGCGGACGGAATGAGCGTCGACGCGATCCTCTTCGATCTCGACGGCACGCTCGTCGACTCCGCGCCCGATCTCGTCGGCGTTCTAAACCGGCTGCTCGCCGAGGACGACCGCCCGCCGATGCCGTATGCGATCGCGCGCAACGCGGTTTCGGACGGCGCGGCGGGCTTGATCCGGCTCGGCTTCGGCCCCGGCCTGTCGGCGGATCGCTTCGAAGCGTTGCGCGTACGATTCCTCGAGCTTTACGCCGAGGACGTATGCGCTAATTCCAGGGTATTCATTGAGTTAAATGACATTATTACCTCCCCTTCCGAACATATATGGGGCGTCGTGACGAACAAGCCGCACGCGTTCACCGTGCCGTTGCTGACGCGCCTCGGCTTGACCGACGGGTGCGGCTGCATCGTCAGCGGCGACCGGCTGCCGCAGAAGAAGCCGCATCCGGCGCCGCTGCTGCTCGCCGCCGAGGAGATCGGTATCCCGCCCGAGCGGTGCGTTTACGTCGGCGACGCGCCTCGCGACATCGAAGCCGGCCGCGCGGCGGGTATGATGACGATCGTTGCGGCCTATGGGTACATTCGACCGACCGAGGATGTCGACACGTGGGGAGCCGACGGCGTGATTCGCCGCCCCGCCGAGCTGCCCGACGTCGTTCGCTCTCTTTCACGTCGCCGTACCGCTCACGCTTCGAGCTACGGCCCGGCAGGGTTGCGATCGTGATCCCCTCCGCATAGCCTCGCCGGATGAATCCCTGGAACGACTATCAGCCGCGGCCGGCGCTCCTCGACGACCGAGTGATCCTGATCACGGGCACGACTCGGGGCATCGGACGCGCGCTCGCGCTCGAGGCCGCCCGGCTCGGCGCGACCGTCTTGCTGCACGGCCGGAATCGACGAGCGCTCGAGCAACTGCATGACGAGGTCGCCGAGATCGGACCCGAGCCGGCGATTGCACAGCTCGATTTCGAGCGCGCTCAGGGTCCGGAGTACCAGCACCTGACCGAGCAGATCGAGTCCCGCTACGGACGGCTCGACGGGCTCGTCCACAATGCCGGGATACTCGGCGACCGCAGCCCGATCGAGCACTACGATATCGGCAAGTGGCAGCGTGTCATGCACGTGAACGTCAACGCGCCGTTCATCCTCACGCGGTGTCTGCTGCCGCTGCTGAAGGCGTCCGACGACGCTTCGCTGATCTTCACGACGAGCGGCGTGGGGCGCCGCGGCCGAGCGTACTGGGGGGCGTATTCCGTCTCGAAGTTCGCGACGGAAGGCCTCGCCCAAATTCTCGCCGATGAGCTCGAGCGGACCTCGGTGCGCGTGAACGCGATCAACCCGGGTGCAACGCGCACGTCGATGCGCGCTCAGGCGTATCCCGCCGAGGATCCCGAGACGCTCAAGCGCCCCGAGGACATTATGGGGCCGTATCTCTACCTGCTCGGCCCGGATTCCAAAGGCATCACGGGGCAGCGAATCGATTGCCAAGGCTGACCGGCTGCGCGGATCGCCTGGTTGACGGGACCTGGCGCTTCGAGGTCAGCCGCTTCGCGGGCGGGCTGAGCTTCGACGCGCGCCGCGCTCGCTGCCTTTGTCGCCGTCTCGCTTGCCGCCACGTCTGTGGGCGCTGCTCTTGCTGCCCTGGGTCTTGCCGCCCTGGGTCTTGCCGCGTTGGGTCTTGCCGCCCGCGCCTTTGCCTCCGGCGGGCACGTCGCCGGACCGAGCGCTGCGATGTGTACGCACCGGCGTTCGCTGCCGAGGCCGCTCCCGCTCGTCACCCGGCGGCTCGAGCTCGACTGCCGCATACAGCGCCGCGACCTCGCCGTCAGTCAACGCTCGGCTCCTGCCGCGCAGCATGCGGCCGAGCTGGACCGGTCCGTAGCGCACGCGTATCAGCCGGCTGACGGGTAAGCCGAGCGCCTGGAACATTCGCCGGACCTCGCGGTTCCGCCCCTCCCGGAGCGTGACGTGCAACCACGAGTTCCGGCCGGAGCCGCCTCGCACGTCGAGGGTGTCGAACCGCGCCGGCCCATCGTCGAGCTGCACTCCGCGGAGCAGCGTCTCGAGCTGACTCGCCGTCGGTGCCCCGAGCAGTCGAACGGCATACTCGCGCGTAATCTCGTAACGGGGATGCATTAGCCGGTGCGCGAGCTCCCCGTCCGTCGTCAGGAGCAATAGGCCGGACGTGCTCAGATCGAGCCGGCCGACGTTGATCCAGCGACCTCGGGGCGCGGGCGGCAATCGCTCGAAGATCGTCGGACGGCCCTCCGGATCCTGCCGCGTCGTGACCTCTCCCGCCGGCTTGTGATAGGCGATATGGGCGTGCGCCGTCGCGCGCCGCTTCAGGCGGACCGGACGTCCATTGACGACGATGCGCTCGGTGCCGTCGATGCGGTCTCCGAGCTCCGCGCGCCGGCCGTCGACGGCGACGCGGCCCGCCGCGATCCAGGCCTCGATTTCCCTTCTCGAGCCGAGGCCTGCCTCCGCGAGGACCTTCTGAATTCGTTGGGCCGGGATTCGCTTTGCGCCAGAGCGACGATCAGCCCGCTTCGACGCGGTCGAGCGTCTCGTCACCGTCTTGGTCCTTCGAGTCGTCCAACGACGCTGTCGGCCGTGACGCGTCCGGCGCGGCGTCGGGTCCCGCCGAACCCGCTTCCGCGTCGGCCCCGGATACGACGTGATCCGATTCGGCGTCGGCTATCGACTCCTGCTCGGCAGGCTCGACGGCGTCTTCGTCCTCATCTTCATCGTCATCATCGTCGTCGTCGCCGTCGTCATCGCCGGCGGTATCATCGCCTTCGTCGTCGTCGGCGGCGGCGGCGGCGGCAGCGGCAGCGGTAGCGGCGGCGCCATCATTGCCGGCAGCGTCGCCGTCATCATCATCATCGTCGGCGCCGTCATCACCGGCAGCGTCATCGTCGCCGGCCTCGCTCGCATCCCGCTCGCCGACCTCCGAAGCGCCGTCGTCCGTATCGGCATTCTCGACGCTTCGAGACTCGCTCGCCGCGGCAGCCGCCGTGATCTCGGCACCCTCGGCGGCCTCGCCCTCGGATACCTCTCCCTCGGATACCGTTGCCTGATCATCGCTGCCGGCGGCGTCCCCGTCGCTCGCATCGGCTTCGGCCGTCTCGGCTTGACCGGTCTGTTGCGCCTCCTCGGGGAGGCCGGCTTCGCCCTGCAGACCGTCGCCGCCGTCCGTCGCCGTCGCCGCTTCGAGGAAGTCCGTCTGCGGACTCTCCGGAAAGCCGTCCTTGATGTCCGCGAGCGCCGGCAGATCCTCGAGCTTCCGGAGCCCGAAGTAGTCGAGAAACTCCTTGGTCGTACCGAACATCGCCGGCTTTCCGGGCACATCGCGATGACCGACCACTCGAATCCAGTTGCGCTCCATCAGCGTGCGGATGATGTTCGTGCTGACTGCGACGCCGCGAACTTCCTCGATCTCGGCACGCGTGATCGGCTGCCGATACGCGATCAGCGCGAGCGTCTCGAGCAATGCGCGGGTATATCTCGGAGCCCGCTCCTCCCAAAGCGGCGTTAGCCAGTCGCTCATCGAGCTCTTGATCTGGATGCGGTAGCCGCTCGCGACCTCTTTGACCTCGAGGCCCCGATCGCGGTAGTCCTCGGCGAGCGCCTCCAATGCCCGTTTGAGCGTGTCCTTATCGAGCTCGGAGGTCTTGCTCGCGAACAACGAAGCCAGGGTCTCCAGCGGCAATGGCCGCCCCGCCGCCAGCAGTGCCGCCTCGATGACAAGCTTGACTTGCGTCTCGTCCATGCTCAGGCGTGCTCCCTCGAATCTTGCTCCGATTCGTCGGCGGCTACCGAGGCAGCCGCTCTTTGCGCACTGCGAACGCTGATCGGCGCGAACGGCTCCACCTGAAACACATCGAGCAGGGATTCCTTCACCAGCTCGAGAACGGCCAGAAAAGTGACGGTGACGCCCATGCGTCCCTCCATCGGATCGAATAGTTTGACGAACTCGACGGTCTGATCGCCTTGCACGGCCATCAGCACGGCCGACATCCGCTCGCGCACCGACAAAGCTTCGCGCTGCACTTGGTGGGCCGCGAACATTTGGGACCGGTCCAGCACGTCCTTGAACGCGAGGAGAAGCTCCTTCAGCGTGACGTCGGGCAGCTTCGTGACCACCTTTCGCTCGACCACCTCGGCCGAGCCCTGAACCACGTCGCGCTCGAGCCTCTCGAGGTCATCCAGATCTGCCGCGGCCTTCTTGAACCGCTCGTACTCCTGCAAACGGCGCACGAGCTCGGCACGCGGGTCTTCCTCTTCCTCCCCGTCCGCCGATTCCGGCCGAGGTAGCAGCATTCGCGACTTGATCTCGGCCAGGGTGGCGGCCATCACGAGATATTCGCCGACGAGCTCGAACTGCATCTCCTTCATCAGCTCGATGTACTGGACGTACTGTCGAGAAATCTCGGCGATCGGGATATCGAGGATGTCGAGGTTCTGACGTCGAATGAGATACAGCAGCAGATCCAGCGGACCCTCGAAGGCCTCGAGAAAGACCTCGAGCGCGTACGGCGGAATATAGAGATCGCGAGGCAGCTGCGTAATCGGCTCTCCCTCGACGATCGCAAACGGCATCTCGCCCTGAGCCGGCGCCTTCTCGGGATCATGAAGTGGCGGCGGAGTTTGCGGCACGAGCCGCAGGTGCGGCCTTTCGGTTGAACGCTCTTCGGTCGTCACTTACAGCCCCGCTATCGATTCGAAAAAGGCGTTGAGGAAGACGATCGGCGGCTCGAGCACGGCCCACAGCACGGTGGCCAGCAGCAAGAATACGATCAGAATCCCGAACGGCTCGAGCTGGTCGAGGATCCGAGCCGGCCGCGGCGGCAACAGCCCGGCGAGCACCCGGCCTCCATCGAGGGGCGGGATAGGCAGCATGTTGAAAACCGCAAGAACGACGTTGACGATGATGCCGACCTCGCAAACCCGCAGCACCCAGAGGCCGACGGTCCCCCCCGCCTGGAATACCGAGAGCGTCAGCGCCGCGATCACGGACCAGCCGAGCGCCATCAGCAGGTTCGAGCCCGGGCCGGCGGCGGCAACGAGGATCATATCGCGGCGGGGATTAGTCAGATTGGCGAACGCGACGGGGACCGGCTTCGCCCAGCCGAAGATCGGCATGCCGAGAAACAGCAGCACGAGAGGCACGGCGACCGTCCCGATCGGGTCCACGTGACGGAGCGGATTCAGCGTCAGGCGGCCCGCGAGATGGGCCGTCGGGTCGCCCAACTGGCGCGCCATCCAGCCGTGGGCGACCTCGTGCAGCGTGATCGCAAGCAGCACAGGGATCGCGGCGTACGACAGGACGACGAGTATCGAAGGGAGGTCTAAACCCGGCATCGGCGCATTATACGCAGCCTAGATCAGGCGAGGACCGCCGAGGCGTCGCCCTTGCCCTGGCGGAGCAGCTTGACCGTGCCTTGACTGAGGTCGAGAACCGTGGTGGGCTCGACCCCGCAGACCCCGGCATCGAGGATGGCGTCGACGTGTTTCTCGAGCCGCGGCCGAAATTCCTCCGGGTCGGTGAGCGGCAGATCGTCCTCCGGTAGCTGGAGCGTCGAGCTGATCAGGGGCTCGCCGACGATGTCGAGCAGCGCATCGACGATCTTATGGGCCGGTACGCGGATGCCCACGGAGCGCTTTTTAGGGTCCTGAAGCCGGCGCGGCGCTTCGTGCGTCGCCTTGAGCACGAACGTGAATGGGCCCGGCGTGAGGGCGCGAAGCAGCCGGTACGCCGAGTTGTCCACCCGCGCATAGTTGGCGATCTGCGACAAATCCCTGCAAACCAGGCTGAATTCGTGGTTCACATCGATCCGTCGCAGCGCGCGGATCCGGTCGAGCGCCGCTTTGTCCGCGAGACGGCACCCGAGGGCGTAAGTCGAATCGGTCGGATACACGATCACGGCCCCGTCCCGGAGCAGCTCGGCGGTGCGCTCCAGAAGGCGCCGCTGGGGATTGACCGGATGAACCTTGAAGTACTGACTCATGCGGCCATTCTACTCCACAAGCCGTGGCGCTCTTGCTCGGCGCGCGCCCCCTCCGGTCCGCGGTCCAGGGCCAGAGTGCGGTATCATGGCCCGGCCGCAGGCTCCTAGACCTTCCACGATGCAGCTACTGTTCGATCTCTTCCCCATCATCGTTTTCTTCGTCGTGTATCAGGTCGCCGGAATGTATTGGGCGACCGGCGCGACGATCGCCGCGATGGCGGTGCTCATGGGCGTTCAGTGGATACGGGAACGGAAGGTCAGCAAGATGCTGCTGATCACCGGTGCAATGGTCGCCGTGCTCGGGGCGATCACGATCTTCTTCCGAAATCCCCTGTTCTTCCAGTGGAAGCCGACCGTCGTGAACTGGCTGTTCGCCGCGGCGTTCCTCGGCAGCGAGTACATCGGCAAGAAGAACCTGACGGAACGGATTATGGGGCATGCCGTCGAGCTGGACGCTGCCCTGTGGAGACAGCTCAACTACATCTGGATCGCGAACTTCACGTTCCTCGGGGCCGTAAACCTGTACGTCGTTTACAATTTCAGCGAAGAGACGTGGGTCAACTTTAAGCTCTTCGGAATGCTTGGGCTTACGCTGCTGACGGCCATCGGGCAAGCGATCTGGATTGCGGCGAAGACTGCGGATCGCGAGCAGGAGCAGAAGGAGACCTGATCCGGGATGCTGTACGCGATCTTGGCTGAAGAGTCAGAAGACGGGCTCGCGCGCCGGGCATCGGTACGCGAACGCCACCTCGAGCACGTGCGCGCCCTCATGGCCGAAGGGCGCTTGGTGTTCGCGGGGCCGCATCCCAAAGTCGACTCCCCGGATCCGGGCGCGGCCGGCTATGACGGCAGTCTGATCATCGCCGAGTTCGAATCGCTTGAAGCGGCAGAGGATTGGGCCGCGCAGGACCCTTATCGGCAGGAAGGCGTGTTCTCCGAGATCCGAATCAAACCCGTCGTGCAGGTACTGCCATGAGCCGTGATCGAATTTCCGCCATTCGCTCGCGCCTCGAGGGCGTGTTCTCTCCGGAAGAGCTCGACATCGTCGACGAGAGCCACTTGCATGCGGGCCACCCCGGAGCCCGGGACGGACGTGGGCACTTCAAGGTCCGGATCGTCTCGAAACGCTTCGCGGGGACCAATCCGCTAGAGCGCCATCGCATGGTATATGAGGCGCTTGGGGACCTCATGAAAACGGACATTCACGCGCTGAGCCTGATTGCCCACCCTCCCAACAAAGACTAGCCCGAAAGCCACTTAAGGATTCACGATGACTCTGAAAGCCCTTTCCGCCGCTGTTGCGGCGGTCTCGATGGCCGCATTCGGCTGCACGCAGCAACCGTCGACGGGATCGACCGACACGAGAGACGCCGGCAGCGACGCGCTCGGCACGGCAACGGTTCAAACGGCCGATGGGCGAGAGATCAAAGAATCCGTCTTCCGCTATTACGCCCTCAATGTGCTCCAGAAGCCCGCGGATCAGTTGACGTCTCAGGAGCGCGAAGCCGTGCTTGAGAGCCTCGTCAGTCTCGATGTTCTAGCGGAAGCCGCCGAGAGCCGAGGGCTTCACAACGAGAGGACGATAGCCGTACAGCTCGAGCTGCAGAGGCAGCAGGTCTTGGCGCGGTCGATGATCAACCGGTTCATGGAGGAAAACCAACCGAGTGAGGCAGAGATACGCGCAGAGTACGAGACCGTGCT